>NZ_CADFEO010000010.1:0-309371 GCF_902833075.1 Burkholderia sp. BCC0405
CGCCCTGCTCAGCAATGCCTTCTATACGGTTCTTGTCCATCGGCTCGCGATTTACGCTCCACGCTTCCTTCCCACACTCGGTCACACTCATGCAGTTGCGCTTCACTTCGTTCGTTGTGACCAACTTACGGCGGGACTTACACCCGCAGGAGTGCGCCCATGCTGGGCGCACAAAAAACGGGCGCCCGAAGGCGCCCGTCGCATGCCGGCACGGCGGCATGCCGCTTACTTGTTCTCGAACATATCCATGATCTGCTGCTTCTCCTGCGGCGTGACGGGCGGCGGCGCAAGCCCCGCCGCACCGGCCGAGCCGAGCGCGTCGTTCGCGCTGATCGAATTTTCGGCCGGGTTGATGTCGACGTTCGCGACGAAGCCGTTGCCCGGCGTGCGGTCGGCGTAGTACAGCTCGCCGTCGATCGAGGTCAGGCCGTCCGGCATCGGCATCTGCTGCTCGGGCACGCCGTTCAGCGCGGTGCGCATGTAATTCACCCAGATCGGCAACGCGAGCTGCGCGCCGAATTCGCGGCTGCCGAGGCTCTTCGGCTGGTCGAAGCCCATCCACGCGACCGCGACGAGCGACTGCTGGTAGCCGGCGAACCAGCCGTCCTTCGCGTCGTTCGTCGTACCGGTCTTGCCCTGCAGGTCGCTGCGGCCCAGTACGTTGGTGCCCGCGCCCGTGCCGGCCGTCGCGACCGAATGCAGCAGGCTGTTCATCACGTATGCGTTGCGGCCTTCGATCGTGCGCGGCGCCGTGCTGCCCGCGAGCACCGGCTGCGACTTCTGCAGCGGCTGGCCGCGTGCGTCGTCGACCTCGGCGATCAGGTACGGATCGACCTTGTAGCCGCCGTTCGCGAACACCGCATAACCGGTCGCGAGCTGCAGCGGCGTCACGAGGCCCGCGCCGAGCGCCATCGGCAGGTAAGGCGGCGTCTTCGCGGGATCGAAGCCGAAGCGCTGCGTCACGTACTGCTGCGCATACTGCGTGCCGATCGACGCGAGGATCCGGATCGACACGAGGTTCTTCGAACGCTGCAGGCCGGTGCGCATCGTCATCGGGCCGTCCGGCTGGTCGTCGTCCTTCGGCTCCCATGCGGTGCCGCCCGGCACGCTCGGCGGGAAGTACAGCGGCGCGTCGTTGATCATCGTCGCCGGCCCCATGCCCTTGTCGAGCGATGCCGAGTAGATGAACGGCTTGAACGACGAGCCCGGCTGCCGCCATGCCTGCGTCACGTGGTTGAACTTGCTCTTGTTGAAGTCGAAGCCGCCGACGAGCGAGCGGATCGCGCCATCCTGCGGCGCGATCGCGACGAGCGCGCCCTCGACCTGCGGCAGCTGCACGACCTGCCAGCCCGTCTTGCCGTCCTTCAGCACGCGCACGACCGAACCCGGCTTGATGCGCAGCGTGTCGTTCGCACGGGGGCCGAGCGCGGCCGCCACGAAGCGCAGCCCGGCCGGACCGATCGTCGTGGTCGCGCCGCCGACGAACTGCACCTCGACCGCATTGGGCGACGCCGACAGCACGACCGCCGACTGCAGGTCGCCGTTGTCCGGGTGATCGGCGAGCGCGTCGTCGATCGCCTCGTCGCGGTCGTCGCCGGCCGCGGGCAGCTTGATCGACGCTTCCGGCCCGCGATAGCCGTGGCGGCGCTCGTAGTCGAGAATGCCGCGACGCACGGCCTGGTACGCGGCTTCCTGGTCGGACGAGTTGATCGTCGTCGTGACGGTCAGCCCGCGCGTATAGGTTTCGTCCTTGTACTGCTGATACATCATCTGCCGCACCATCTCGGCAACGTACTCGCCGTGCACCGCGTACTGGTTGCCCGGCGTACGCACGTGGATCTCTTCCTTCACGGCCGCGTCGTACTGCGGCTGCGTGATGTAGCCGACCTCGAGCATGCGCTTCAGGATGTATTCCTGGCGCACCTTCGCGCGCTTCGGATTGACGACCGGGTTATACGCGGACGGCGCCTTCGGCAGCCCCGCGAGCATCGCCGCTTCCGCGAGCGTGATGTCCTTCAGGTCCTTGCCGAAATAGACGCGCGCGGCGGCTGCGAAGCCGTACGAGCGCTGGCCGAGATAGATCTGGTTCATGTACAGCTCGAGGATCTGGTCCTTCGTCAGGGCCCTCTCGATCTTGTACGCGAGCAGCATTTCGTAAATCTTGCGCGTATAGGTCTTCTCGCTCGACAGGAAGAAGTTGCGCGCGACCTGCATCGTGATCGTGCTCGCACCCTGGCGCGCGCCGCCGTGCATCAGGTCGGCGACGCCCGCGCGAAGGATACCGACGAAGTCGACGCCGCCGTGTTCGTAGAAGCGGTAGTCCTCGATCGCGAGCACGGCCTTCTTCATCACGTCCGGAATGTCCTGGAAGCGCACGAGGCTGCGGCGCTCCTCGCCGAACTCGCCGATCAGCACATGATCGGCCGTGAACACGCGCAGCGGCACCTTCGGCTGGTAGTTGGTCAGCGCGTCGAGCGACGGCAACTGCGGCGCCATCACGACCAGCGCGTAGCCGACGATCAGCGCGCCGACGATCGCCAGCGTCACGAACAGGCCGACGAACCACAGCACGACGCGCGAGCCGAACGAGCGGCGGCGCCCGCCGCCGCTGCGCTGGGTGCGGCGGTCGTCGTCGCGATGGTCGCGATCGTCGTCATCGGGGTAATAGGCTCCGGACGGCGAACGGCGCAGCGTGTAGTGGGGTTCGTTCCTGTCGGAAGAAGAAGGCGGTCGTTTGATAATTGGCATGTCGGAATGGCGGGTGTACGTGGCACCCTCGGACGCATGCGTAATGCAGGCGAATGAATCAGAGCGGATACGGCGTGATACGGCTGTCACGTCGACAGACCCCGCCGCGCGGCGATCCGTTCCCGCGACGTGACAGCGCATTTTAATGAAATCGACCGGGTGCCTTCGCGATTTTTTGTAAAAATTCCCGCAATGCCGAGATTTGAGGAACGTATTGTCGGCATCCTCTGCCTATCATGGACACGCAATATGGCGCGCACGGCCGATATTCTTTCAACCGCGAAAGGTTCGACATCCTGATGCGCAAGCCGCTTGAACTCGCGCGTTTAAGCCGTATTTAAGTGAACCGGTGGTGTAATATCCGCCGGCTCATGCGGGTCGGAACCGGCTCGCAACGGGCACTGCCGCGGTCACGCGGCGCCTTTCAACCACGGAGGATTTCATGTCGCTTTTCGACTCTGTTTCGCGCACGATCAAAGGCCTGCTGAACGATGCGGCCGATTCGGTACAGGATCCGTCGCGCGACGCACGGCAGATCGTGCGGGAGCTCGACGACAGCATCGGCCGTGCCGAGAATTCGCTGATCGAGATCGAGGCACAGGTCGCGACCCAGCGCAGCAAGCGCGATGCGGCCGACGACAAGGTGAAGAAGTACGAGGACGGCGCGAAGCGCGCGCTGCAGGCCGGCGACGAAGCACTCGCACGCGAGGCACTCAGCGCACAGTCGAACGCGGAAGCCGAGCGCGACGCGCTCGCGGCCGAGCTGTCGACGCTCGAGCCGTCGGTCGACAAGCTGAAGGGGCAGATCGCCGACATGCGTCAGCGCCGCAACGACCTGAATGCACGCTCGAACATCCTGCAGGCCAAGCAGGAAATCGCGCAGGCGAAGGATGTTGCAGCCAGCGCCCTGGGCGGCATCGGCGGCAAGAACCTGTCCGAAGACTTCCAGAAGCTCGAGGACAAGGTCGCGCTGCAGAACGCACGCTCCGACGCACGCCTGAATTCGGCCGACACGTCGAGCGGCAAGGCGCTCGACGACAAGCTCGCCGCGCTGAACAAGGGCCCGTCGGTCGAGGATCGCCTCGCCGCACTGAAGAAGCAGCTCGATACGCCCGCGCAGTAACGGCAACCGCGGGCAACCGCGCCGCCGCCCGCCCCGGGCGCGGCGCGAACCGATCGTCAGGAGACGGGCGCCTGCGCCCGGTTCGACCATGAAGAAATCTCTCGCCGCACTCGGCCTCTCGCTGATGTTGCTGTCGTCCGCCGCGTTTGCGGTCCCGTCGCTGCAGCAGGTCGAGCAATCGATCGCGCAGCGCAACTGGCAGCAAGCCGACACGCAGCTGTCGCAAGTCATCGACGCCCATCCGAACAACGCGCACGCGCGCTACCTGTACGCACAGGTGCTGGATCGTGAAGGCCGCGCGTCCGACGCCCTCGAGCAGCTGCAGCGCGCCAAGTCGCTCGATCCGCAACTCAAGTTCACCGACGCATCGCGCTTCGCGCAGACGGAGTCGCGCATCCGCGCCGACGCCGCGCGCGTGAACGGCAACGCGCCTTCGGCCGCGCAGGCCGGTACGCTGCAATCGTCGCTCGCGCCCGCCGTCGCGCCGGCCGAAAAACACGGGCCGTCGACCGGCATGTGGATCGGCCTCGGGCTGATCGTCGCGGTGATCGCGCTGGTGCTGCGCTGGACGCTGCGGCGTGCGCGCACGGCCGACGACAGCCGCGCCGACGACGAGCGCCGCACGCAGCTCAAGCGTGCCACCGACGTGCTGAACGACATCCGTCCGCTGAAACTCGACGCGAAGCTGTCGACGGCGCCCGGCGCCGCGGCGCTCACGGGTGACCTCGACGCGATCGAGACCGATGCGCGCACGCTCGTCGAATCGCTCTCGAACGGCAAGAATCCGGTGCCGCCGTATCGCATCGACGAACTCGAACAGCGTCATGCGAGCGTGAAGGCACGCGTCGAAGGCCGCCCCGATCCGGCCGCGCAACCCGCGGCACCGGCGAACGGCAGCGGCTCCGTGTATGCGCAGGAAGCCGATCGCATGACGGGCGCGCAAGGCCAGCCGTATCCGCAGCAGCCCTACCCGCAACAGCAACCGCCAGTCGTGATTCAGCAAGGCGGCGGCGGTTTCGGCGGGGGCATGGGCGGGCTGCTGACCGGCGTACTGCTCGGCGAAGCGATGTCGGGCGGCCGCGAGCGCGTGGTCGAACGCGACGTGATCGTCGACGGCGAGCGCCGCCGGCAGGACAACGACCCGGGCTTCGACCTCGGCCGCGGCGACAGTTCGAACTGGAGCGACGGCAACGGCGGCGGCGGCATGGATCTCGGCAGCAACGACGACGGCTGGACCGACGACAACACCTGACGCCGCGCAGCGCGTCGACGCACCCGCGACGCGCTGCAACGCACGCCACGCTCCCCTGCATGCCGGCCCCGCCGACCCGCGGATTTGTCAATCATTTCAAGATGGACTACCGGCAATGGGGAGCGTTCGCTATCATGCGGCCATCGGCGTGCCACCGACCCTCATTCGACGCTCTGCATCCCTGCGCGTCGCGGCACGCCTCCCCTCGCCCCAACCAGGAGAAAGCCGCTCATGAGCATCATCAAGGAATTCAAGGAGTTCGCCGTCAAGGGCAACGTCATGGATCTCGCCGTCGGCGTGATCATCGGCGGCGCGTTCTCGAAGATCGTCGACTCGGTCGTGAAAGACCTCATCATGCCGGTCATCGGCGTGCTGACCGGCGGCCTGGATTTCTCGAACAAGTTCGTTCTGCTCGGCACCATTCCCCCGACGTTCAAGGGTAATCCCGATTCGTTCAAGGACCTGCAGGCCGCAGGTGTCGCGGCGTTCGGCTACGGCTCGTTCATCACGGTGGCGATCAATTTCGTCATCCTCGCGTTCATCATTTTCCTGATGGTGAAATTCATCAACAAGCTGCGCAAGCCGGAAGAAGCCGCACCGGCCGCGACGCCGGAAGACACCGTGCTGCTGCGCGAGATCCGCGATTCGCTGAAGCAGCGCTGATCGCCAAGCGTCCCGCCAGCCAGGCCCGCCCCGTGCGGGCCTTTTTATTGCGCGCGCGATGCACCGCCGCATGCGGCCTATCTCACTTTTTTGTGACGGGCGAATGCACGCGCGGGGAAAGCAGGTCTATGATGGAGACTAAACGACAGTACGGGCGCCAAGACGCTGGCTGTGTCGATCATGGCGAGCAGGTCGACGGGAGACATTGATCGTCGTACTGCACGAAGGCAGCATTTTCGTGTGCTATAAAGGATCGACATGCGGCGTACATAGCCGGGAGTGGGTCGCATGAAAGTGCCGCATTTCTTGCAATTGTTTTTGAGGCGAGTGTTTATGTCCTTCCCGAAAAAACGTCGGCGTGCCCAGCAGGATGGCCAGGAGTCATTCCTCGCGGTATTGCGCCACTCGAAACCGTTTGCCCAGCTCGACACCAAGATTGCCCGCGCCCGCGCGCAGGACGAACCCGTCCTGTACGCGCATGTGCTGCCCGGTCTCGACGTGCTCCTGTGCAGCGTGCGCGGCGCGCAGCCGCCCTATCCGGCCATCGCCGAATTGCGCAAGCGCTGCATCGAATCGATCGCCAACGCGCTCGAGCAGCCGCTGGACGGCCTCGAGAACGGCGGATACTGGTATGAAGCAAACGGCTTCGGCTTCCTCGTGTTCGCCAGCCGTGCGCGTGCGCGCATCCTGCCCGAGTTTGGTGCAGGCACGAAAGCGAGCCTGCGCGGCGGGCTCGGCCGCCAGAACGCCGGCGACACGACACCACGCTCCCTCGGCTGATCAACCTGCCATTCGATGGGCCGCCTCCGGGCGGCCCATCTGCCATTCACGCCCCCTCCTGCCCGTCACGACGCCAGTTCACTGACGCCCGTTGCCGGGCCGCACGATGTCGATGAACGCGGCGAAATCGGCACCGGCGAGCCCTTGCGCAGCGCCGAGCCGCAGCACCTGCTGCACGGTGGCCGACACGGGCATCACCGCGCCGGTGTCGCGCGCCGCGTCGGCAATCGCATCGACGTCCTTCTGGAATGTACCGAGCGCGCCGATGGGTGCATGACCGCCGGACGTCATGCGCGGCACGAACGTCTGCAGCAGCACCGAATCGGCCCAGCCACCGGCCAGCGCTTCGGCCAGCCGCGCGGCATCGATGCCGCTCGCCTGCGCAAGACCGACGGCCTCGGCAATCGCGGTCACCGTCGCGGTGACGATCGCCTGGTTGCACAACTTCGCCGTCTGCCCCGCGCCCGCGTCGCCCATGTGCGTGATCCGCGACGCGTACGTGTCGATCAGCGGCCGCACCGCGTCGAGATCGGCCGCGCGGCCGCCGGCCATCACCGCAAGCGTGCCGGCCTGCGCGCCGGGCACGCCGCCCGACACCGGCGCATCGACCCAGCCGACGCCGAGTGCGGCCGCGCGCGCCGCGTAATCGCGCGTCGCGGCAGGCGGAATGCTCGAATGATCGACGATGCGCCGCAGGCGGCGCGCAGCGGCGTCGCCGGAGAGCAGCCCGTGCTCGCCGAACACGACGTCGCCCACCGCGCGGCCGTCGAGCACGCACACGAATACCGTATCGACGCGCTCCGCCAGTTCGCGCGGCGTGCCGACCACCTGCGCGCCGTCCTTCACGAGCGCCTCGGCCTTGTCGCGCGAACGATTCCACACGCTGACCCGATGCCCGGCCGCCAGCAAATGCCGAATCATCGGCGCGCCCATCAATCCCGGTCCGCAAAATCCGACTTCCACGATGCTCCTCGTCTCCGATATGGGTTGAACTTGCCGCCCATCATACCTATCACTCAAGAAGCCGGGCACACGCGGCGCCGCCTCGGGACCACGGCTTGCACCTTCAATCCATACCGATATCCCAGGGAGCGCATCATGAGCGACCACGTGTACAAGATGATCGAGCTGACCGGTTCGTCGCGGCAATCGAGCGACGATGCGATCCGCAACGCGATCTCGAAAGCCGGCAAGACGCTGCACAACCTGCACTGGTTCCAGGTAACCGAAACGCGCGGCCATATCGAAGGCGACCAGGTCGTGCACTGGCAAGTGACGCTGAAGGTCGGCATGCGCATCGACGACTGACGCGCACGCCACATCACACGCCGCACCGCGATCCGGATACACGCCCCGCGCATCCGCGCGGCGCCGCGCGCACCGCCATCCGCCCCGTTCAGGCCCCTTGCCGCGGCCCGGCCGGTGGGTGCCTGCGGGTATCCATCTCTTGACGCTGATTTTCGTTCATATTAAAAACGATATACCCACAGTACCCCTCGATCAGCCCAGACATATAACCCGGAGAAATCATGAGTCAGCAACGCGAGGCGATCGACACGTACCTCTTGCGCGTCTTGCACACCTTGTTGATGGAGCGCAGCGTCACGCGCGCGGCCGTCAAACTGAACCAGTCGCAACCGGCGATCAGCGCCGCGCTGCGGCGCCTGCGCGACATCACCGGCGATCCGCTGCTGGTGCGCGGCAAATCCGGCATGGTGCCGACCGAATACGGGCTGCGCCTGCTCGAGCCCGTGCAGAACGCGCTGCGTGAAATCGAGCGCATCAAGTTCCAGCAGCACAACTTCGACCCGGCCACGTCGATCCGCTGCTACCGGATCGGCTGCCCCGACTACCTGAACGTGCTGTTCGTGCCGACCGTCGTCGAGCGCTTCCGCCAGGCCGCGCCGAACGCAACGCTCGAATTCCACTCGCTCGGCCCCGCATTCGACTACGAACTCGCGCTGGAAGACGGCAAGCTCGACATCGTCGTCGGCAACTGGCCCGAGCCACCCGAGCAGTTGCACCTGTCGAACCTGTTCGTCGACGAAATCGTCTGCCTGATGAGCAACACGCACCCGTTCGCGAAGCGCGGCGGGCTCACGCTCGACCAGTACCTGAACGCACCGCATCTCGCGCCGACGCCTTACTCGGTCGGCCAGCGCGGCGCGATCGACGTGCATCTCGCGCGCGAACGGCTCAAGCGCCACGTGGTCGTCACGCTGCCGTACTTCAACCTCGCACCGTACGTGCTCGTGAAGTCCGACCTGATCTTCACGACGACGCGCCTGTTCGCCGATCACTACGCGAAGTTCCTGCCGCTGTCGGTCGTGCCCGCGCCGCTCGACTTCCCGCCGATGCAGTACTACCAGCTGTGGCACGAGCGCTGCCACTACTCCGACGAAGTGCGCTGGCTGCGCAGCCTCGTCGCCGAAGCCACCCGCACGCTGATCGAGGCGTAACGGCACACGCCGCCCGCGCCGTTACGGGCGCGGCGCGACGACGCGCCAGCGGCAGGCTCGGCCAGGCCGCCACCGCCCGGCTTCAGGATTGCTTCAGCGCGATGCCTCGACGAGCGCGTGCGCAAGCGCGTTGTGGCGCTCGATCACGGGCGGCAAGTCGAGCGTCGCCAATCGCCCTTCCCGCACCACCACCTTCCCGTTCACCACCGTGTATGCCGCCTGCGACGGCGCGCAGAACACGAGCGCCGCAACCGGATCGTGCAGCGCCCCCGCGAACAGCGGCTGGCGCAGGTCGAATGCGGCGAAGTCCGCGGCCATGCCGGGCTTCAGCGCGCCGATATCGTCACGGTTCAGCACCTTCGCGCCGCCGAGCGTCGCGATCTCGAGCGCTTCGCGCGCGGTCATCGCATCGGGCCCGAAACCGACCCGCTGCAGCAGCAGCGCCTGCCGCACTTCCGCAACCATCTGCGCGCCGTCGTTCGATGCGGAGCCGTCGACGCCGAGGCCGACCGGCACACCCGCGAGACGCATCTTTTTCACCGGCGCGATACCCGACGCGAGCCGCATGTTCGAGCATGGACAGTGCGCGACGCCCGTGCCGGTGCGCGCGAACAGGCCGATGCCCGCATCGTCGAGCTGCACGCAGTGCGCATGCCACACGTCGTGACCGACCCAGCCGAGATCTTCCGCATATTCGGCGGGCGTCATGCCGAATTTCTCGCGGCTGTACGCGATGTCGTTGACGTTCTCCGCGAGGTGCGTGTGCAGCGACACGCCGTATTCGCGCGCGAGCACGGCGGCGTCGCGCATCAGGTCGCGGCTCACCGAGAACGGCGAGCACGGCGCGACCACCACACGCAGCATCGCGTAACGGCCTTCGTCGTGATAGGTCTCGATCAGGCGCTGCGTGTCGCGCAGGATGTCGGGCTCGCGCTCGACGACGGAATCGGGCGGCAGCCCGCCGTCGCGCTGGCCGACGCTCATCGCGCCGCGGCTCGCATGAAAACGCATGCCGATCCGCTGCGCGGCGCCGATGCTGTCGTCGAGGCGGCTGCCGTTCGGGTAGATGTACAGATGATCGCTCGACGTCGTGCAGCCCGACTGCAGCAGCTCGGCCATCGCGGTGAGCGTCGACACCTCGATCATCTCGGGCGTCAGGTGCGCCCAGATCCTGTACAGGTTCGTGAGCCAGCCGAACAGCTCGGCGTTCTGCGCCGCCGGCACCGCGCGCGTCAGGCTCTGGTACATGTGGTGATGCGTGTTCACGAGCCCCGGGATCACGAGGTGGCCGCGCAGGTCGAGCACTTCATCGGCCGTATCGGGCAGCTCGGCGGTCGGGCCGACCGCGACGATCCGGTTGTCTTCGATGTAGAGCCCCGCGTCGCGCAATTCGCGGCGCGCGTCGTCCATCGTCACGAGCACGTCGGCGTGCTTGACCAGCAGGGTTTTCGGGCGGGATGAGGAGGTGTTCGTGTTCGGCGCACGTGCGCCGGCGTGCTGCTCAAGGTTCATGCGTTCTCCGCGTCGGTCTGCCCCCAGGGGAGGATCCTGGGGACGGTCACACAGCCGTTCGAACGCTGAATCGCGGCACGCTCCGGCGCCTGCGTCCGTTCGAACGCCCTGGCCCGGTTACCCGGCGTGCTCGCCGTCTTCGGGGTACGCGCGGGCCACAGGCCGACGCGCACGGCGGGAGGATCGCCCAAGCGCGCGCCGCGCACAATGCGCGATCCGGAATACCGCGATTCACGGTTTCGATATGGTACGCCGCGCAACGCCCCGCCGGTGCGCCGAAACGCCCGCCGGAAGCCGTATCCGGCGTGCCGTCGACAGCCGCTCATGCGCGGCGCATTATCTTTGATATCGCGCCCGTATTTGCGCGGGGAACCTTTTTACAATGCCTGCACGGCGCTCGCTTCAATCTCGCCGACGGGTATGTAGCCACGTGACGTGGAGCCTCGATCCGCCGCACAGTCTATGGATCGAGTCGCCGCCGAACCTCGCATTCACACAAGGACAATTGCGAATGGGAAAGCTCACTACCCACGTACTCGATACGGCGCACGGCCGTCCCGGCGCTGCAATCAAGGTGGACCTCTACGCGCTCGACGGCGAATCGCGCCGCGCGATCAAGACCGTGCTGACCAATAGCGACGGCCGCTGCGACGAACCCCTGCTCGAAGGCGCCGCGCTCGCCGCCGGCGAATACGAACTCGTGTTCCATGCCGGCGACTACTTCGCGTCGCTCGGCGTGAAGGTGCCCGAACCCCGTTTCGTCGATCGCGTCGTGCTGCGCTTCGGCATCGCCGACGCCGGCTCGCACTACCACGTGCCGCTGCTCGTGTCGCCGTGGTCGTACAGCACCTATCGCGGCAGCTGACACACGCATCGGCGCCGGCATCAAAGACAAACGATCTGAGTCTGGAGGAGTTTCATGGAAGGCTTCATCACCGACTGGCTGAACCTCGCATTGCGATGGCTGCACGTCATCGTCGCCATTGCGTGGATCGGCGAGTCCTTCTATTTCGTCGCGCTCGACAACAGCCTGAAACCGCCGACCGACCCGAACCAGCGCAAGCGCGGTGTGTTCGGCGAGCTGTGGCACGTCCACGGCGGCGGTTTCTACAACATGCAGAAGTACACCGTCGCCCCGCCGGAAATGCCGGATGACCTGCACTGGTCGAAGTGGCCGTCATACACGACCTGGCTGTCGGGCTTCTCGCTGTTCTTCGTGCTGTACCTGCTCGCGCCGAACACGTACCTGATCGACAAGAGCGTGCTCGACATGGGCCCGGTGGTCGCCGTCGCGTCCGCGCTCGGCTTCCTGATGGCCGGCTGGATCGTCTACGACTCGCTGTGCCGCATCCTCGGCACCAACGACCGCGTGCTCGGCATCTGCGTCGGCATCTACGTGGTCGCCGCCGCGTATCTCGCGTGCCACATCTTCGCAGGCCGTGCCGCCTACCTGATCGTCGGCGCGATGCTCGCGACGATCATGTCGGCGAACGTGTTCTTCGTGATCATCCCCGGCCAGCGCAAGATGGTCGACAAGATGCTCAAGGGCGAAGAGCCGAACCCGATCTACGGCAAGCGCGGCAAGCAGCGCTCGGTGCACAACACGTACTTCACGCTGCCGGTCGTGTTCGCGATGCTGTCGAACCACTATGCAATGACCTACACGAACAAGTTCAACTGGGTCGTGCTCGTGATGATCATGCTGGCCGGCGCACTGATCCGCCAGTTCTTCGTGATGCGTCACCGCGGCAAGCAGCTGTGGTACCTGCCGATCGGCGGCGTCGCACTGCTGTCGGGTGCGCTGGTGTGGACGATGCCGAAGCCGATCGCACCGGAAGCGCAGGCCGCGAACGCACCGAAGGTCGTGATCAACGACATCATGCCGATCCTGCAGCAGCGCTGCGTCGAGTGCCACTCGGCCAAGCCGACGCTGATGGGCAGCGCGCCCGCAGGCGTGATGTTCGACACGCCGGACGAAATTTCGAAGAACGCGCAGCGCATCTACGAACAGGCCGTACGCCTGAAGGCGATGCCGATCGGCAACGTCACGCACATGACCGACGACGAGCGCACGAGGCTCGCCGCCTGGTTCGAGGGTGGCGCGAACAAGTAAGCCGCCGTGCGCCGTGGGTCGTTCCCGGCGCCATCCTCTCCGTTCGCGGGCCCGGTGACGGGCCCGTTCTTTTTTGCGTGTCCCGGACGCCCTTCGCGCGTCAGCCGCGCATCGCGTCGCGCTGAAGCGCGACGAGCGCATCGAGCGCGCGCGGGCCGTCGTCGAACGGCACGAAGATGTGATCGTGGCAGGCAGCCGCCATTACGTTGCAGCCGATGCCGGCCGCGCCGAGTGCTCGTGCGAACGCCGCCGTGAGGCCAACAGCGGCAAGGTCGGAATGCACGGTCAGCGTGATCCAGGCCGCACGGAACAGCACGTGCCAGCCGTGACGCGCGGCTGTCTGCTCGTCGACGACGACCGTCAGCCCTTCCGCTTCGCGGAATGTTGCGATCACTTCGGATAACGATACGTCTGCGCCGGTCGGCAGCGATACGAAGGCGAACGCGCCCGGGTGCAGTTCGGGCTGCATCGTGCTCAGCAGGATCGCGAGGTCGTTTTCAGGTTGGCTCATCGGAGGAACACGTCCGAAACCGGACGTCGTGCGGTGAAGATGCGGGCACGATAGCATGCGCAGGCACCACCGCTACGCGCGCATCGTCGCGACTTCGTTCGCGAGCCAGTCGCGCAATGCGGCGGTACGCGGATCGTCCCGCGGGCGCGCCGGATACACGACGCGATACACACGTCGTGCACCGATTGCGAATCGGCGGCGCGGCGTCGGCAGGTCGCGCGACACCCGTAACAACGCGGCGACCTGAATCTCGCCGAACAGTCGCGCATAAAAAAACCCGCGCACGATGCGCGGGTTTCATCGGATGACGGTAGAAACGCCGGTGACTCAGGCCGTCAGCGCGTGCAGCGCTTCGTCGGTGAGCCACAGCGATTCCCGCAGGTCCTGCTCGTTCAGGTTCAGGCCGTCGCCGCCGCGATCGACGACGATGAAATCGCTGACCCCGCCCAGCGCGATCAGCGGGTGATGCCACACGCCCTTCGCATAGTTGACGCCCTGCCACCCGCTCGTCACGAACGCGCGGATCTTCGCCGGATCGAGATCGCCCGCGGGCGCCACGACGACGAGATACGGCTGGTCGTTCAGCGGCACGAACGCCTGGCTGCCGAGCGGGTGCCGCTCCAGCATCTTCACTTCGAACGGCAGCGTGCGCGGCTGGCCGCGAAACAGGTTGACGAGCGTGCGGCCGCCTTCATCGGTCACGTCGACTTTCGCGAGATCGTGAAAGCGGATCGTGGTGCCGAGGTTGATCGGGATCTGCTTCGCCCCTTCCGTTTCGATCACGTCGCCGAACGGCGCGAACGCTTCCTTGGTCAGCGGTTCGATAACAAGCGTCTTCATTTGTCGAGCGTCCCCCACAGACGCAACCGCGACACGCCGCCGTCCGGAATGATGTTCAGCCGCACGTGCGTGATGGGGCCGAGCGACGCGATGTCCTGTTCGAAGTAGTGCTGCTTGTCCATCTGCAGCTTCTGTTCGCCGAGCAGCACGGGCCAGAACATCGACTGCGTGATCAGCGAGCTGTCCGTGCCGCCCGACACGTACGCGGCCTGGATCGAGCAGCGATCCGGGTAGTTGCCCTTGAAGAACGCGGTATCGACTTCGATCTTGCGGATCACGCCCGGCTGCGCGAGCGCAATGATCGCCCAGTCGTTGCCCGGTTCGCGGCGGCGGCGGGTTTCCCAGCCGTCGCCCATGTTCACGCCGCGGCCCGGCAGCAGCAGGTTCGACGCGACGCCGAAGTGCTGGTTGTTCGCGGCCACCACGTAACCGCCGTTTTCCATCGCCGCGAGATCGAACTGCTCGGTCGCGCTCGCGCCGGCCCAGTCGAGCTGCGGCTGGCCGTACACGCGCAGGCGTGCAATGCCGCCGTCCGGATAGATGTTCACGCGCAGGTGCGTAAACGCTCGCGCATCGCTCGCTTCGACGTAGTGATGGCTGTTGCCCTGCAACGTCGTCGACGGCACGATCTCGACCCACTCGGTCGCATGCGTCGGCGCGCCGTCGGCCACGAACGCGGCCTCGATCGACGCGGCCGGCGGAAAGTTGCCGGTGAAGTGGCTCGTATCGATGTCGAAGCCCTTGATCACGCCCGGGCGCGCGAGCTTGACGATGCACCAGTCGTAGCCCGTCGTGCGCTTGCGGCGCGTTTCCCAGCCGTCCATCCACTTGCCGTGGTCGTCGTACTTGCCGGGGATGAAGACGGCCGGCTCGGGGTTCAGCATCCGGTCCTTCGGCGCGAAGAAATCGTCGCTGGCTTCGAGCGCCTGCGCACCGAGGCGCGGGTCGGCAAGGTTCACGTAGCGCCGCGTGAAGTCGGGTGCGTTGGGATCGAGAAGCGGAACAGCCATGATGTTTCCTTGGTTTCAGTGATGCGATCAGGCCGCTGCGCCGCAGCAGGCCGTATTGCGATGTCAGGCGTCGATCAGGTCGTCGAGGCGAAAGCGCGCGATCCGGTAGATCTGGTCGAGGCTCGCCCGCAGTTCCTCGGTGCGCGAATGATTCACGCGCGATTCGAAGTTCGCGATGATGCCGTGCCGGTCATAGCCGCGCACCGCGAGGATGAACGGAAAGCCGAACTTCTCGCGATACGTGCGGTTCAGCGTCAGCAGCTTGTCGAACTCTTCCTGCGTGCACTGGTCGAGGCCCGCGCCGCTCTGCTCGCGCGTCGACTCGGCGGTCAGCTCGCCGCGCACCGCAGCCTTGCCGGCCAGCTCCGGGTGAGCATTGATCAGTGCGAGCTGGCGCACTTCGCCGCTCGTTTCCACCGCGCCCGACATCGTCTTGTGCAGCGCGTCGATGCTCGCGAACGGTCGCTCGCCCGCGGCGACTTCGGCCACCCACGGCGAATGTTCGAAAATCCCCGACAACGCCGCGACAAATGCGCTCGGCGCCATCGTGTTCAGTTGTTCCAACGTGTAGCGCATCGCCTTCATGCTTTCCCTTCGTTTCGATGGTTGGGCTGATACGGATGATGTTCACGCCAGTGACGCGCGATATCGACACGGCGCGTCACCCATACGCGATCGTGTTTCTCGATGTGATCGAGGAACCGCTGCAGCCCGCGGAATCGGCCCGGCCGGCCGAGCAACCGGCAGTGCATGCCGATCGACAGCATCTTCGGCGCTTCGTCGCCCTCCGCGTACAGCACGTCGAATGCGTCGCGCAGGTAGTCGAAGAAGTGATCGCCGGTGTTGAAGCCCTGCGGCGTCGCGAAGCGCATGTCGTTCGTGTCGAGCGTGTACGGCACGATCAGCTGCGGCGACTTCTTGCCGCCCGACACGTCGACGTCCATCCAGAACGGCAGGTCGTCGCCGTAGTTGTCGGAGTCGTACAGGAAGCCGCCGTATTCCGCGACGAGGCGGTGCGTATTGGGGCTGTCGCGGCCGGTGTACCAGCCGAGCGGGCGCTCGCCCGTCACGCGCTCGATCGCTTCCATCCCGAGGCGCATGTGCTCGGCCTCGAGTTCCGGCGTCATGCTCTGGTAGTGAATCCAGCGCCAGCCGTGGCACGCGATTTCATGACCCAGCTCGACGAATGCGCGCGCGAGTTCCGGGTGGCGCTCGATCGCCATGCCGACGCCGAATACCGTCAGCGGCATCCCGCGCTTCTCGAATTCGCGCAGGATGCGCCAGACGCCGGCCCGCGATCCATATTCATAGATCGACTCCATGCTCATGTGGCGGTCGGGATACGCGGCCGCGCCGACGATTTCCGACAGGAACTGCTCGGAGCCCGGATCGCCGTGCAGCACGCAGTTCTCGCCGCCCTCCTCGTAGTTCAGCACGAATTGCACGGCGACGCGGGCGCGCCCCGGCCAGTTCGCCTGAACGGGATGGCGGCCGTAGCCGATCAGGTCGCGAGGATAGTTGGGATCGAGTGACATGGTTCGAATGCGGCGAAAGCTCGCTGAAATAATGGGTTCGCATCGACTGCGCGGGTGCCGGAGGCCGGCTGCGCAAGCCGATGCGATGACGGCCCAGTGTAGCGAAAACGCCCATACGCGCCCATACAGCGGCGCAGATAGTGCGTGTCAGACGGTGTGTATGTGCGGTTGCGGCAAATTCGGGACCGGTTCGGCCGCATCCCCGTCCGGCGGGCTGAAGCGGGCGAACGCGCCGTCATAGCGCTTCGGCAGCGGCCGCGCGTAGTCGCCGCGCTTCGCGGTCGCGAGGCGCAGCGCGACGAGCGCCTCGGCCCACTTGACGGCCGCGGTGACGCCCTCGACCACCGGCGCGCCGATCTGCTGTTCGATCTCGTGCGCGAACTCGGCCATCCCCGCGCAACCGAGCACGATCGCGTCGGCGCCGTCCTCGTCGAGCGCGCGCCGACATTCGTCGACGATGATCCGGCGCGCGGCCGAGCCCGGCCGGTCGAGTTCGAGCACGGCCACGTCGGTCGCGCGCACGTTGCGGCAGAACCGCTTCATCCCGTAGCGCTCGGCGAGATGCCATGCCATCCCGCAGGTGCGCGCGAGCGTCGTGACGACCGAAAAGCCCGGCGCGAGCACGCTCGCCGCATGCATCGCGGCCTCGGCAATGCCGATCACCGGCCCGCGTGCCAGCTCGCGCGCCGCGTAGAGGCCGGGATCGCCGAAGCACGCGATGACGTACGCATCACAGCCGTCGCGCTCGCCCTGCGCGATCTCGGCGAGCAGCCCCGGCGTCGCGAGCGCCTCGTCGTAATACCCTTCGATCGACGGCGGCCCCATCGGCGGGCTCACCGCGACGATCTCCGTACCGGCGGCCGCGACCTCGCGCGCGCAGCGGCCCATCGCGTCGGTCATCCTCTGGGTCGTATTCGGATTGATCAGTCGGATCTTCATCGCACGCTCCTCAGGCCTTCGCGCTCGCGAGCAGCCGGTAAAACACGAAGCCGAGCCCCGCGCCGATGAACCACGAGAAGTTCGCAACGCCCTGCCAGCCCGGCGCCATCACGCAGACGATCGCGATCACCGCGGCCGGCAACAGCGCGGCAAGCGCGCGGCGGTTCACACCGCCCGTGTACCAGTACGTGCCGCTTTCCGACATCGTGTACAGGTCGTCGCGCACGAGCCGGCCGCGCTTGACGAGGTAGAAGTCGGCGATCAGCACTCCGTACAGCGGGCCGATGAACGCGCCGAGCACGTCGAGCGTGTAGTGGATCACGGCCGGGTTGTTGAACAGGTTCCACGGCGTGATGAAGATCGACGCGACGGCCGCGAGCATCCCGCCCGCGCGCCAGCTGATCAGCCGCGGCGCGACGTTTGAGAAGTCGAACGCGGGGGACACGAAGTTCGCGACGATGTTGATGCCGATCGTCGCGATCGTAAACGTCAGCGCGCCGAGGATCACCGCGGTCGGATGGTCGATGCGGCCGACCGTCTCGACGGGATCGGTGATGAGTTCGCCGAACACGGGCAGCGTCGCGGCCGTCGTGATCACCGTGACGAGCGAGAACGCGAGGAAGTTGACCGGCAGCCCCCAGAAATTGCCGCGCTTCACGTCGCCGAACGAGCGGCAGTAGCGCGAGAAATCGCCGAAGTTCAGCATCGGCCCGGAGAAGTACGACACGACGAGCGACACAGCCGTGATCATCACCGGAATCACTTCCGCGCCGTGGTACTTCACGCCGCCGAGGTTGATGCCGATGTTGCGCCAGCCCGCGCGCCACACCATGTAGCCGGCGAGGATGAACATCACGACGTAGACGGCCGGGCCCGCGAAGTCGATGAACTTCTTGATCGTCTCCATCCCGTTCCAGAACACGAACGCCTGAAGCACCCACAGCAGCATGAAGCCGGCCCAGCCGACCGCCGAGAGCCCGAGGAAGCCGTAGCGATGCACGTCCGCGTAAGGCAGCCATTGCGGGAAGAATTTCAGCACGACGATCACGAGCGCACTCGATGCGAGATAGGTCTGGATGCCGTACCACGCGATCGCGATCAGCCCGCGGATCACGGCCGGCACGTTCGCGCCGAGCACGCCGAACGTCGCCCGGCACGCGACCGGATACGGCACGCCGATCTGCTGGCTCGGCCGCGCGATCAGGTTGCACAGCAGGTTGACGATGCCGATCCCGGCGATCAGCGCGAGCAGCACCTGCCAGCTCGTCAGCCCGAGCGCGAACAGGCTGCCCGCGAACACGTAGCCGCCGACGCTGTGCACGTCCGACATCCAGAACGCGAAGATGTTGTACGAACCCCATGTCTGATTTTTCAGGGGTGCCAAATCTTCGTTGTACAAACGTTCGCTGTAACCATTCGGCAGTGCCGGGTCGCCGCCCTCGCCGCCTTCTTCCGCCGGATAGGCGCTGTCGTGCGCCACACTGAACTGAGCCATGACTTCTCCTTGACGCGGCCGGGCGGCCGCTCCACCGTCATCGATATCGCTCCGGATCGACGCCCGGAGTCGGACCAGCGGCCCGCGGCAAACACCGCGGGCCTGCATTTCGCTCGTTCTTGTGGCGCGCGGCCGGGTTCGCGTCGCCGCTCAGGCGCCGCCGAACACTTCGCGCAAATCGACCTGCCCTTGCGCGGGCCGGTCCAGCATCTTCAGTTCGACATGCTGCAGGTGGTGCGCCATCAGCGTCACCGCCCGCTTCGGATCGCCCGCCTCCAGCGCGGCGAGGATCTCGTCGTGGTCGTCGCACGAACACGGGCTGCGCCCGTGCGACTCGTACAGCGCCGACATCAGCGTCGAGCGTGCGACGAGCCCTTCGAGGCACTCGCTGAGCGTCGCATTGCCCATCAGCGTGGCGAGCGCCGTATGGAATTCGCCCGACAGGCGGATCCAGGCCGCGAAGTCGTGCCGCTCGAACGCCTTGCGTTCCTTCTCGATCAGCGACGCGACGCCCTTCAGCCGCTTCGCGCCGGGCCCGGTCGCCAGCCGCTCGACCACGGCGAGCTCGATGATCCGGCGCATCTCGAACACCTCGTGCACGTCCTGCAGCGTCGGGCTCGCAACGAACGCGCCGCGGTTCGGCTCGAGATCGACCAGCTTGTCGGTCGCGAGCTGTGCGAGCGCCTGGCGGATCGTCCCGCGCTTCACGCTGAATACGTCGCAGAGCTGCGCCTCCGTCAGCTTCGCGCCGGGCGCGAGCCGATGCTCGAGGATCGCCGTGCGGATCCGCTCGGCGATCGCTTCGGGACTGGCGGCACCGGACAGGTGGGATTCGGGCTCGTTCATGATCGGCATCGTGTGATGATCCTCATCCTAGGGCGGACATAAAGATTGTCAACAATTCTTTTCCGGCATTGCGCACAATCGGCGTGCATCGATGCGACCCTGTTCGGTGCACGATGCGCAGAATCCATGCATGACAAGGCTTAGACGTAAGACAGAGGCGCTTCTCGTCGTATACCCTTCAGGCCATTTTGTTGACAAAACTGGTGCAAGATCTGGCATCGACCCCGCTGGCGTCGATGAAAATACTTGACCGTTAGTTGCGCGTCTACGTAAAGAAAAAGGCGGGAAACCCGCCTTTCGACCGACTGCGCCCGCGTCAACCGAGGTGCGGATAGTCCGACAAGGTGAGGCGGAAACCGTGCGCGTTCGCGACCAGTTGCGCCTGCGCGCCGAACGGCAGCGTCAACAGATCGGGCACGTGGCCGAACTGGAGCCCCGTCACGACCGGGATCCCGATCACCGCACGCATCTGGTCGATCATCGCCTGCATGTCGTAGCCGTTGTCGTACTCGAACGGCCGAGCGCCGGTGAACTGGCCGAGCACGAGCGCCTGCTGGCGCGCGAGCAGCCCCGACAGGTGCAATTGATAGATCATCCGTTCGATCCGGAACGGCTGTTCGTTGACGTCTTCGATGAACAGGATGCCGCCTTCGATGTCGGGCATGTACGGCGTGCCGACGAGCGACGTGAGGATCGCGAGGTTGCCGCCCCACAGCGTGCCCGTCACATCCACGCTCTGCACCTGCGGCGCTTCGGTAATGATCGTCGTACCCGGCTGCGTGAGCGTCTGCCAGAAGTGCTGCATCGTGAAATCGCTCGGCGTTTCCGCGCCGAAGTCGGCAGACAGCATCGGGCCGCCGAACGTCTTGATGCGCGCCTTCGCGTACAGCGCGAGCTGGAGCGCCGTGAAATCGCTGTGACCGACGAGCGCGACCGGCTGGTCACGCAGCCTGCGTTCGAGCCCGCGATAGTCGAGCCCGTGCAGGATGCGTGCGGCGCCGTAGCCGCCGCGCACCGCGAGCGCGATGTCCGGCAGCGGCCGCTCGGGATCGGCAAGTCGGTTCAGGTCGCCTGCCCGCTCGCCGTCGGTGCCGCCGAACCGCTGGAAGCGCCGCTGCGTCGCTTCGATGTTCTCGATGCGATGCTGCGCGGTGCTCAGGCGCTCGAGCGCGCGATTGATCGCGTCCGGGTCGTGCGGATAGCCGGATGGCGCAAGCAGGCGGATGGTGTAGGACGCGGCGGGCTGGAAGGACATGGCGAAGAGAGGTGGGGTCGTCAAACCTGCTTAGAGGGTCCGAACGGTCGCCGGTTCACGGAACCGAGCGCGCCCGGCTCGCACCGAGCGACGGGCGCGGCGGGCGCGCCTATGACGCGCCGGATTCGGCATCGCGGGCCAGCCGCGCTTCGCGCAGCGCGCGGCGGCGCTCGGCGAAGAACGACTTCAGCGCGGCGCCGCACTCGTCGGCGAGCACGCCGCCGGTCACTTCGGTATGGTGGTTCAGCTGAGGATTCGCGAAAGCGTCGATCACACTGCCGCACGCGCCCGTCTTCGGATCGGCGGCGCCGTAGACGACCCGCGCGATGCGCGCATGCATGATCGCGCCCGCGCACATCAGGCACGGCTCGAGCGTCACGTACAGTTCGCAGCCGGGCATCCGGTAATTCTGCAGATGCTGCGCGGCCATGCGCAGCGCGGCCATTTCCGCATGGGCCGACGGGTCGTGCCCGCCGATCGGATGGTTGAAGCCGCGCGCGATCACTTCGTCGCCACGCACGAGCACCGCGCCGACCGGCACTTCACCGGCCGCGCGCGCCTCTTCGGCGGCAGCCTGCGCAAGACGCATGAAATGCAGGTCGCGCGCCGATACGGGCGCTGCTTCGGGAACGGGAGAATCGGCGGCGGGTTCGGACGCCGGGGCGGCTGCCGAGCGGGCTGCATCGTGCAGCGCGTCGGACGTCACATCGGCCCCGCTTCGGCGGGCGCTTCGTCGAGCCCGCGCTCGCACAGGCGCTCCGCGATGCGCCGGCAGTAGTCGCGCGGCATCACCATCGGGCCGCCGCGCAGCGATTCGAGCGCCATGTCGAGTGCGAGGATCTTCGCCTGCAGCCGGCACCGCGCGGCACGGTCGCTGACCGCCTGCACTTCGTCATGCAGGTTGCGCAGCGCGCGCAATTGCTCGACGGCCGGCGGCACGAAGCCCGCATTCTTCAGGATACGGTTGGCCACCCGCACCTCCTCGGGCACGAGCAGGTCGTCATCCAGCGCCTGCGGCGCGCCGGTACCCGGCAAATCGTCGAACTCGCCCCGCGCGGCGGCGGCGGCAATACGTTGTTCGACCAGGGCGTCAAGCAATCTCATCAGTCAATCGGAACAATGCGGCAGGCCGAATTCTAGCAGGGTGACGCGGGTATGACAGGCCCTTCGAATATATGCTCGATATTGTATTTTTAGGGGCCGAATCGCAGCGCATGCGCGCCGATCGGTCTCTTTTGCCGCTCTGCTGCGCCGCAGCGGGCCGCGAGCCGTTCTGACACCCGCCAACCCGCACGGTGTCGGGCCGTGATTTTTTCGTCGGCAACGCGAATCATGCCGCGCCGCCTACACGAATCTGCGCATCCGTGAACCGGCCGCACTCGCGGCCGCCCGTTGAGGAACCAGCCATGCCCCATGCCCCGCACGACATCTTCCAGCGCAGCAGCGCACCCGTCACGATCGACGAGACCCGGTGCATCGCCGACAAGGGCTGCACCGTCTGCGTCGACGTGTGCCCGCTCGACCTGCTCGCGATCGACGTGACCAAAGGCAAGGCCCATATGCAGTTCGACGAATGCTGGTACTGCCTGCCGTGCGAGCGCGATTGCCCGACCGGCGCAGTCAAGGTCGACATCCCTTACCTGCTGCGGTGACCGCGGCCCTCGACGCTCTCTCCCGTCGCCCATGACCGACTCCTCCTTCGCTGCCGCGCGCACCCGCCTCCGACGAAGCTGCGCTCGTCGCCCGTCTCGCCGCGCCCGATGCCTGCGCGCGCCGCGTCGCGTTGTTCGAACTCGCCGATCTCGAGGCCCCCGGATTCGTGCCCGCTTTCATCGCCGCGCTGCGCGACGATCCGTCGGCCGACGTGCGCGGCGAAGCCGCCCGCGTGCTCGGCGACGGTCATGCCCGTGGCATCTATCCGTGGCCCTATCTGGCGGACATGACGGCGCGGCCGTGACGTGGCTCGCGCGGGTGCTCGGGCGAAAAAGCGGGCGTACGCAAACGCTGCGATACTGACGCCCACGATCGTCTCCACCCACCGTGGGAGCCAGAACATGCAAACCGCAGTCGGATTCATCGGCCTCGGCGTGATGGGCACGCCGATGGCGCTCAATCTCGCGCGGGCCGGCACGCCACTCGTCGTGTGGAGCCGGTCGCACGGCAGCGACGATGCGCTGCGGCACGCCGGCGCACGCGTGGCCGAGCACATCGACGACGTGTTCGCGGCCTGCAGCACCGTGATCCTGATGCTCGCGAACGACGCGGCGATCGACGCCGTCCTCGCGCGCGGCACGCCCGGTTTCGCTGCCCGTGTCGGCGGACACACCATCGTGAACATGGGCACGAACGCACCCGAGTATTCGCGCTCACTGGCCGATGACATCGCTGCCGCGTCGGGCCGCTACGTCGAGGCACCCGTGTCGGGGTCGCGCAAGCCGGCCGAAGCCGGTCAACTCGTCGTGATGCTTGCCGGCGCACCGGACGACGTCGACGCCGTCCGCGCGCTCGTGAGGCCGCTGTGCCGCGACAGCTTCGTGTGCGGCGACGTGCCGTCGGCGCTGACGATGAAACTCGCCGTGAACCTGTTCCTGATCACGATGGTCACCGGCCTGACCGAAGCCACACATTTCGCGCAACGCCACGGCATCGATCTCGCCCGCTTCGCCGATGTGCTGAACGCGGGCCCGATGGCAAGCGACGTGTCGCGCGTGAAACTCGGCAAACTCGTCGCGGCCGATTTTTCGGTGCAGGCCGCGATCACCGACGTGCTGAAGAATGCACGCCTCGTCGCCGAATCCGCCCGCGGCATCGGCATCGCGTCGCCGCTGCTCGACATCTGCCATGCGCTGTACGGCGAGACCGAGCGGGCCGGACATGGCGCGCACGACATGGTCGCCGTGATCCGCGCGATCGAGCAGCGCACCGACGACGCACGATGAATCGTCGCCGGCCGCCCCACACACTCGAACGCTTCTGCACGTAGCAACTCATGTCCGATTCTCCCCGCCCGCCGACCGGCGTCACCGCTTCCGTCCGCGCGGTTCCCGCCGTGATCGGCATCGTCCTGCGGGAACGCGACGTGCTGCTGGTACGCCGCGCCAATTCGCCCGATGCGGGCTGCTGGGGGTTTCCCGGCGGCAAGATCGAGGCGGGGGAATCGATTGCGCACGCGGTCGTGCGCGAGATCGCCGAAGAAACCACCGTCGATGTCGAAGCGCTCGACGCCTTTACCGCGCTGGATGCGTTCGATTACGATGCTGACGGCGACGTGCGTCAGCATTTCGTGATGGTCGCGGTGCTGAGCAGATGGTTGCGCGGTACGCCTGCTGCCGGCGACGATGCACTCGACGCGCGCTGGTTCGATCTCGCCGAACTCGACCGCGATGACTTGCCGATGAGCGCGGGCGTTCGCGACGTCGCACGCCGCGCGATCGAGCGTGCGGCGGACCTTGGCGGCGCGCAACGTCCAGCCAATGCCTGAAATACCTGAAAGCATCGCCGTCTTTCACGCAGCCCTTGCGAGTGGCCCGATCGGAGCCACGGCAGTGCCGGTTACCCGCCGAACTTCCAATGACAAATCAAAGCTGGGCCAAACCATGATCAGAATTCGCCAGTCCACCCAGGCCGACGGCGCACGCGTGCTGGATATCTGGCGCAACGCGGTCGACGCCACGCACCGCTTCCTCAGCGACGACGATCGTCGCACGATCGAATCCGAAGTCGTCGCGTTCCTGCCCGGTGCACCGCTCGATCTCGCCGTCGATGAAGGCGGCCGCGCGATCGGCTTCATGCTGCTCGACGGCAGTCACATGGAGGCGCTGTTCGTCGATCCCGCGCACCATGGCGCGGGCGTCGGGCGCCTGCTCGTCGAAGATGCGCTCAAGCGTCATCCCGACCTGTCGACCGACGTCAACGAACAGAACGAATCGGCAGCGGGATTCTATGAACGGCTCGGCTTCGAGCGCACCGGGCGATCGGCGCTCGATGGACAAGGGCGAGCCTATCCGCTGATTCACCTGCGCTACCGCGCGGCACCGCTGTCCTCGCCGCCGCGCGCATAACAGTGGCTGGCGCGGGATATCGCGCCGCCTGCCACGTCATGCACGCCGGGCATGCGAACGCGGCTGCCCGATATCGAGCCCGGCCACGCGTGCAACACGCGCGCGTGACACGTCATGTGCGACGCATCGGCAGCACGCGTTCGACCATTGCAGCCGCGCGCTGCATGAACCCGTTGAACCGGTCGGCATCGCGCCGCAGCCCGGCCTGTTGTCCGCCGATCAGGCACAGGTGCACGGCCTGCCCGACGATCTCCGCCTCGCCCGGCGTACGCACCAGCCCGCGTGACGTCTCGATCGCAAACGCGAGCCGCGCCGCATCCACGCGCTGCTGGAATTGCGCGACCAGCGGATCGTGCAGCGCCCATGCGCGGATCGCGATTTCGCGCCCCGGCCGCTTTTCGGCGGCAATGCGCAGATAGCGCGCCAGCGTGTCGCCGGCACCGTGGCCGCCCGCCGCATACGCAAGCATGCGAGCGGTGTAGTCGTCCTCCCACGCGGTCAGCAAGGTCCTGACGAAGTCCTCGCGATTGCGGAAGTGGTGATAGAACGATCCGCGGGTCACGTTCAGCCGGCGCGCGAGGCTCTCGGCCGAAATGCCCGCGTACCCTTCCCCGTCGAGGGCATCGAAGCCCGCTGCAATCCAGTCGTTACGCGTCAGTGTGCTCATCGTCATCGCCATACAGGCTGTGTATGGTGCGGCATGGACAGATAGGCTGCGAACTCTATCACGGCCGCCGCCGCTCCCGGCAGCGCGCCACGACGCATGGAGTCCGCCTTGAAAGACATTGCGCTCGTCGCCTTCGACCGGTTCACCGACATCGACCTGTTCCTGACGTGGGACATTCTCGGCCGCAACAACAAGGACTGGCGCGTCCGGATTCTGGGCGCGACGCCGGTGCTGCGGTCCGCGCATGGCCTGGCGATCCCGACGCACGGTCCGCTCGCCGACGCCAATCACGCCGACGCGGTGCTCTTTTCGAGCGGCAAGGAAGGCGTACCGGCCGCACTGGCCCATCCCGATTTCCTGCCGTCGTTCGATCTCGATCCCGAGCGCCAGCGTGTCGGGTCGATCTGCGGCGGGGCCTTCATTCTCGAGCAGCTCGGGCTGCTGCCGGCGCGCCGCGCCACGACGCATCCCGACGCGCGGAAGAGTTTGCAGACGCTCGGGCTGGACGTGCGTGACCAGCCGCTCGTGTGCCATCGCAACGTCGCGACCGCGGGTGGGTGCCTGGCGTCGCTCTATCTGACGGGATGGCTGGTGGAATCAATGTTCGATGCGGACAAGCGGCGCGAGACGCTCCGGCCTGTGCTGCCCGCCGGGCAACGGGAAATTTATGAAGACCTGATCGAGTTCAGCATCAGGCAGGGTGCGGGACAGGCTGCGGGCACGATCCGGATGGTCGAAGGCGAAAACGGGCTTGCGGCATGACACGCGGGCCAATCAGCTGCCGATCGTCGGCGGCCAGCACCGTGTTGCATCGTCGCGCGTCCTGCCGAGCCAATGGCGAATCGTGACGAATTGGCGGGCAGTCCGGATCATCGACCGGGTCGGCGTTCGCCGCAAGGATGGCCGTTTCTCGAGTTGAACGAGTCTGTCGCGGGCTGGAGATGCTAACCTCTCGGCCACTCTAACGACACCGCGTGAAGCAACAGGATTCGACCATGCAAACCGTTGCGGTACTGGACTTCGAAACAACCGGACTTTCGCCGAATATGGGCGACCGTGCGACCGAAATCGCCGTCATCCTGCTCCGGGACGGACAAATCGTCGACCGTTTCCAGAGCCTGATGAATGCCGGCAGGCGCATACCGTCCGATGTCGTTGCGCTGACCGGCATCTCGAACGAGATGATCGCATCGGCGCCGCCGGCGTCGAAAGTCATGAAGGAAGCCGCGGCGTTCGTCGGCAAGCATGCGGTCGTCGCTCACAACGCCGGTTTCGACAAACGGTTCTGGCAGGCGGAACTCGGGCTTCTTGGCGTGTCGGCCGAGCATGCCTTTGCGTGCACGATGCTCGTGGCGCGACGCATCTACCCGGACGCCCAGAGTCACCGCCTGTCGAACCTGGTGGATATGCTACGGCTGCCGAAATCGGGCCGGGCGCATCGGGCGATGGTCGATGCCGAGATGGCCAGCCATCTGTGGTGCCGGCTGCAGCAGGACATTGCGCGGACCTACGGACTGGGTCGCATCGATCACGCGCTCATGACACGTGTGCAGGCAACGGCGAAGGCGAAGGTGCCGATGTACTTGCGTTCGCTCGTGGGCTCGCACGCGTGAGAATCCGGGGCGCGATGGCCCCGGCTTGCGCAATCCGTCAACGAAAAACGGCTTGGCAGCCTGCCAAGCCGTTTTCTTGCCGCAACAGTCATCCGGTTGATGCCGTCGTGACCTGCTCCGACGCTGACCAGCCGGGTCGCGACTTGGCTTTCGAACTAATCAAGGCCGATAAGAAGGACCTTGAGGGTACCGCCGTGGTTGAGGTCTCCCAGATAGGCCACGACCTTCTGCTTCTGTCCAAGCGCTGTGAGTGCGTTTCCGATCTGGATCAGCAACGCCGTATTCGAGGCATTCACTGCAAACGAATTCCCGCCCTCGTTATTGAGCATGAAGCAGAGTACCGTGATTGTCCCAATAGCCCAGTTGGATTGACTCAACGTCTACGTGTTTCAAATCGTCCGCCTACTCCGCGAACTTCTGAATTTCGCTGAAATTTTCGTTCGACATGACAATTTCTCCTGCTGTGAGTTGAAAAACCGAGAACCAGGGCCGTATAGGTCGAATCTGGCTCGCGCGAGTCACGCATCGACAACGTTCATCACAACCTCCGCGGCGGCTTGGGTCAGCCATCCGCGAAGCGCACCTGCCGGGAAGAAATTAGGCTGAGCGCGCGGAGCAATCAATTACACTCGATTACAGTCGCGGTGAAACTGGGCGGGGTAGCCGCATCGCGTTTACCGACTTCTCTGCCAGGCGGTCTCGCTACGCAGCCCGCGGACGCTGTTTCAAATCCGCGCCTTTTGCGCTGCAACTGATTGCAGGCACCGCTCGAGTACGGCACGGTGCAATTGATGAGCAAAGCCGCTGGTTGGACGAGTGCGGAAATAGAAGCACCCCCGACGCCTCATGGCGCACGAATGCTCGGGTGTGTTCCAGTCGATGAAACGCGAAATCCGCGCGATGTTCCAATCGGGCGGTGGCGCCCATCGGGCCAAAAACAAAAAAGCCCGCTGTGAGGCGGGCTTTGATGTGTTCTGCTGTCAGGTCGTACTGGTACGTGCCGGACGGCCGATCACTCCCACTCGATCGTCGCCGGCGGCTTCCCCGAGATGTCATACACCACACGGTTGATCCCGCGCACCTCGTTGATGATCCGGTTCGACGCGCGGCCGAGCAGCGCGTACGGCAGGTGCGCCCAGTGTGCGGTCATGAAGTCGGTCGTCTGCACCGCGCGCAGCGACGTCACGTAATCGTACGTGCGGCCATCGCCCATCACGCCCACCGACTTGACCGGCAGGAACACCGCGAAAGCCTGGCTCGTCAGGTCGTACCAGCTCTTGCCGACATCGGATTCACCGCACAGGCCGGCAGCCGCATCGTGCGCGGTCGCGGTCGTGTTGCGCAGTTCCTCGATGAAGATCGCGTCCGCGCGGCGCAGCAGATCCGCGAACTCGCGCTTCACTTCGCCGAGAATCCGCACGCCGAGGCCCGGGCCCGGGAACGGATGGCGGTACACCATCTCCGGCGGCAGGCCGAGCGCGACGCCCAGTTCGCGCACTTCGTCCTTGAACAGGTCGCGCAGCGGCTCGAGCAGTTTCAGGCCGAGCGTTTCCGGCAGGCCGCCGACGTTGTGGTGGCTCTTGATCGTCGTCGCCTTCTTCGTCTTCGTGCCGCCCGATTCGACCACGTCCGGGTAGATCGTGCCCTGCGCGAGCCACTTCGCCTTCGACAGCTTCTTCGCCTCGGCCTGGAACACCTCGACGAACTCGCGGCCGATGATCTTGCGCTTCGCTTCCGGATCGGTCACGCCGGCCAGGTGGCCGAGGAACTGTTCGGACGCGTCGACGTGCACGACCTTCGCATGCAGGCGGCCCTCGAACATGTCGAGCACCATCTTGCCTTCGTTCAGGCGCAGCAGACCGTGGTCGACGAACACGCAGGTGAGCTGGTCGCCGATCGCGCGATGGATCAGCGCAGCGGCAACGCTCGAATCGACGCCGCCCGACAGACCGAGAATCACTTCCTCGTCACCGACCTGCTCGCGGATCTTCGCGACGGCTTCCTCGATGTGGTTGCTCATGATCCAGTCGGGCTTCGCGCCTGCGATCTGCAGCACGAAGCGCTCGATGATCTGGCGGCCCTTCACCGTGTGCGTGACTTCCGGATGGAACTGCACCGCGTAGTAGCCGCGCGCCTCGTCGGCCATGCCGGCGATCGGGCAGCTCGGCGTCGACGCCATCAGCGCAAAGCCCGGCGGCAGCTCGGCAACCTTGTCGCCGTGGCTCATCCAGACCTTCAGCATCCCGTGGCCTTCGTCCGTCTTGAAATCCTCGATGCCGTCGAGCAGGCGCGTGTGGCCGTGCGCGCGCATTTCCGCGTAACCGAATTCGCGGTGGTCGCTCCACTCGACCTTGCCGCCGAGCTGCACGGCCATCGTCTGCATGCCGTAGCAGATGCCGAGCACCGGCACGCCGAGATCCCACACGGCCTGCGGCGCGCGCAGCTGATGGTCTTCGTACGTGCTCGCGTGGCTGCCCGACAGGATCACCGCCTTCGGCGCGAACTCGCGGACGAAGTCGTCGGACACATCGTTCGGATGGATTTCGCAGTAGACGTGCGCTTCGCGCACGCGCCGCGCAATCAGTTGGGTGACTTGCGAACCGAAGTCGAGAATCAGGATTTTGTCGTGCATGGCTGCGGACGGGATGAAGAGAATAAGAAAGGCAGCGCATCATTTTCATCATGCGCTGCGTCAATAGCATGGACTACGGCGTCGGGCGGAAGGCGGCACGCTCGACGCATGGCCGGTCAATCCTGCATCGGCGGGCGCTCGTCGAGTGCGACGCCGCCCGAAGATGATTGGCCGGATGCGGCCGGCGAAGGTGCCGCTGGCGCCGCGGGACGGCTGACGACAGGTTCGACGCGCTGCGGTGCGGACGACGACGCCGACGCCATCGCCGTCCCGGCCGGACGCTGCGCCGGCGCGCGCGCCTCGAGCGCCTGCGCCTTTTCGCGCCGACGCACGGCCGATGCGAGCCGCACGCCGCCGAGGCCGAGCACGATCAATGCGACACCGGCCACGGCCGACAGCACCCTGCCGGCGGCCGCGAGCGCGGGACCGCTGCCGGTGCCGATCGACCAGACGATCGTCAGCGCGCCGGTCAGCCAGTACACATGGCCGACCGCTCGCGCGACCGGCGCCGTGAGATCGCCGTTGAACGCTGCATGAAACGCGAGCCACGCGAGCCCGAGCAGCGCGATGCCGAACGCCTGGCCGAGCATCGCCGGCTGGACGTTCGCGAGCTGCAGCGCGTTGAAGAGCGACTGCCAGGGCGTCAGCACGAACAGCACGCCGAACGCCAGCAACAACACGGCATCGATGATCAGCACGGCTCGCAGCAGCGGTTTCATCGGCGATCAGTCCACGTGGTAGTTCGGCGCTTCCTTCGTGATCTGCACGTCGTGCACGTGCGACTCGCGCATGCCCGCCGCGGTGATCTGGACGAATTCGGCCTTGTCGTGCAGTTCGTCGATCGTGCGGCAGCCGCAGTAGCCCATGCTGGCGCGCACACCGCCGACCAGCTGGAACAGGATCGCGTTGACCGAGCCCTTGTATGCGACACGGCCTTCGATGCCTTCCGGCACGAGCTTGTCGATGTTCGCCGAGTTGTCCTGGAAGTAGCGGTCTGCCGCGCCGTCCTTCATCGCACCGACGGAACCCATGCCGCGATACGACTTGTACTGGCGGCCCTGGTACAGGAACACGTCGCCCGGCGCCTCTTCGGTGCCCGCGAACATGCTGCCCATCATCACCGCGTTCGCGCCGGCCGCGAGGGCCTTCGACACGTCGCCCGAGAAGCGCACGCCGCCGTCGGCGATGCACGGCACGCCCGTGCCCTTCAGCGCTTCCGCGACGTTCGCGATCGCGCTGATCTGCGGCACGCCGACACCGGCGACGATCCGCGTCGTGCAGATCGAGCCCGGGCCGATACCGACCTTGACCGCATCTGCGCCGTATTCGACGAGCGCCTTCGCGGCGGCGGCCGTCGCGATGTTGCCGCCGATCACTTCGACGTGCGGGAAGTTCTGCTTGACCCAGCGAACGCGCTCGAGCACGCCCTTGCTGTGGCCGTGCGCGGTATCGACGACGATCACGTCGACGCCGGCCTGCACCAGCAGCTCGACGCGCTCTTCGTTGTCGGGACCGACGCCGACTGCCGCGCCGGCGCGCAGCTTGCCGTGTTCGTCCTTGCACGCGTCCGGGTGCTCGGTCTGCTTCGTGATGTCCTTGACGGTCATCAGGCCGCGCAGTTCGAACGCGTCGTTGACGACCAGCACGCGCTCGAGGCGGTGGCTGTGCATCAGCGCCTTCGCTTCGGCGAGCGGCGTGCCTTCCTTGACCGTGACGAGCCGCTCGCGCGGCGTCATGATCGACTTGACCGGCTCATCGAGGCGGGTTTCGAAACGCAGGTCGCGGTTCGTGACGATGCCGACGAGCTGCGGGCCTTCGACGACCGGGAAACCCGAGATGCCATGCTGGCGCGACAGCGCGATCACGTCGCGCACCTTCATTTGCGGCGGCACCGTGATCGGGTCGCGGACGACGCCCGATTCGAAACGCTTGACCTTCGCGACCTCGCGGGCCTGTTCGGCCGGCGTCAGGTTCTTGTGGACGATACCGACGCCACCCTGCTGTGCCATCGCGATCGCAAGGCGACCTTCGGTGACCGTGTCCATCGCGGCGGACACGAGCGGCATGTTCAGGGAGATGTTGCGGGTCAGCTTGGTCTTGAGGCTGGTGTCGCGCGGGAGAACGTCGGAGAAGGCAGGAACGAGGAGCACGTCATCGAAAGTGAGTGCTTTTTGGATCAGACGCATGGCAAATCCTATGGGCGCAAAAGCGAATTATACGCGAAGCGCTGCGAATTTTCACAACACGAACAACGGCTTAGCCGGTTTCGGCCGTTCGGGGGCCGAATCGTTCGGATCGCCGTTCGGTTCGTTTTCGATCGCCTTTCGTTTCACCGCCGCATCGAGCCATTCGCGCAACCGGCCGCGAAACGGCCCACCCACCTGTTGCGGACGGGCCACGCGACGGTAGTGACGACGGGGAAGCGCGGCCCGGCAGCACGCCGCACGGGCACGCCTTCCCCGTCCTACAGCAGCCCGGCCGCGCGGACAATCATCGCCGCGCCGCCGCCGATCGCGACCCAGCCGACGATCCGCGCAACCCGCGCGCCGGCCGGCGCAAGGCGCTCGGCGGCGATCGCAACCGTCACGGCCGCCATCACGCGCAGGTCCATCATGCCGGCGGCCAGCGCGACCGCCATCAGGTTCCCGCAACACATCCCGCATCGCATGGCCGTTCGCACGCCGTGCCGCCATGCCGCACCGGCCGCCGCGCGCGGCGGCGACACACCGGTCGCGGCGTGCCGGCAGCACGCCAGCCGGCGCGCCTTCCATCCGGAGAATTGCAGCACACCTGCAGCCAATGCGACCGAGCCAGCCGCGAACGGCATCGCACCGGCAAGCGCCGGCAGCTTTGCGGCGGCGCCCGTCAGTGCGGCGCCGGCCGGAAACACGAGCGCTCCCACCGCCATCCACACCGCGAAATACCCGGCACCCGCGACGACGACGAGCCCGGCCGAACGTACCGCCGAGTGCAGACCGACGCACTGCCGGTATCGCCAGAGCACCGGCGCCAGCACGGGCAGCATCATCGTCACCGTCATCGTGCCCCACATGCCGGCGAACTCCGCGAACGCACGGCCGGCGCCCCATCCGCACGGTCGCTGCCATGCCGCCGACGTCATCGTCCAGCCGCCGGACACGGGAGCGCCGCCCATCGCGGCCATCGACGCGTACTGCGCCACGGTCGCCATCGCGGCGACGGCGAACACCGCCACGAGCGCCACCGCGAAGGCCCGCTGATCGGGCCCCGGCGCGCCGGCCGCCGGCTGCGTCATCGCCCGCCCCCGCCCGTCGCCGGCGCGCTCAGCCGCGTGCGTACTCGTCATGGCGGCGCCACCACGGGCCGGTCTCGTTGCGCCCGCGCGGCGCGCGATCGAGCCACGGGTACATCCCCCACAGCCCGTCGAGCCCGCGCGCATAGGTCGAGTACGTGTGATAGACGATGCCGTCCTCGCGCACGAACGCGCTCATCCCCGGCCGGTCGAGCGAATACGTGACCGCGTCGGTGCCGCATGTCGCCGCGAACTGCACGACGGGTGCCGGCGGCGGATCCCTGTCCATCGCGTGGCCGGCCCGCGCGTAGTTGTACTCGACGTCGCCGGCGCGCTGCTGCGCTTCGGTGAACGACACGTTGAAGTCGAAGTTGAAATCGCTGCCGATCGACGATGCCCACGGGAAGCGCCACCCCATCCGCTGCCGGTACGCGCGCAGTTTCGCGAGCGGCGCGCGCGACACGGCGGCGAGCGTCACGTCGTGGTTCGCCAGATGCACGGCGAAGCCGTCGAAACCGTCGGCGATCGACGAGCACGACGGACAGCCGGCCTTGTAGTCGGGGCCGAACATGAAGTGATAGACGAGCAGTTGCGAACGGCCGAGAAACAGGTCGTCGAGTGTTGCCTGCCCGTCCTCGGTGTCGAACCGGTAGGTCTTGTCGACGCGCACCCAGGGCAGTGCCTGGCGCCGCCGCGCGAGTTCGTCGCTTTGCCGCGTCAGCGCCTTTTCCGCGTCGAGCAGCGCGCGGCGCGCGGCCAGCCATTCGTCGCGGGTTCCGGTGAGATGGGTCGTCATGGCGGGTTTCTCCTTCCGATGGGTATCCAGGCACGGCATCCGGTGCCGTGTGCGTGGTGCTAGATTAGTGACGGGCATCGAACCGAAGGGAGTGACAAGTGTGTCGGGATTCGGATGGATTCGCTGATCACGGCGGCCGCGCGCGCACTCGCGGCCGGTGACGCGCTCGGCGCGCTGAATCGCGTCGCGCTGCGCGACGATGCGCCGGCGCTCGCACTGCGCGGGATCGCAATGGCGCAGCTCGGCGATTTCGAACGCGCGCGCGCACTCGTGCGCGGCGCCGCTCGTGCGTTCGGCCCGAAGGAGGCCGTGGCGCGTGCGCGCTGCGTCGTCGCGGAAGCGGAGATCGCACTCGCGTCGCGCGACCTGCGCTGGCCGACGCGCGCGCTCGATGCCGCGTGCGCGACGCTCGACGCGCACGGCGACCGCGCAAACGCCGCGCATGCACGCTATCTCGGCGTGCGCCGGCTACTGCTGATCGGCCAGCTCGACGATGCCGAGCGGATGCTCGCGAATCTCGATCCCGCGCCACTGCCGGCTGCATCGCGCGCCGCCCATGAGCTGATCGCGGCCGGCATCGCGATGCGCCGCATCCGCACGCACGCGGCGCGCGCTGCGCTCACCCGGGCACGCGCAGCGGCCCGCGACGCCGGCATCGCCGCGCTGACGGCCGAGGTCGACACTGCGGCACGCGTGCTCGACGCACCGGCCGCGCGCCTCATCACGCGCGGCACATCGCGGCTCGTGCAACTCGACGAAGTGGAGGCGCTGTTCGCATCGAACGCGCTCGTCGTCGACGCGTGCCGCCACACGGTGCGCGACGCGCGCACGACCGTGTCGCTTGCGCGACGGCCCGTGCTGTTCATGCTCGCCCGCGCGCTCGGTGAAGCGTGGCCGGCCGACGTGTCGCGCAACGCGCTCGTCGCTGCCGCGTTCCGCGCAAAACACGCGGACGAATCGCATCGCGCACGCCTGCGTGTCGAGATCGGCCGGCTGCGCGCGCTGCTGCGGCCGCTCGCGAACGTCATCGCAACCCCGTGTGGCTTCGCGCTCGAACCACTCGGCATACGCGAGACCGTCGTCCTGGCGCGCCCGGTCGACGATCGCCACGCGGCCGTGCTCGCGCTCCTCGCCGATGGCGAAGCCTGGTCGAGCTCCGCACTGGCGCTGGCCCTGCGCGCGAGCCAGCGCACCGTGCAGCGCGCGCTCGACGCGCTCGCCGAAGCAGACAAGGTCCAGGCGCTCGGCCGCGGCCGCGCCCGCCGCTGGATGACGCCGCCGCTGCCCGGTTTCGCGACGACCTTGTTACTCCCTGCCCCGCTGCCGGACGATTAGGATGGCCTCACCGAACGACGAGGTGACGAACATGAAACGCTCCCGTGCAGACATCCTTCGCGAATACGGCCCGTTTCCGGGCGTCGACAGCGTACACGGCGTCACGTACGACGGGCAGTACGTGTGGTACGCGTGCGGCGACAAGCTGAATGCGCTCGACCCGGAGCGCGGCACGACCGTGCGCTCGATCGCCGTCGCCGCGCATGCGGGCACGGCGTTCGACGGCCGCCACCTGTACCAGATCGTCGAGAACCGCATCGAGAAGATCGATCCCGGATCGGGCCGCGTGCTCGCAACGATCCCCGCCCCCGGCAATGGCCTCGATTCGGGGCTGGCTTGGGCCGAAGGCACGCTGTGGGTCGGCCAGTACCGCGAACGCAAGATCCATCAGGTGGATCCGCAGTCGGGCGCCGTGCTGCGCACGATCGAATCGAACCGCTTCGTCACCGGCGTGACGTGGGTCGACGGCGAGCTGTGGCACGGCACCTGGGAAGCCGACCAGGCCGACCTGCGGCACATCGATCCGCACTCGGGCCAGGTGCTCGAGCAGATTGACATGCCGGCCGGCGTCGGCGTATCGGGGCTCGAATCCGACGGCCACGACCGCTTCTACTGCGGCGGCGGCAACAGCGGCACGCTGCGCACCGTGCGTCGGCCCGCGCGGGCGCGGACGTCGGGCAACAACGCGGGCGCAACGCCCGACCCTGCTGACGAATGATCCACCGCCTGCCTTGATCGCTCCCGGGCGCGGCACGCCTGCGCCCCGCCCTGCGCCGAGTGCAGGAATGAACAAGACGACGCAACGACCGCGTCGCTAAGATGCGCGCTCGTCAGTCATGTGTTCGGAGCGGTCGATGCAGCGCGGTGTGGTCTATGGTGTTCTGGCAGGGGCCCTGTGGGGCATGGTGTTTCTCGTTCCGCGGCTGCTGACAGACTTCTCGCCGCTGCTGCTGAGCGCCGGCCGCTACGCGATGTACGGCCTCGTATCGCTCGCGGCCGCGCTGCCGGCCGCCCGCTCGTTGCTCGCGCGGCTGACCCGCGAGGATCTCGCCGCGCTGGTCAGGCTCGCCGTCGTCGGCAACGTCGCGTACTACATGCTGCTGTCAGGCGCCGTGCACCTGATCGGCATCGCGCCCAGTTCGCTGATCGTCGGCGTGCTGCCCGTCACGGTCACGCTCGCGGGCCTCGGCGACCACGGCGCCGTGCCGCTGCGGCGGCTCGCCGCCCCGCTCGCGCTGGTGATCGCAGGCATCGTCTGCATCAACGTCGACCTGTTCACGTCCGAGGCCGCGCATGCGACGACGCTCGGCCAGAAGCTCGCGGGCATCGCCTGCGCGGCCGGCGCGCTCGCGAGCTGGACCTGGTATGCGGTCGCGAACGCACGCTATCTGCAGCGCCATCATCATTTCGGCGGCAACGAGTGGTCGGTGCTGTGGGGCGTCGTGACGGGCCTGATCGGCGGGCTCGTCGGGATCGCGATCCTCGCGCTGCCGGCCGGCACCGTGCAGGCGGCGGTCCCGGCGTCGCGCTGGCAGTTGTTCTGGCTGCTGAACCTCGTGCTCGCGATCGGCGCATCGTGGCTCGGCAACGGGCTGTGGAATGCCGCGTCGAAACGGCTTCCGCTCACGCTGTCCGGCCAGCTGATCGTGTTCGAAACCGTGTTCGCGATGCTTTACGCATTCGTGTACGACCAGCGGATGCCGCATGCGCTCGAGATCGCCGCGCTGGCGCTGCTGCTCGCAGGCGTCTACGGATCGGTGCGGCAGCATGGCAACAGGCCCGCCGGCGGCGATACGTCGGGAAGCCCGCCGGCAAGCGCAAACGCCGCGGCCCACTGAGCGCCACGGCGTTTGATCAGACGATTCGGGGCGAAAGCCGCGAATCGGCCCGCGTCAGCGCGCGTCCTTGTGCATCCACTTGCGGCCCTCGATGGAGCCTTCGCGACGCGACTTGTCGACGCGCCGCTGGCGCGCGAGCTTCGGATCGACGATCAACGGGCGGTAGATCTCGACGCGGTCGTGGTCGGCGAGCGGCGCGTCGAGCGGCGCAAGCTTGCCGTACACGCCCGTCTTCGCGTTCGCGAGATCGATTTCCGGGTGCAGCGCGAGCACGCCGCTCGCATCGATCGCGGAACGAACGGTCGCCCCTTCCGGCAGCGACAGCGGAATCAGCGTCTGGCGATCCGGCAGCGCGTAGCAGACTTCAATCGACAGCATCGCGTCACCCCTTTCCGTAGCGCTGGTCGGCGCGCTTCACGAACGAATCGACGAACGTGTTCGCGATATGGCTGAACACGGGCCCAATGATCTTCTCGAGCAGGATGCTCGAGAACTCGTAGTGCAGCGCGAATTCGATCTTGCACGCATCGGCACGCAGTGCCGTGAAGCGCCACGAGCCCGTGAACTTCTTGAACGGGCCGTCCGTGAACTCCATGTCGATCCGCGTCGGACGCTGCTGCGTGTTGCGCGTCGCGAAATGCTGCTTGATACCCTTGAAGTTGATGTCGATGCGCGCTTCCATCCCGCTATCGTCCTGACGGCGAATCTCGACGCCGCCGCACCAGGGCAGGAAATTGGGGTAGTCGGCCACGTCGGTGACGAGGTCGAACATCTGTTCCGCCGAATGACGGATCAATACTGTTTTCTGGACATCTGCCATAAATCGCGCGGCATCGCTTAAGGTGAGAAAGCAAGCCGGACGATTCTCGCCCCGCTTTGCTAAAATCGTGATTTTAAACGAGTTGGCCCAATCCATTCATGAGCATCATCGACAACAGGAAGGCGCACTTCGATTATCACATCGAGGAACGCTACGAGGCGGGGCTCGTGCTGGAGGGCTGGGAAGTCAAGGCGCTGCGCGCCGGGCGCGGCCAGATCAGGGAAGGTTACGTCGTGATCAAGCACGCCGAGATCTTCCTGATCGGTACCCATATCAGCCCGCTGCCCGAGGCTTCGACCCACATCACACCCGACCCGGTTCGCACGCGCAAGCTGCTGCTGCACCGCGAGGAAATCAAGAAACTGATCGGCAAGGTCGAGCAGCGCGGCTACACGCTCGTGCCGCTGAACTTCCATTACAAGGGGGGGCGCGTGAAGTGCGACATCGCGCTCGCGAAGGGCAAGAAGCTGCACGACAAGCGCGAAACCGAGAAAAAGCGCGACTGGGAACGCGAAAAGGCACGCATCATGCGCGCCGGCACCTGACCCGCGCGACACGCATCACAAACGACACGGCCCGCTCGAAGCGGGCCGTGTTGCTTTGGGTGAGGTGTCTTGCATGCCGGCCGCCCGGCAGTGGCCGGATCGGCACGCCGGGCGCCACCCCGCCCGTTTCGACTGAAGAAAGGGTCCGCCTACGGGACCGCACGGGCATCATCCGCGCCCCGGTTGCGCGACGATTCGCCGCACGCGGCGACCTCCTGCGCACCGCGCAGGTCCGACTCAGGCCTTTCCGCCCGAAGCCGCCGCCGCGCTCTTGACGATCGTCAGTGCTGACGAGATCGCGGTGCCGAGATCCGACAGATTCGCCGGCACGATCAGCGTATTGCCCTGTTTCGCGAGATTCGAGAAGGCGCTGACATACTGCTCGGCAACCTTCAGGTTCACCGCGTCCATCCCGCCCTGCGATTGCATCGCGTTCGCGATCTTCTGGATCGCCTGCGCGTTCGCCTCGGCCACCGCCAGAATCGCAGCGGCCTCGCCCTGCGCCTGGTTGATCGCGGCCTGCCGCTCGCCTTCGGATTTCTGGATCGCCGCTTCGCGCGCGCCCGACGCGAGGTTGATCTGCTCCTGCTTGCGGCCTTCGGATGCGGCGATCAGCGCGCGCTTTTCACGCTCCGCGGTGATCTGCGCCTGCATTGCATGCAGGATTTCCTTCGGCGGCGTCAGGTCCTTGATCTCGTAGCGCAACACCTTCACGCCCCAGTTCGCAGCGGCCTCGTCGAGCGCCGACACGATGCTGTGGTTGATGAAGTCGCGCTCCTCGAAAGTCTTGTCGAGCTCCAGCTTGCCGATCACCGAGCGCAGCATCGTCTGCGACAACTGCGTGATCGCAAGCACGAAGTTGCTCGACCCGTACGACGCCTTCATCGGGTCCATCACCTGGAAATACAGCACGCCGTCGACTTGCAGCTGCGTGTTGTCGCGCGTGATGCAGATCTGGCTCGGCACGTCGAGCGGGATTTCCTTGAGCACATGCCGGTACGCGATGCGATCGACGAACGGCAGCACGATATTGAGACCGGGCGACAGCGTTGCGTGATAACGACCGAAGCGCTCGAGCACCCACGCATGTTGCTGCGGCACGATCTTGACCGTCTTCGACACGATCACGATCGCGATGACGAGCAGGACAACCCAGATGATCAGCGAATCCATGAAGTATTCCCTCCTTGTTGTATCGGCGGACGATCAGCCCGCGGGTTTCGCCACGACCACGAGACAGCTGCCGCGCACGGCGCTTACCTGATACACGTGCGCATCGTCGCGCTCGCCGTTCGCAAGCTCGACGTCCCAGTCGGCCCCGCGATACTGCACACGCGCGCGGCCGTCGCGCCACGCGTCGACCGTGACGGTCGCGCCGATATCGAGATTGACGTCGGGATTCGTCGACGTGTCGCGCTTCTGCTTGCGGCCGAGCCCCGAACGGCGCAGCACGATCATCGCGACGATCGCGACCACGGCCGCCGCGCCGAATTGCACGTGCGGCGCGAAACCGGCCAGTTGCAGCAAACCGCCCGCGAGAAAGCCGAGCGCGATCATCAGCAGGTAGAACGTGCCCGTCAGCAACTCGGCCACGACCAGCACACCCACCGCGACCCACCAGAACAGATGCCCCGACATCATTGTGGTCTCCAGAAAAACATCCCCGCGCTCACCGGCGTTGCATGGAACCAGAATAAGCGTTGGCGCGCGACTCCGGCGCGGCATGCCCGCTGCCCCCCCGACGGGGCGGTCGGCACGCTTGGGGCGGCCCGGGGTTACCGACAAACAAAAACACCCCGGTGCCTACCGGGGTGTTTATAGCATGAACCTTGCATTTTGCCTTCGACGAAAGCACGATGCCGCCGCGCTTTCGCCGATGGTGCGTTACCGGCCGTTACTTCCGGTTGGCAAGCGCCTGCCACGTATCGATGATCGTGTCGGGGTTCAGCGAGATCGACACGATGCCTTCGTCCGTCAGCCATTGCGCGAAGTCCGGATGATCGGACGGGCCCTGGCCGCAGATGCCGACATACTTGCCCATCTTGCGGCAGGTATCGATCGCGCGCTTCAGCAGGAACTTGACGGCCGGGTCGCGTTCGTCGAAGTCGACAGCCAGCAGTTCCATGCCCGAATCGCGGTCGAGGCCCAGCGTGAGCTGCGTGAGGTCGTTCGACCCGATCGAGAACCCGTCGAAGAACTGCAGGAAATCTTCGGCGAGGATCGCGTTGGTCGGGACTTCGCACATCATCACGAGGCGCAGGCCGTTTTCGCCGCGCTTCAGGCCGAACTTCTCGAGCAGGCCGACGACGCGCTCCGCCTGCTTCACAGTACGCACGAACGGCACCATGATCTCGACGTTGGTCAGGCCCATCTCGTCGCGCACGCGCTTCAGTGCACGACACTCCATCTCGAACGCCTGCGCGAAGTCTTCAGCGATGTAACGCGACGCGCCGCGGAAGCCCAGCATCGGGTTTTCCTCGTCCGGCTCGTAACGCGAACCGCCGATCAGCTTCTTGTACTCGTTCGACTTGAAGTCGGACAGACGCACGATCACGGGCTTCGGATAGAACGCCGCCGCGATCGTCGCGACACCTTCCGTCAGCTTGTCGACGTAGAACTGACGCGGCGATGCGTGACCGCGCGCGACGCTCTCGACGGCCTTCTTCAGGTCCTGGTCGATGTTCGGGTACTCGAGGATCGCCTTCGGGTGAACGCCGATGTTGTTGTTGATGATGAACTCGAGACGCGCGAGGCCCACGCCGGCGTTCGGCAACTGCGAGAAGTCGAACGCGAGCTGCGGGTTGCCGACGTTCATCATGATCTTGACCGGGATTTCCGGCAGTTCGCCGCGCTGCACTTCGGTGACTTCCGTCTCGAGCAGGCCGTCGTAGATCTTGCCTTCGTCGCCTTCCGCGCACGACACGGTGACGAGCGCGCCGTCCTTCAGGATGTCGGTTGCATCGCCGCAGCCGACGACTGCCGGCACGCCGAGTTCGCGCGCGATGATCGCCGCGTGGCAGGTCCGGCCGCCACGGTTCGTGACGATCGCGGCTGCACGCTTCATCACCGGCTCCCAGTTCGGGTCGGTCATGTCGGCGACCAGCACGTCGCCCGGCTGCACGCGTTCCATTTCCGACGGATCCTGGATCACGCGCACGGGGCCCGCGCCGATCTTCTGGCCGATCGCACGACCCGTCGCGAGCACCTGCGACTGGCCCTTCAGCTTGAAGCGCTGCTCGGCCTTGCCGGTCGCCTGGCTCTTCACGGTTTCCGGGCGTGCCTGCAGGATGAAGATCTTGCCGTCGCGGCCGTCCTTGCCCCACTCGATGTCCATCGGACGCTGGTAATGCTTCTCGATGATGACCGCGTACTTCGCCAGCTCGACCACGTCTTCGTCGGTGATCGAGTAGCGGTTGCGCTGCTCGTGCGGCACGTCGACCGTCTTCACGCGGCCCGGCTCGCCCGGCTGCGTGAATTCCATCTTGATCAGCTTCGAGCCGATCGAACGGCGGATGATCGGGTACTTGTCCTGCGCGAGCGTCGTCTTGAACACATAGAACTCGTCCGGGTTCACTGCGCCCTGCACGACGGTTTCACCCAGGCCATAGCTCGACGTGATGAACACGGCGTCCTTGAAGCCCGATTCGGTGTCGATCGTGAACATCACGCCGGCCGCGCCGACGTCCGAGCGAACCATGCGCTGCACGCCGGCCGACAGAGCGACTTCCGCGTGCGTGAAACCCTTGTGCACGCGATACGAGATCGCGCGGTCGTTGTACAGCGACGCGAACACGTGCTTCATGCGGTCGAGCACGTCATCGATGCCGACGACGTTCAGGTACGACTCCTGCTGGCCGGCGAACGATGCGTCGGGCAGGTCTTCCGCGGTGGCGGACGAACGCACGGCGAACGACAGCTCGCCCGGCGAGCTGTTCGTCAGGATTTCGAACTGCTCGCGGATTTCCTGTTCGAGACGTGCCTGCATCGGCGCATCGACGATCCACTTGCGGATTTCGGCACCGGCTTCGGCGAGCGCCTTCACGTCGTCGATGTCGAGCGACTCGAGACGCTTGGCGATGCGGTCGGTAAGGTCGTTGTGCTTGAGAAAATCGCGGAACGCGAGCGCGGTCGTGGCAAAACCGGTGGGTACGCGAACGCCTGCTTCGGAAAGCTGGCTGATCATTTCGCCAAGCGACGCATTCTTGCCGCCGACGATCTCCACATCGGTCATCCGCAACTGCTCGAACGGAATTACATACGCCTGGTCCTTTGCGACATTTGCTGCGTTAGTCATACAAGCCCCTAAGTGTGAAAAAAATGCTCGATTGCGCAAGTGGGCTTGGACGCGGGCGCTTGCAAAAAAGCGCGGCGCGTCTTGCGCAACCTGTTAGATAAACAATCGCAGCAGCGGGAAATCTTCCGACCCGATTTACAAAAATCCCGGCAGAAGGACGATATTTGCAGACAAATCGCCAAACTTGCCGGGAATTTTTGAATCAAGCGGCGAAGCCTGAGGCGCCGTTCGCGCCCTGCCCCCGCAATTGCTTATCCAACAGGTTGCCGCTATTCTACCGTGCCGGCTGCCGGATGTGGCGCGACCTTGTCACTGCGTCTGGAGGCGGACCTCCAGCCGCCCGCGCAACCGCCCTTCACGTTCGACGCCCAGATTCATGCTGCCTACCGTATTCATCGTCTCCGACGGCACCGGGATCACTGCCGAAACCTTCGCGCATTCGATCCTCTCCCAGTTCGACCAGAAATTCCGCCTCGTGCGCGTGCCGTTCGTCGACTCGCTCGACAAGGCCTATGCGACCGTCGAGAAGATCAACGAGGCCGCCGTGCACGACGGCCGCCGCGCGATCGTGTTCACGACGCTTGTCGACAGCGAGTCGAACGACATCGTCAAGCGCTCGAACGCACTCGTGCTCGACATGTTCCAGCGCTTCGTCGAACCGCTCGAGCAGGAACTGGAGCTCAAGTCGAGCCACGCGATGGGCCGCGGCCACCAGAACGCCGATACCGAGGAATACAAGACCCGGATCGAGGCGATCAACTTCTCGCTCGCCCACGACGACGGCCAGTCGAACCGCAACCTGTCGGAAGCCGACGTGATCCTCGTCGGCGTGTCGCGCAGCGGCAAGACGCCGACGAGCCTGTATCTCGCGATGCAGTACGGCGTGAAGGCAGCAAACTATCCGCTGATTCCGGAGGATTTCGAGCGCGGCAAGCTGCCGTCGGCGCTGTCGCCCTACAGCGAGAAGCTGTTCGGGCTGTCGATCGACCCGCAGCGCCTGTCCGAGATCCGTAACGAGCGTCGGCCGGGCAGCAAATACGCGGCGCCCGAGAACTGTCGCTACGAGATCAACGAAGCCGAAGCGATGATGCGCCGCGAGGGGATCAAGTGGCTGTCGTCGACGCACAAGTCGATCGAGGAAATCGCGACGACGATCCTGCAGGAAATCCGCCTCGACCGGCAGTCGTACTAAGACTGGCCGCCGCCGGAAACAAAAAGGCCGCGTCGAACGCGGCCTTTTTCATGGTGCGGAGCAAGCACGCGTGTGGCGTCACGCACGCCGCTGCTGACGCACCTGCTCGAACAGGCAGACCGCAGCCGCGGCCGCGACGTTCAGCGACTCCATCCCGCCCGGCTGCGGGATCGTTACGCGAAGCGTGGCCGCGTCGCGCCAGAACGCCGACACGCCGGCACCCTCGTTGCCGAACACCCATGCAACCGGCCCCGACAGGTCGCAGTCGTAGACCGCCTGCGCACCGTGCGAGTCGGTCAGCGCGACCGGCACATCGAGGCGCTCGGCGAGCGCGCCGGCTTCGACGTCCTCGTGGATCGACAGCAGGAAATGCGCACCCATGCCCGAGCGCAGCACCTTCGACGACCAGGCGTACGCGGTGCCCGGCGCACAGAACACGTGGCGCACGCCTGCGGCCGCCGCGCTGCGCAGGATCGAGCCGACGTTGCCGGCGTCCTGTACGCCGTCGAGCACGACCGACGTATGCATCACGCGCGCCGGCAGCGGCTGCGCCGGCCGGTCGACGAGCAGCAGGAAGCCGACGCCGCTGACGACGTTCGACAACTGCCCGAACAGCGCGTCGGGCAGCGTGACGACCCGTTGCGCATCGATGCGCGCGACGATCGCCTGGGCCTCGGCGTGGCCGAGTGCGCCTTCGGTCGTGACGCACAGCTCGGGCGTCGCGCCCGTGTCGAGGTACGCGCTTGCGAGATGGAATCCCTCGAGCAGCGCCTGGCCGCCGCGGCGCTGATGGGACGTCGAACCCGCGAGCGCCTTCAGGCGCTTGTACAGCGGGTTGTCGCGGGAAGTAATGCTTTTCATCGAATCAGGTCGAGTGCCGCACGCACCGGTGCGAACGAGCGCCGATGGGCCTCGCACGGGCCGTGCTCGCGCAGTGCGGCCAGGTGTTTCGCGGTGCCGTAGCCCGCATGCACGTTGAAGCCGTACACCGGGAAGCGTTCGTGCAGGTCGACGAGCATGCGGTCACGGGTGACCTTCGCGAGGATCGACGCGGCCGAGATGCTCGGCACGAGCGCATCGCCGCTGACGATCGCTTCGGCACGCACCGTCAGCGTCGGGCAGCGGTTGCCGTCGATCTGCGCGAGCGTCGGCAGGACCGACAGCCCTTCAACCGCCCGCTTCATCGCGAGCATCGTCGCGTGCAGGATGTTCAGCGTGTCGATCTCGTCGACGCTCGCCGATGCGACGCAATACGACAGCGAGCGCGCGACGATCAGCTCGTACAGCGCCTCGCGCTTCTTCGCGGACAGCGCCTTCGAATCGTCGAGCCCGTCGATCGGCTGCGCCGGATCGAGGATCACCGCGGCGGCCACCACCGGCCCCGCGAGCGGGCCACGGCCCGCTTCGTCGACGCCGCAGACGATCTCGTCGGGACGGCTGAAATCGAAACCGCCCTGCCCGTCGCTCGACGCGCGACGGCGTGGTGCACGTACTGCGGTCATGCGCGCCCCTTGCGTTGTTCGAGCACGCGCACGACCGCTTCGGCCGCCTTCGCGGCCGTGTTCTGCCGCAGCGAAAGATGCATGTCGGTAAATACTTCGGTCAGCGTGCGGCGGTTCGCGTCATCGCGCAGCTGCGTGAGCGTCGCATCGGCGAGCGCCTCGGGCGTCGCGAAATGCTGCAGCAGCTCGGGCACGACGAAACGCCCCGCCAGGATGTTCGGCAAGCCGACGTACGGCAGGTAGCCCTGCCGGCGCATGATCTGCCCGGTCAGCCAGGGCACCTTGTACGAAATCACCATCGGCTTCTTCAGCAGCGCGGCTTCCAGCGTCACCGTGCCGCTCTTCACGAGGATCGCGTCGGCAGCCGTCATCGCGACCTGCGAGCGGCCGTCGGTGATCGTCAGCGCGAGCTTAGGATGCGCATCGACGAGCGGCTGCAGCAGCGCGCGCAGCGCCGGCGTCGCCGCCGGCATCACGAACCGCACGCCAGGCTCGCGCTGCTGCATCAGCGCCATCGCCGCGAAGAACGTCGGGCCGATCAGCGCGATTTCCGAACGCCGGCTGCCCGGCAGCACGGCGATCACCGGGCCGTCGGCCGGCAGTCCGAGCGCGATGCGCGCACCGTGCGTGTCGGGCTCGAGCGGGATCTCGTCGGCGAGCGGATGGCCGACGTAGGTCGAGGCAACGCCCGCCTTGTCGAGGATCGCCGGTTCGAACGGGAACAGGCACAGCATGTGATCGACGGACTTCGCGATCTTCTTGATCCGGCCGCCGCGCCATGCCCAGATCGACGGGCACACGAAGTGAATCGACGGGATGCCCGCGTCGCGCGCGGCCTGTTCGACGTTGAAGTTGAAGTCGGGCGCGTCGATGCCGATGAAGGCGTCCGGCCGCTCGGCGAGCAACTGGCGCTTCAGCTCGCCGCGAATCCGCAGGATCTCGGGAATCTGGCCCAGCGCCTCGACATAGCCGCGCACGGTCAGCTTGTCCATCTGCCAGTGCGAGTCGAAGCCCTGTGCGAGCATCCGCTGCCCGCCGATCCCGTAGTACTGGGCCGATTCGGGCAGCCGCTCGCGCAGCCCGCCGAGCAGCGACGCGCCGAGCAGGTCGCCCGACGGTTCGCCGGCCACCATCGCGAGCCGGAGCTGAGTGGTCGGAAGCGGCATCGCTTAGCGGATGATGCCGCGTTGCGACGCGTCGATGAACTCGACGAGCGCCTTCACGGATGCGTCGCCTTCGCCACCCGCCGCCGCCAGCTCGCGCAACTGCACTTTCGCTTCCTCGAGCGACAGGCCGTTCTTGTACAGCAGGCGGTACGCGCTGCGCAGCGCGGAGATCGCGTCGGGCGAGAAGCCGCGCCGGCGCAGCCCTTCGACGTTGATCCCGTGCGGCTCGGCCTTGTTGCCTGCCGCGATCACGAACGGCGGAACGTCCTGCACGAGCGCCGACGCGCCGCCCAGCATCGAGTGCGCGCCAATGCGCACGAACTGGTGGACGCCCGACATCCCGCCGACGATCGCCCAGTCGCCGATCTCGACGTGGCCGGCCATCTGTGCGTTGCTCGACAGGATCACGTGATTGCCGACGGTGCAGTCGTGACCGATGTGCACATAGGCCATGATCCAGTTGTCGTCACCGAGCGTCGTCACGCCGACGTCCTGCACGGTGCCCGTGTGGATCGTCGTGAATTCGCGGATCGTGTTGCGGTTGCCGATCACGAGCTTCGTCGGCTCGTCCTTGTACTTCATGTCCTGCGGACGACCGCCGACCGACGCGTAATGGCCGATGCGGTTGTCCTCGCCGAGCGTCGTATGGCCTTCGATCACGCTGTGCGAGCCGATCGTCGTACGCGCGCCGATCGTGACGTGCGGACCGACGATCGCGTACGGGCCGATCTCGACCGATTCGTCGATCTGTGCGCCCGCCTCGACAATCGCGGTGGGATGAATCCTGGTCATGCGCCGTTGCCTCTCGATGTGATGTGTCGCGTTGCGTTGCCTGTCCGTGCCGCGTCGCTCAGGGCGCCACGTCGGTCGTCTTGACCGTGCACATCAATTCGGCTTCCGCCGCCACCTTGCCGTCCACTTCCGCCACCGCCTTGAACTTCCAGATGCCGCGGATGTAGCGTTCGAACGTCACGTTCAGAATCAGTTGGTCGCCCGGCTCGACCGGACGCTTGAAGCGCGCGCCGTCGATCCCGACGAAGTAGTACAGCGTGTTCTCCGGATCCTTCGGCTGCTCTTCCGAGAAGGTCAGCAGCGCCGCGGCCTGCGCGAGCGCCTCGAGGATCAGCACGCCCGGCATCACCGGCCGCTTCGGGAAATGTCCCTGGAAGTACGGCTCGTTGATCGACACGTTCTTCAGCGCTTTGATTCCCTTGTGCGGTTCGAGTTCGAGCACGCGATCGACGAGCAGAATCGGGTAGCGATGCGGCAGCAGCGTGAGGATCTTGTGGATGTCGAGATTGATTTTTTCAGTGCTCATGATGGTTCGTCTCACGCAGAGGCTGCGCGGTGGTGATGCAAAGGCTGAAGCGGGCCGCCGTGCGGCCCAGTCTGGCAAACCGGGCCGGTTGCGCTGGCCGTGCCCGGTTCGAGGGCTCGCATGATGCGCTCAGGCGTCCATGCCGCCCTGGGCGGCGAGCGCGGCTTCGAGCGCCTTGATGCGCTCGCGCAGCTTGTCGAGATTGCGCACGAGCGCGGCGCTCTTGTTCCATTCGCCGTGGTCGACGGCCGGGAACGCGCTGGTATAGATGCCGGCCTTCGGCAGCGACTTCGATACGCCCGATTTCGCGGTGATGATGACATAGTCGCCGAGCGTCACGTGGCCGGCGATCCCGGCCGCGCCGCCGATCATGCAATGGCGGCCGATCGTCGTGCTGCCCGCGATCCCGGCGCTGCCGGCGATCACCGTATAGGCGCCGATCCGGCAGTTGTGGCCGATCTGCACCTGGTTGTCGATCTTCACGCATTCCTCGATGACGGTATCCGCCATCGCGCCGCGGTCGATCGTCGTGTTCGCGCCGATCTCGACGTCCGGGCCGATCGTTACGCCGCCGACCTGAGGGATCTTGACCCAGCTGCCGGTGCGCGCGTCGCCGTCGCCGACGAAATCCGGCGCGAAGCCGAAGCCGTCGGAGCCGATCACCGCGCCCGCATGGATGATCGCGCGCGGGCCGACCTTGCAGCCGTGGTATACCGACGCGCTCGGATACAGGTGCGAGCCCGCGCCGATCGTCGTGCCGCGGCCGACGAATACGTTCGCGTCGAGCTGCACGCCGTCTTCGATCACCGCACCGGCCTCGACCGTCACGTGCGGGCCGATCACCGCGCTCGCGGCAACCTGAGCGGCCGGATCGATCGTCGCGCTCGGATGCACGCCGGCGGCACGCTGCGGCGTGGCCAGGTCGATGAACATCTGCGCGACGCGCGCGAAGTATGCGTACGGATTGGGCGTGACAATGAAATTGCGGGGGCCGGCCGTCCGGCCGCTCGCGGCCGCGCCCAGCTTTTCCAGATCCTTCGGCGCGATCAGCACCGCGCCGGCGCGGGTCGACTCGACCTGCGACAGGTACTTCGGATTCGCGAGGAACGCGAGTTGCTGCGGGCCTGCCTGGTCGAGCGGTGCGAGCCCGCTCACCTTGCACTGTGCGTCGCCGGCGATCTCGCCGCCGAACCGCTTTACGAGTTCCTCAAGCGTCAATGCCATTCGTCGTCTGCTCCGTTCAGTTCGTCGAGCCGGACGCGAGCGCCTTGAGCACCTTGTCGGTGATGTCGATGCGCGGGCTGACGTACACGGCCTCCTGCACGATCAGGTCGTAATTCTGCTGCTCGGCGATCTGCTTGATGACCTTGTTCGCCCGCTCGAGCACGGCCGCCAGTTCCTCATTGCGGCGCTGGTTCAGGTCTTCGCGGAACTCGCGCTGCTTGCGCTGGAAGTCGGTATCGAGCTGGGCGAGATCGCGCTGCTTCTGCGCGCGGTCGGCCGCCGACAGTGACGCACCGTTCTTGTCCAGCGAATCGGACATCGACTTCAGACGCGCCGCCAGATCCTGCAGATCCTTGTCACGCTTCGCGAACTCGGCTTCGAGCTTCGTCTGCGCCGCCTTCGCGGGCGCCGACTCGCGCAGGATCCGATCCGAATTGACCGCCGCGATGCGGGCGACGTCCTGTGCGTGCACCGTTGCCGCGCCCAAGGCCAGCGCAACGGTCAGCGCGCACATCACTCGTTTCGAAAACTTACCGGTTAGCAAAATTACCCTCTCGTTGCTGTTGTCATGCGTTCGATCAGAACGCCGTCCCGATCTGGAACTGGAATTTCTGGTACTGGTCGCCTTCGTGCTTCTGCAGCGGGAAGCCGAGGCTCAGCTTCAGCGGGCCGATCGGCGAGATCCACGCGAGACCCACGCCGTAGCCGTAACGCAGGCCGTTGGCGCCCGTACTCGTGCCGCCCGGCGCATTGCCCCACACGTTACCGCCGTCGAGGAACGTGAACACGCGCAGCGTGCGGTCGTAGCCCGTGCCCGGCAGCGGGAACGTCAGCTCGATGTTGCCGACGACCATCTTCGAACCGCCGATCGGGTCGTTCGTCGTGGTGTCGCGCGGGCCCAGCGAGCTCGGCTCGTAGCCACGCACGGAGCCGATACCGCCCGCGTAGTAGTTCTTGAAGATCGGGTACGTGTTGCCGATACCGTTACCGTAGCCGCCCTGCAGGTTCAGGCCCAGGATGAAGCCGCGCGAGAACGAATAATAGTACTGCGCCTGCACGTCGGTCTTGTAGTACTGGATCTTCCCGATGGGTGCGCCATATTCGACGTTCGCTTGCGTGAAGTAGCCCCGGCTCGGGATCAGCGCACTGTCGCGCGCGTCACGCGACCACGCAACCGTCAGCGGCGCGGTGTTCGACACGCGGCCGAACTCGTTCACGTAGTCCTTGTAGCTCTGCGGCGTCGCCGAATCGACATCGAGACGGTTCTGCTCGAGACCCACGCCGAAATAAACGGTGTCGACCTCGGAGAACGGGATACCGAACTTGAGGTTGCCGCCCACGGTAATGATCCGGAAGCTCGAGCTCGTCGAATAGTAGAGCGGCTGGTACGTGCGGTAGTAGACGTCCGTGATCCGCTTGATGCCGTCGACCGTGAAATACGGGTCGACCTGCGTGACGGTCAGCGTGCGGTAGCTCTTCGCGGTGTTGACGTTCACCGACAGGCTGGTACCCGAACCGAACACGTTGTCCTGCGACACGCCGGCCGACAGCACGACCTTGTCCGTCGACGAGAAGCCGGCACCCAGCGTGATCGCGCCAGTCGGCTTTTCGTCGACCTTCACGTTCACGTCGACCTGGTCGTTCGTGCCTTCGACCGGCACCGTCGTCACGTCGACGTTGGTGAAGTAGCCGAGACGGTTCACGCGATCCTTCGACAGCGCGAGGCGGTTCGAGTCGAACCACGAGCTTTCGAGCTGGCGCATTTCGCGGCGCACCACTTCGTCGCGCGTGCGCGTGTTGCCGACGACGTTGATGCGGCGCACGTACACGCGGCGGCTCGGATCGACGACGAGGTTCAGGTTCACCTTGTGGTTCGCCTGGTCGATGTCCGGCTGCGCGTTGACGGTCGCGAATGCGTAACCGTACTCGCCGAGCTTGTCGACGATCGACTTGGTGGTCTGCTGCAGCTTTTCGGCCGAGAAGCGGTCGCCCGGCTTGATCTTGATCAGCTTGTTGAGTTCGGCTTCGCGATCGAGCAGGTTGCCCGACAGCTTGATGCCCGACACCGTGTACGGCTCGCCTTCGTGCAGCGTGACCGTCAGGTACATGTCCTTCTTGTCGGGCGAGATCGACACCTGGGTCGACTCGATGTTGAACTCGAGGTAGCCGCGGTTCAGGTAATACGAGCGCACCGCCTCGAGGTCGCCCGTGAGCTTTTCCTTCGAGTACAGGTCGTTCTTCGTGTACCAGGAGAACCAGTTCGGCGTCGACAGCTGCATCTCGTCGCGCAGCGTGCTCGTGCTGAACACCTTGTTGCCGATGAAGTTGATCTGGCGGATCTTCGCGCTCGGCCCTTCGGCGACCGCGAACAGGATCGACACGCGGTTCGCGTCGACCGGCGTGACCGTCGTCTTGACCTCGGCCGCGTAGAAGCCGCGCGTGAGGTACTGGCGCTTGAGCTCCTGCTCCGCCTTGTCGACGAGCGCCTTGTCGTAGTAACGGCCGTCGGCGAGGCCGACCGCGCGCAGCGCCTTCGTCAGGTTATCCTTGTCGAATTCCTTCGTGCCGGTGAAGTCGATCGACGCGATGGCCGGACGCTCCTGCACCTGCACGATCACGACGTTGCCCTGCGTGGCGATGCGTACGTCGTTGAAGAAGCCCGTCGCGTACAGCGCGCGGATTGCTTCGGATGCCTTGTCGTCCGTGAAGGTATCGCCCTGCTTGATCGGCAGGTAGGCGAACACCGAACCCGCTTCGACGCGCTGCAGCCCCTCGATCTTGATGTCTTGCACCACGAACGGTGCCGCTGCATGCGCCGCGAGGCCGTGCGCGGCGAGCGCGGCCGCTGCAACTGTCTTAGGTACAAAGCGATGAGGTTTGAACAACATGCATCCCCAATATTTAGCTGCATCAAATCAGGCGGCTGCCCAGCGGCGGCCGCCTGACGCTTCAGAAATGGATTAACCGAGCCAGATCGTTGAACAGCGCGATCGCCGATAATGCGACGATGCAGATCAACCCGGCTCTTTGCAGAATCAGCTGCCAGCGCTCCGAGACGGCTTTCCCGGTCGCGGCTTCAACCGCATAATATAACAGATGCCCCCCGTCCAAAACGGGAATCGGCAACAAGTTCAGGACGCCAAGGCTAATGCTGACAAGGGCGAGGAACGACAGGAACGCCGACGGGCCAAGCCGCGCACTCTTGCCCGCGTAGTCCGCGATCGTTACCGGGCCGGACAGGTTCTTCAGCGACGCGTTGCCCGTGATCATGCGCCCGAACATCCGCAGCGAATACACGGAGATGTCCCATGTGCGGTGCGCGCCGAGCCGTAGGCTCTCGATCGGCCCGTACCGTACGTCGACGGACGGCGCATGCATCGACAGCGCCGCGCCGATACGGCCGACCTCCTGCCCCGACTCGTCGTCGCGCTGCATCTGCGGCACGATCGACACGGTCTGCGCGGCGCCGTCGCGCTCGATCTGCAGATCGAGCGGCGTGCCCGCATGGTGTTTCACGAAATCGATGAAACGCGACGCGCCGCCGATCGGCTTGCCGTCGAGCGCGACCAGCTTGTCGCCGGACTTCAGCCCCGCCTGCTCCGCCGCGCTGCCGGGCTGCACCGACGCGACCGACAGCGTGCCGCCGCCGGTCTCGAAGCCCAGATGGGCCATGAAATCGTCGTCGAGCTGACTTTCGGGAACATTGCGCAGGTCGACGCGAAAATCGAACGTCGTGTTGCCGTCTCGTGCACCGAGCACGATCTCGCGGTGATCGAACGCAGCCGCCAGCAGCTTCCAGCGCAGGTCCGACCACGACCGCACCGGCTCGGACTCGCCGCCCTGCCCGTTGCGGATCGACACGATCGTCTCGTTGCCGTCGAAGCCCGCGCGCGCCGCCACCGTGCCGGCGGCCGGCGGTGCGACGATCGCGGCCGGCTCGGTTACGCCGGTGGCGAATACGATGGAAAACAGTGCAATTGCCAACAGAAAGTTGGCAATTGGTCCGGCCGCGACGATTGCGATGCGCTTGTAGACGGATTGCCGGTTGAACGCCTGACCGAGTTCCTCGGGCGGGATGCCGGGGCCGGGATCGCGTTCGTCGAGCATCTTCACGTAGCCGCCGAGCGGCAGCGCCGACAGCGTCCACTCGGTGCCCGTCCTGCGGCTGACCCAGCGCGCGACGGGCTGGCCGAAGCCGATCGAGAAACGCAGCACCTTCACGCCGCACCAGCGCGCGACGCGATAGTGTCCGTACTCATGCACGACGACCAGCACCCCGATCGCCACCGCAAACGCGATCAGTTCGACCAGCACGTTCATGAGCACTCCATTCAGACAGTGCGCTCCACGCGTGGCGCAGGCGCTTTCGCAATGATGTCGGCGGCAAGGCGGCGTGCCTCGGCATCCGCCGCCAGGACGTCCTCGAGCCCGTCGGGCGTACGGTTCGGCAGCGTGTTGAGCACGGCGTCGACCGTCGCCGCAATCGCCATGAAGCCGATGCGGCGCTCGAGAAACGCTTCGACCGCGACTTCGTTCGCCGCGTTCAATGCGGCGCTCGCGATACCGCCTTCCTCAAGCGCCTTCAGCGCGAGCGCGAGGCACGGGAAGCGCGCGTAATCGGGCTTCTCGAACGACAGCTGGGCGATCTGCGCGAGATCGAGCTGCTCGACGCCCGCATCGACACGCTCGGGGAATGCGAGCGCGTGTGCGATCGGCGTGCGCATGTCGGGGTTGCCGAGCTGTGCGAGCACCGAGCCGTCGCGATACGACACGAGCGAATGGATCACGCTCTGCGGGTGGATCAGCACGTCGATCCGGTCGCCCGGCAGCCCGAAGATCCAGTGCGCCTCGATCACCTCGAGGCCCTTGTTCATCATCGTCGCGGAATCGACCGAGATCTTGCGGCCCATCACCCAGTTCGGATGCTTGCACGCCTCGTCCGGCGTCACGTCGACCAGCGTAGCCGGTTCGCGCGTGCGGAACGGCCCCCCCGACGCGGTCAGGATGATCTTCGCGATCCCGCCGTGCTCGGCCGCGTCGCGCGGCATGCACTGGAAGATCGCGTTGTGCTCGCTGTCGACCGGCAGCAGGATCGCGCCATGGTCGCGCACGGCGTCCATGAAGATCGCGCCCGACATCACCAGCGCTTCCTTGTTCGCGAGCAGGATGCGCTTGCCGGCGCGCGCGGCCGCAAGGCTCGGCGCCATGCCGGCCGCACCGACGATCGCCGCGACCACCGTGTCGCAGCCATCGCTCTTCGACACGTCGACGAGCGCCTGCGGCCCGTGCAGCACGGTCGTCTTGCTGCCCGCCGCGCGCAGCTTCGCGTCGACGTGCGCGGCCGTCGCGGCATCGCCCACCACCGCCACTTCGGGTGCGAAGCGCAGGCACTGCTCGACCAGCTTGTCGCCGTTGCGGTGTGCGGTCAGCGCATAGACCGAGAAACGCTCGGGATGGCGCGCGACCACGTCGAGCGTGCTGTCTCCGATCGAGCCCGTGGAACCGAGCAATGTCAGACGTTTTTGCATAACAGAATTAATGGTTTAACCAAGCAGCAGCATCGCGAGCGGCAGCACCGGCAGCAGCGCGTCGACACGGTCGAGTACGCCGCCATGGCCAGGCAGCAGTCCGCTCGAATCCTTCACGCCCGCCTGCCGCTTCAGCAACGACTCGAACAGGTCGCCGATCACGCTGTACGCGACCAGCAGCGTCAGTGCGGCCCACGCGCCGGGCATCCCGTAACGCACGGCGAACGCGGAAAACAGGGTCGGCTCGAACGCATGCGCGGCCATCGCGACACCGGCGACGACCATGACGGCGAGCCAGCCACCGATCGCGCCTTCCCAGCTCTTGCCGGGGCTGATCGTGATGGCCAGTTTACGCTTTCCGAAGGCCTTGCCCGCGAAGTATGCGCCGATATCGGCGAGCCAGACGACCAGAAGCAGCGACAACACGAACGGCACGCCCTGCGTGCGCGCCGCGACGAGCGCATGCCAGCAGGCCGCAAAGACCACAAGGCCGGCCGCGAGCAGGAACGGCCGCCATACGCCGCCCGCGAGCTCCGGCTTGCGCCGCAGCGTAAACGGGCCGACCAGCAGCCAGAACACGCCGGCTGCCATGAAAAGGGGACGGGACGAAGCCGCGTCAACGCCGAGCGGCACCGTTGCCGCGAGCGCCAGCGCCGCGACGGCTGCATAGACGACCGGGCCGGCGCCGCCGAGCTTGAGCAGGCGCGCCCATTCCCATGCGGCAAACACGAGCACGACGCCGATCAGCGCGCCGAACGCGGTGAGCGGCGCGAACAGCGTCACCGGCAGCAGTACCGCCAGCATCACGATCGCCGTGATCACACGGGTTTTCAGCATGAAAGGGAGTCGGCGTTCTGCGATTGTGGTTCGAGCTGTGCGCTCGTGCGGCCGAAACGGCGCTCGCGCTCCGTATACGACGCCAGTGCGTCGGCCAATGCCGCGCCGTCGAAATCCGGCCAGTATTTGTCGGTGAAATAGAATTCGGCGTACGCGAGTTGCCACAGCAGGAAGTTGCTGACGCGCTGCTCGCCACCGGTGCGGATGAAGAGATCGGGCTCCGGCGCATAGGCCATCGCCAGGTGCGGCGCGAATGCGTCCTCGGTCACCTCGACCTCGCGACCTTCGCGCACGGCCTGCTCGACGAGCTTCTTCGTCGCCTGCAGGATGTCCCACCGGCCGCCGTAGTTGGCCGCGATGGTGAGCGTAAGACGGGTATTGCGCGCCGTCTTGGTTTCGGCGCGGCGAATCAGTTCGCGGATGCGCGGCTCGAAGCGGTCGAGATCGCCGACGACACGCAGGCGGATCCCGTTCGCGTGAAGCTTGCCGACCTCGCGCTCGAGCGCGGTGATGAAGAGACGCATCAGGAACGACACTTCGTCGTTCGGACGGCGCCAGTTCTCCGAACTGAACGCGAACAGCGTCAGGTATTCGACGCCGGCGCGCGCGCAACCTTCGACCACCGCCCGCACGGCATCGACGCCGCGGGTGTGCCCCGCGACGCGCGGCAAGCGGCGTTCGGTGGCCCAACGGCCGTTGCCGTCCATGATGATCGCGATGTGACGCGGCACGACGCCGACGTCAGGCACGCGAACGGTAGAGCTGGTATAGGTCATGGCCGTTGAGACAGTTGCGGGAAGAAGGCGGCGCGCGAGGACGGTCGTCAGACCGTCATGATCTCGGCTTCCTTGGTCTGTACGAGCTTGTCGATTTCGGCGACGTGCTTGTCGGTCAGCTTCTGCACGTCGTCGCTCGCACGGCGCTCGTCGTCTTCCGAGATTTCCTTGTCCTTCACGAGCTTCTTGAGCGCTTCGTTCGCGTCGCGGCGCAGGTTGCGGATCGCGACCTTGGCCGTTTCGCCTTCGCTCTTGACGACCTTGGTGAGCTCGCGGCGGCGCTCTTCCGTCAGCGCGGGCATCGGCACGCGGATCAGGTCGCCGGCGGTGGCCGGGTTCAGGCCCAGGTCGGCTTCGCGAATGGCCTTCTCGACCTTCGCGACCATGTTCTTTTCCCACGGCTGCACGCCGATCGTGCGCGCATCGACGAGCGTCAGGTTAGCGACCTGCGAGATCGGCACCATCGACCCGTAGTAGTCGACCTGCACGTGATCGAGCAGACCGGTGTGTGCACGGCCCGTACGGATCTTTGCCAGATCGTTCTTGAACGCTTCGATCGAGCGCTGCATCTTTTGCTCGACGCCCTTCTTGGTATCAGCGACACTCATTTCAACCTCCGAACCTTCTAACCTTCAAAGAACGCGGGACCTGCCCGGCGCATCCGGTGCGCCGCGGCCAACGACCCGCATCCGCGGGAGTTTACACGTGGACGAGCGTACCTTCGTCCTCGCCCAGCACGATGCGCTTGAGCGCGCCCGGCTTGTTGATCGAAAACACGCGAATCGGCAGCTTCTGGTCGCGGCACAGCGCAAAGGCCGTCGCGTCCATCACCTGCAGGTTGCGGCTGATCGCCTCGTCGAAAGTGATCGTCGTGTAACGCGTGGCCGACGGATCCTTCTTCGGATCGGCAGAATATACGCCATCGACCTTGGTCGCCTTCAATACGACCTCGGCGCCCACTTCCGAACCGCGCAGCGCGGCGGCCGTGTCCGTCGTGAAGAACGGGTTGCCCGTACCGGCCGCGAAGATCACGACGCGGCCTTCCTCGAGCTGGCGGATCGCGCGGGGCCGGATGTACGGCTCGACGACCTGGTCCATCCGCAGCGCGGACTGCACGCGCGCCTCGATGCCGGCGTGGCGCATCGCGTCCTGCAGCGCCAGCGCGTTCATCATCGTCGCGAGCATCCCCATGTAGTCTGCCGTCGCGCGATCCATGCCGGCCGCGCCGCCCGCGACACCGCGGAAAATATTACCGCCACCGATCACGACCGCGAGCTGCGTACCGAGACGCACGACTTCGGCGATATCGGCCACCATCCGTTCGATCGTCGCGCGATTGATGCCAAAGGCATCGTCGCCCATCAGTGCTTCGCCGGAGAGTTTGAGGAGAACGCGTTTATAGGCATTGGACATAGGGGCTTCCGAGCGACGAGAGGATGACAACCACGAACTGTAGGGGCGAAATACTGATTCGGGCAAGCGCCGACGGTCGGACCGGGTTTCCCGGCCGGCCGGCGGCGGCGCCGACCGCGGCGGAGCGGACGCCCGCCGCGGATACTGCCTGACTGCTTACGGCTTACTGCTGCTTTGCTGCTGCGACTTGCGCGGCCACTTCGGCGGCGAAGTCGTCCTGGCGCTTCTCGATGCCTTCGCCGACGACGAACAGCGCGAACTTCTGCACTGCGGCATTCGCTGCCTTCAGCATCTGCTCGATCGTCTGCTTGTCGTTCTTCACGAACGTCTGGTTCAGCAGCGACACTTCCTTCAGGTACTTCTGCACGCTACCGTCGACCATCTTCGCGACGATTTCGGCCGGCTTGCCCGATTCCGCAGCCTTCTGCTCGGCCACGCGGCGTTCCGTCTCGATCAGTTCTGCCGGCACGTCGGCCGACGACAGCGCGACCGGCTTCATTGCCGCGATGTGCATCGCGACGTCCTTGCCGACCTGCTCTTCCGCGCCCGTGTACTCGACGATCACGCCGATACGCGCGCCGTGCAGGTACGTTGCGATCTTGTTTGCGGTTTCGAAACGGACGAAACGGCGGATCGAGACGTTCTCGCCGATCTTGCCGATCAGCGCCAGGCGCACTGCATCGACCGTCGAGCCTTCGAGCGGCAGTGCCGACAGCGCAGCCACGTCGGCCGGGTTTTGCGTCGCGACGAGTTCTGCAACCGTCTTCGAGAATGCGAGAAAGTCGTCGTTCTTCGCGACGAAGTCGGTTTCGCAGTTCAGCTCGACCAGCGCGCCTGCATTGCCGCCGACGAACGATGCGACGACGCCTTCTGCCGTCACGCGCGATGCCGCCTTGCTCGCCTTGTTGCCGAGCTTGACGCGCAGCAGCTCTTCAGCCTTGGCCAGATCGCCGTCGGCTTCCGTCAGCGCCTTCTTGCACTCCATCATCGGTGCGTCGGTCTTTGCGCGCAGTTCTGCCACCATGCTTGCGGTAATTGCCGCCATCATTCGCTCCTTGAGTCTGTATTCACAACGCCGCCCGCTTGGACGCGAACGGCCGAGATTCGTTTCCGGACCCGCGCCGATTCGGCGCGATCAGGTCCGGCGCACAAGCTTAAAAAAAGGGGGCCTGTTGAGAGCCCCCTTTTTGCGCCGGCTCGGGGCCAGTTACGCGTTTTCCTCGACGTACTCGTCGTCGCCGCGCGCAGCCTGGACCACTTCGTTGACCGCGTTCGCACGGCCTTCGAGGATCGCGTCGGCCACGCCTTCAGCGTACAGCGCGACTGCCTTGCTCGAGTCGTCGTTACCCGGGATCACGTAATCCACACCTTCCGGCGAGTGGTTCGTATCGACCACGGCGATGACCGGCACGCCCAGCTTGTTCGCTTCGGTCACGGCAATCTTGTGGTAGCCGACGTCGACGACGAAGATTGCGTCCGGAATGCCGCCCATGTCCTTCACGCCGCCGATCGACTTCTGCAGCTTCGCGATTTCGCGTTCGAACAGCAGCGCTTCCTTCTTGCTCATCTTCTCGAGCTCGCCCGCCTCGACCGCCGCTTCCATGTCCTTCAGGCGCTTGATCGAAACCTTCAGCGTCTTGAAGTTGGTCATCATGCCGCCGAGCCAGCGTGCGTTGACGTACGGCATGCCTGCGCGTTGCGCTTCCTGGGCGATCGTGTCACGCGATTGACGCTTCGTGCCGACGAACAGGATCGTGCCGCGGTTCGCTGCCAGCTGGCGCACGTACTTCTGTGCGTCCGTGAACATCGGCAGCGTCTTTTCGAGGTTGATGATGTGAATCTTGTTGCGGTGACCGAAAATGAACGGGGCCATCTTCGGGTTCCAGAAGCGCGTCTGGTGACCGAAGTGGACACCCGCTTCCAGCATTTGGCGCATCGTAACTGCCATGTAAATTCTCCACGAGGGTTGGGTCTTAAGCCGGCTGCCGTACCGCCGCGCGATCCCACCCCGAAGGGCGCGAATGCCGCGCGGCCGGCACCCTGGTTGCGCCGGCTTGCGATTCGACACGTGCAAAATGCGCGTGCCGCAAGCCTTTCACCGCCATGCCGCCCCAAAACGGGGCACATCGGCATTTGGATATCGACTTAGCCAAAGAGTATAGCACGCCGATTTGTCCGCTCTCAAGTCGCCCGCCACTTTCGCTTGCCGCGCGGCATGCGGCCGGACAATCCGCGAAAACCCGCACCCGCACCGCCCGCAGGGGCTGCGACGCCTGCCAGAAGGTGCGATAATCCGTCAATTCACCGCATTCCAGGCATACCTCGATGGCTATTACGCTCAAAAACGAACACGATATCGCCGAGATGCGCGTCGCCTGCCGTCTCGCGAGCGAAGTGCTCGACTTCATCACGCCGCACGTCGTCGCGGGCATCACGACCGCCGAACTCGACCGCCTCTGCCACGAGTTCATGCTCAACGAACAGGGCACGATCCCCGCGCCGCTGAACTACCAGCCGCCCGGCTACCCGCCGTACCCGAAGGCCACCTGCATTTCGGTCAACGACGTGATTTGCCACGGCATTCCCGGCGAGAAAGTGATCAAGAACGGCGATGCGCTAAACATCGACATCACCGTGATCAAGAACGGCTACTTCGGCGACACGAGCCGCATGTTCATCGTCGGCGAGGGTTCGATCCTCGCGAAGCGCCTCGTGCAGACCACCTACGAATGCATGTGGCTCGGCATCGACCAGGTCAAGCCCGGCGCGCACCTCGGCGACATCGGCTACGCGATCCAGAAGCACGCCGAAGCGCAGGGCTACAGCGTCGTGCGCGAATACTGCGGCCACGGCATCGGCACGGTGTTCCATGAAGATCCGCAGGTCGTCCACTACGGCCGCCCGGGTACCGGCATCGAACTGAAGGCCGGGATGATCTTCACGATCGAGCCGATGATCAACGCCGGCAAGCGCGACATCCGCACGATGCCCGACCAGTGGACGGTCAAGACGCGCGACCGCAGCCTGTCGGCCCAGTGGGAGCACACGGTGCTCGTCACCGAAACCGGCTACGAAGTGCTGACCGTGTCGGCCGGCACGCCGGCGCGCCCCGTGTTCTCGCAACCGGCCGCCGCCGTCTGAGCGCCGTCGCGCCAGCCCGCCCCACCCGCACCTGAACGGCCGCCCATGAGCGCTCACGCTGCCCCCTCGCCCGAAGCGCTGTCGCGGCGCGCCGAATTCAAGGCCGCCAAGACGGAGATGCTCGAGCGCTTTCGCCGCGCGGCGAACGTCGCGTCGCTGATGCACGCGCTGTCGAAGCTCACCGACGAAGCGCTGAAGCGCGTGTGGGACGACTGCGGGCTGCCCGCGACGCTCGCCCTCGTCGCCGTCGGCGGCTACGGGCGCGGCGAGCTCGCGCCCTATTCCGACGTCGACATCCTGGTATTGCTGCCCGATGCGCACGACCCGGCGCTCGATGCACGCATCGAACGCTTCATCGGAATGGCGTGGGATCTCGGCCTCGAGATCGGCAGCAGCGTGCGCACGGTCGCGCAGTGCATCGAGGAGGCGTCGCAGGACGTCACGGTGCAGACCTCGCTGCTGGAAGCGCGCCGCATCGTCGGCAGCACCGCGCTGTTCGAACGCTTCACGGTGCGCTACCACGAGGCGCTCGACGCCCGCGCGTTCTTCACCGCGAAGGTGCTCGAGATGCGCCAGCGCCACGCGAAGTTCCAGGACACGCCGTACAGCCTCGAACCGAACGTGAAGGAAAGCCCCGGCGGGTTGCGCGACCTGCAGACAATCCTCTGGATCGCGCGCGCGGCCGGTTTCGGCAGCAGCTGGCGCGAACTCGACACGCGCGGCCTCATCACCGATCGCGAAGCGCGGGAGCTGCGCCGCAACGAAGGCTTCCTGAAGACGCTGCGCGCGCGGCTGCACGTGATCGCCGGCCGCCGCCAGGACATGCTCGTGTTCGACCTGCAGACGCAGGCTGCCGAGAGCTTCGGCTACCAGTCGACGCAGGCCAAGCGCGCCAGCGAGCAACTGATGCGCCGCTACTACTGGGCCGCGAAGGCCGTCACGCAGCTCGCGACGATCCTGATCCAGAACATCGAGGCGCAACTCTTCCCTGCGACGAGCGGCATCACGCGCGTGCTGTCGGCCGATCGCTTCGTCGAGAAACAGGGGATGCTCGAGATCGTCGACGACGGCGTGTTCGAGCGCTACCCCGACGCGATCCTCGAAGCGTTCCTGTTGTACGAGACGACCCGCGGCGTGAAGGGGCTGTCCGCCCGCACGCTGCGCGCGCTGTACAACTCGCGCGAGATCATGAACAACACGTGGCGCCGCGATCCGCAGAATCGCGACACGTTCATGCGGATCCTTCAGCAACCCGAAGGGATCACGCACGCGTTCCGGTTGATGAACCAGACGAGCGTGCTCGGCCGCTACCTGCTGAACTTCCGCCGCATCGTCGGCCAGATGCAGCATGACCTGTACCACGTGTATACGGTCGACCAGCACATCCTGATGGTGTTGCGCAACATCCGCCGCTTCGCGGTGGCCGAGCACGCGCACGAATATCCGTTCTGCAGCCAGCTGATCGGCAACTTCGAGCGCCCGTGGGTACTGTATGTCGCGGCGCTGTTCCACGACATCGCGAAGGGCCGCGGCGGCGACCATTCGACGCTCGGGATGGCCGACGCACGGCGCTTCTGCCGCGAGCACGGTATCGCCAGCGACGACGCGGCGCTGATCGTGTGGCTCGTCCAGCATCACCTGACGATGAGCCAGGTCGCACAGAAGCAGGATACGAGCGACCCCGAAGTCATCAAGCGCTTCGCCGAAGTCGTCGGCAACGAACGGTACCTCACCGCGCTGTACCTGCTGACCGTCGCCGATATCCGCGGCACGAGCCCGAAGGTGTGGAACACGTGGAAGGGCAAGCTGCTCGAGGATCTGTACCGCATCACGCTCGCGGTGCTCGGCGGGGCCAACCCCGACGCGCATTCGGAGTTGAAGTCGCGGCAGGAGCAGGCGCTCGCGCTGCTGCGCCTCGAGACCGTGCCCGAGGACGCACATCGCGCGCTGTGGGATCAGCTCGACGTCGGCTTCTTCCTGCGTCACGACGCGGCCGACATCGCGTGGCAGACACGCGTGCTGTACCGGCACGTGAATGCCGAAACCGCGATCGTCCGCGCGCGGCCGTCGCCGATCGGCGATGCGCTGCAGGTGCTCGTGTACGTGAAGGATCGCCCCGACCTGTTCGCGGGCATCTGCGCGTATTTCGACCGCAACGGGCTGTCGGTGCTCGACGCACGGGTCAGCACGACGCGGCACGGCTATGCGCTCGACAACTTCATCGTCACGCAGACCGAAAGCGACGTGCGGTACCGCGACATCGCGAATCTCGTCGAACAACAGCTCGCGTCGCGGCTCACCGAAACCGCACCGCTGCCGGAGCCGTCCAAGGGCCGCCTGTCGAGGCTGTCCCGGACGTTTCCGATCACGCCGCGCGTCGACCTGCGGGCCGACGAGCGCGGCCAGTACTACATCCTGTCCGTGTCGGCCAACGACCGGCCGGGCCTTCTCTATTCGATCGCGCGCGTACTCGCCGAGCACCGGATCGGCGTCCACGCGGCGCGGATCAATACGCTCGGCGAACGCGTCGAGGACATCTTTCTGCTTGCGGGTGCCGGCCTGTCCGACAGCCGCCTGCAGATCCAGCTCGAAACCGAATTGCTGCGTGCGATCGCAGTCTGAATGAATTCCAGCGTTTATGCGCACCAAATTAACCGTCAAGAACCCGAAGCCGGCGTCGCCGACCCGCGCCCCTGTCCGCTCCGGCAGCCTCGTCGCCCGCAAGGCGGTGCGCCCCGCTGCGCCGCCCGCAGGGGACAAGCCGGCCCGCCCGAAGAAGGCGGCCCCGGCCGCCGCCGGCGAGCGCACGTTCAAGCCGCGCGCTGCCGCGGGCGCCGAACGCCCGGGCGCGGATCGCGCACCGTCCAAGCGTGCGCCGCGTGACGGCGGTGCCGAACGCGGCACGCGTGCCCCGTATCGCGACAACGCAGCCGGCGACGGCGCGAAACGCAGCTTCGGCGACCGTCGCATGTCCTCGGATCGCCCGCCCCGCCGCGATGACGATGCACGTCCGCGTCGCGCAGGCGCCGGTGAAGGCGGTGCACGCGCACCGTATCGCGACAACGCAGCCGGCGACGGCGCAAAGCGCAGCTTCGGCGACCGTCGCACGTCGTCCGATCGCCCGCCCCGCCGCGATGACGATGCACGTCCGCGTCGTACAGGTGCCGGTGAAGGTGGCGCACGCGCACCGTATCGCGACAACGCAGCCGGCGAAGGCGCGAAACGCAGCTTCGGCGACCGTCGCACGTCCTCGGATCGCCCGCCCCGCCGCGATGACGATGCACGTCCGCGTCGTGCAGGCGCCGGTGAAAGCGGTGCACGCGCACCGTATCGCGACAACGCAGCCGGCGAAGGTGCGAAACGCAGCTTCGGCGACCGTCGCACGTCCTCGGATCGCCCGCCCCGTCGCGATGACGATGCACGTCCGCGTCGTGCAGGCGCCGGTGAAGGCGGTGCACGCGCACCGTATCGCGACAACGCAGCCGGCGAAGGCGCGAAACGCAGCTTCGGTGACCGTCGCACATCCTCGGATCGCCCGCCCCGCCGCGATGACGATGCACGTCCGCGTCGTGCAGGCGCCGGTGAAAGCGGTGCTCGCGCGCCGTATCGCGACAACGCATCTGGCGAAGGCGCGAAACGCAGCTTCGGCGACCGTCGCACGTCCTCGGATCGCCCGCCCCGCCGCGATGACGATGCACGTCCGCGTCGTGCAGGCGCCGGTGAAGGCAGTGCTCGCGCACCCTATCGCGACAAGGCAGCCGGCGAAGGCGCCAAGCGCAGCTTCGGCGACCGCCCGGCCCGCCCCGCCCGCGACGGCGAGCGTGGCAGCACCGAACGCCGCTCGTCCGGCGCGGGGATGAAGACCGCGAAACCCGTCAAGAAGCCGGCCACCGACATCGACTACGGTGACGAATCGGGCCTGATGCGCCTGTCGAAACGGATGTCCGAGCTCGGCATGTGCTCGCGCCGCGAAGCCGACGAATGGATCGAAAAGGGCTGGGTTCTCGTCGACGGCGAACGCATCGACACGCTCGGCACCAAGGTACGCGCCGACCAGAAGATCGAGATCGACGAACGGGCAAGCGCCGCGCAGGCCGCGCAAGTGACGATCCTGCTGCACAAGCCGGTCGGTTACGTGTCGGGCCAGGCGGAAGACGGCTACGAGCCCGCGGCCGTGCTGATCACGCGTGCGAACCGCTGGAGCGGCGACCATTCGCCGGTGCGCTTCTCGCCGCAGCACCTGCACGCGCTCGCACCGGCCGGCCGCCTGGACATCGATTCGACCGGCCTGCTCGTGCTGACGCAGAACGGTGTGATCGCGAAGCAGTTGATCGGCGAGCAGTCGGATATCGACAAGGAATACCTGGTGCGCGTGCGCTTCGGCGAGCGGCTCATCGACATCGACCAGCACTTCCCCGCGGAATCGCTCGCGAAGCTGCGCCACGGCCTCGAGCTCGACGGCGTCGCGCTGAAGCCCGCGATGGTGAGCTGGCAGAACGGCGAGCAGTTGCGCTTCGTGCTGCGCGAAGGCAAGAAGCGCCAGATCCGCCGCATGTGCGAACTGGTGGGCCTCGACGTGATCGGCCTGAAGCGCGTACGGATGGGCCGCGTGATGCTCGGCGCGCTGCCGCAGGGTCAATGGCGCTATCTGTCGGCCGACGAGACGTTCTGACCGCGGGCGCGCACACACGTGCGCCACGCAATGAAAAAGCCCGCGCAAGCGGGCTTTTTCGTTTCCTGCGAGAAACCGGGCAAGCGCCGGGCAAGCCGGCGGATCAGTCGTCGGGAGCCGGATCGAGCCCCGGGAACAGCACTTCCGTGAAGCCGAAGCGCGTGAAGTCGGTGATCCGCATCGGATACAGCTTGCCGATCAGGTGATCGTATTCGTGCTGGACGACGCGTGCGTGAAAACCGTCGGCGACGCGATCGATTTTCTCGCCGTACTGGTCGAAGCCGCTGTAGCGCACCTTCGCATAGCGGCTGACGACGCCCCGCATGCCCGGTACCGACAGGCAACCTTCCCAGCCCTCTTCCATGTCCGGCGGCATGTATTCGACCTTCGGGTTGATCAGCACGGTCTCGGGTACCGGCGGCGCATCCGGGTAGCGGTTGTTGTTACCGAAGCCGAAGATGATGATCTGCAGCCCGACGCCGATCTGCGGCGCGGCCAGGCCGGCGCCGTTCGCATGGTGCATCGTCTCGAACATGTCCGCGACGATCTCGTGCAGTTCGGGGGTATCGAACCGTTCGACCGGCTTGGCGACTTCGAGCAGGCGCGGATCGCCCATCTTCAGGATCTCGCGAATCATGGCGTATTGCCCTCCAGGAGTTGGTGCAGACCGTCTTCGTCCAGCACGGGGATGCCGAGCTCCTCGGCCTTCGCGAGCTTGCTGCCGGCTTCGGCGCCCGCGACCACGTAATCCGTCTTCTTCGATACCGAACCGGCCACTTTCGCGCCGGCCGCTTCGAGCATTTCCTTCGCGGCATCGCGCGTGAGCGTCGGCAGCGTGCCCGTCAGCACGACCGTCTTGCCGGCCAGCACACCCTGCGGCGCCTTCGGCGCGGGCGGCCCTTCCGGCCACGTCACCTTGCCCGGCGCACGCAATTGCTCGATCACGGTCCGGTTGTGCGCTTCCGCGAAGAACTGATGGAGCGACTCGGCGACGATCGGCCCGACGTCGTTGACTTCGAGCAGCTCTTCGATCGATGCGTCCATGATCGGCGTCAGCGAGCCGAAATGCTTCGCGAGATCCTTCGCGGTCGATTCGCCCACATGACGGATACCGAGCCCGTAGATGAAGCGCGCGAGCGTCGTATGCTTCGCCTTCTCGAGCGAGTCGAGCAGATTTTGCGCCGACTTCTCGGCGAACCGGTCGAGCTCGGCGAGCGTCGCAAAGCCGAGATTGAACAGGTCCGCCGGCGTGCGCACGAGATTCAGCTCGACGAGCTGGTCGATGATCTTTTCGCCGAGCCCGTCGATGTCGAGCGCGCGGCGCTGCGCGAAGTGCCACAGCGCCTGCTTGCGCTGCGCCGGGCAGAACAGGCCGCCCGTGCAGCGCGCGATCGCCTCGTCCGGCAGGCGCTCGATCTTCGAGCCGCACACCGGGCATTCGGTCGGCATCACGAATTCGGCCGCATCGGCCGGGCGCCGGTCGAGCAGCGCGCCGACCACCTCGGGGATCACGTCGCCCGCGCGGCGCACGATCACGGTATCGCCGATCCGGATGTCCTTGCGGCGCACTTCGTCCTCGTTGTGCAGCGTCGCATTGGTGACGGTCGCGCCGCCGACGAACACGGGCTCGAGGCGCGCGACCGGCGTGATCGCACCCGTCCGGCCGACCTGCACGTCGATCGCGACGAGCTTGGTCAGCGCTTCCTGCGCGGGGAACTTGTGCGCGAGTGCAAAGCGCGGCGCGCGCGACACGAAGCCCAGGCGCTCCTGCTCGTCGCGCCGGTTGACCTTGTAGACGACGCCGTCGATGTCGTACGGCAGCGACTCGCGCTTCTCGCCGATCTTGCGGAAGAAGTCGAGCAAGCCTTCGGCACCGTGCACGACCGCGCGCTCCCGGTTCACGGGCAGGCCGAGCGACTCGTACCAGTCGAGCAGCGCGCTGTGTGTGTCGGGCATCGGCATCCCGTCGAGCACGCCGATCCCGTACGCGAAGAACGACAGCGGGCGCTGCGCGGTGATCTTCGAGTCGAGTTGGCGCAGGCTGCCGGCCGCCGCGTTGCGCGGGTTCGCGAATTCGCGCTGCTCGGCCGCGCGCTGGCGTTCGTTCAGGCGTGCGAAATCGCGCTTGAACATCAGCACCTCGCCACGTACATCGAGCACGGCCGGCACGTTCGTGCCCTTCAGCTTCAGCGGAATCGAGCGGATCGTGCGCACGTTCTCGGTCACGTCCTCGCCCGTCGTCCCGTCACCGCGCGTCGACGCCTGCACGAATACGCCCTGCTCGTAGCGCAGCGAGATCGCGAGACCGTCGAACTTCAGTTCGCATGCGTATTCGACGGGCTCCGTTACCGAGCCGGCGAGATCGGTCGTCTTGTCGAGCGCGTCGGCGACACGCTTGTCGAACGCGACGATATCCTCGTCGGCGAAGCCGTTGTTGAGCGACAGCATCGGCGCGTCATGGACGACCGGCGTGAAGCCGCCGGCCGCCTCGCCACCGACGCGCTGCGTCGGCGAATCGGGCGTCACGAGTTCGGGATGGTCGGTTTCGAGCTGCTGCAGTTCGCGGAACAGCCGGTCGTATTCGGCGTCGGGCAGATCCGGCTGGTCGAGCACGTAGTAGGCGTAGTTCGCCCGCTCGAGTTGATCGCGCAGCCACGCGGCGCGCGCGTCGGGCTGGCTGGCTGGCGGTTCGGCTTGGGTTCGGGCCATGCTGGCGGCAAATTCGTTCTGAGAAAATCGGATGCCCGATTATCTCAGTTTGCCGCCGTGGCGGGGCGTGCAATGCGCGCCCGACGCGCGTGCTGCAGCGCAAACGGCAAGGTGTGCGCCGCAGCGACGAACGGCGGCGCCGACGCCCGCCGCCCGCGCGTTCGCGTTACTGGCTGAAGAGGCGGCGCGTGACCGGCGAACCGGCCGGAATGCCGGCTTCCTCGAGCTTCGCGTACAGCTTCATCAGCTGCTGCTCGATCGCCAGCAGCGTCGACTCCGGCAACGGCCGGCGCGAATCGTCGACCACGCGTGCGCCGATCCGTTCGGACAGCGATTTCGCGTAATCGCACATCAGCCGGAACGGCAGGATGTCCTCTTCGGCAACCGGCACGTCGAGCACCAGCGTGATCATGTTGCCGCCCTTGTACGTGAGGTCGTCACGCAGGAAGTTCGTGTCGCCGAACTGCAGCATGAACACGGGGTTCTGCTTCGCGTCGAGCTTCACGAAACGCGTGCCGTCGCGCGACAGCAACAGCCCGTCCTGCGATGCGACCGCCTGCACGTAGTTCGCCGACCAAGGCGCGCCGTCCGACATCACGTTGATCGACAGTTGCGCGTCGCATTGCGCGGCAAACGCGTCGAGCTCGCGCGCCATCGCGACCGTTTCCATCATGTCCGGGAATTCGGGCGCGCCGTCGATCGCGTCGGCGAACTGCTGGACGCCCGTCACGAATTCGGAGAACTCGAGCTCGTTCAGCGCGCCGCTGCGGTTCGCGAGCTGCGCGGCCGCGCGCAGTTCCTCGTAGCGCACGCCGTTCTGCAGCAACTCCCACTGGCCGCCTTCCGGCTTGCCTTCGATGTGCACGGGCTTGCTGCCCGCGCGGCGCAGCCGCTGCGCGGCCGGCAGGATCTTGTCGCCCGGCAGCGACCCGCCGAGGCGGATCGGCACGATGCAGTCGATCCGGCGGTCGACGATCGCCGGCGGTGCCGACGAGATCGTCGTTGTGGCCGGCAGCACGGGTTCGGCCGGCTCGGCCGGTTCGGCGTGCGTTTCGTGCGCGGAGGCCGGCGCGGCCTCTTCGCCGGCAACCGGCTCGACCAATTCGGCCGGAGTATCGACGCCGGTCGCCTCGGCCTGCAGATCGGCCGGCATGTCGGCCGGCGCTGCGCCACCGAACGTCGGCTCGACGCGCGCGACTTCGGCTGGCGTGGCGGCCGCCGCCGGTGCCGTGGGCTCGCGCCGCACCGGCTGGCGCACCGGCTCGATGAACGGTAGCTCTTCTTCGCGTTCGGGGCGGTTCATCGCCTCGACCGCTTCCTCCGGCATCGGGCGCGGCATCCTGCGCCGCACCTTCGCGCCCTGCCATGCGTTGTAGACCACGACGCCGCCCACCACGACGGCGCCCGCGCCGATCAAACCGAGTGTCAACTCGTCCATGCACGCTCCATCAGCAATTCTTGTTCGTCGGAACCGCGAACGGGCGCCCATGCGCCGCGCGAACGCGGTCCGGTTTCGTCAAACATCAATTCTGGGCAAAACCCGCGGCGGTTTCCATGTCCACCGCGACGATCCGCGACACGCCCTGCTCCTGCATCGTCACGCCGATCAACTGCTGCGCCATTTCCATCGCGATCTTGTTGTGCGAGATGAACAGGAACTGCGTCTTGTCGGACATCGCGCGCACGAGATTCGCGAAACGCTCCGTGTTCGCGTCGTCGAGCGGCGCGTCGACCTCGTCGAGCAGACAGAACGGCGCCGGGTTCAGCTGGAACATCGCGAACACCAGCGCGGTCGCGGTCAGCGCCTTCTCGCCGCCCGACAGCAGGTGGATCGTTGCGTTCTTCTTGCCGGGCGGCTGCGCCATCACCTGCACGCCGGCGTCGAGAATTTCGTCGCCCGTCATGATCAGCTTCGCCTGACCGCCGCCGAACAGGCGCGGGAACAGGTCGCTGAAGTGACGGTTGACCTCGTCGAAGGTGCCCTGCAGCAGCGTGCGGGTTTCCTGGTCGATCTTGTGGATCGCGTCCTCGAGCGTCGTGATCGCGTCGATCAGGTCGGCCGACTGCGCGTCGAGGAACACCTTGCGCTCGCTCGCGGCCTTCAACTCGTCGAGCGCGGCCATGTTCACCGGGCCGAGCGCGTTGATCGCGTTGTTCAGGCGCGTGACCTCGCCCTGCAGGTATGACGGCTTCAGATCCGGCGTCAGCTTCTCGCTCAGCGCGGCCTCGTCGACCTCGGCCGTCGCGAGCTGCTCGGCGAACTGCTCGACCGACAGGCGCGCGGCCTGCTCCTTCAACTGCAATTCGGTGATGCGGTCGCGCAGCGGCTGCAGCGAGCGCTCGGCGACGAGCCGCTGCTCGTCCGACGCGCGCAGTTTTGCAGTCAGGTCGTCGAGTTCGATTCGTGCGGCCTGCAGCGCCTCTTCCTTCACCGCACGAATCTCGAGCGCGTCCTGCAGGCCCGTGTGCGCGGTCTGCTCGTTGATCGTCTCGAGCTCGGCGCGTGCGTCTTCCAGCGACGCGGCAACGCGCTCGCTCTGCTCGTGCGCGACCTGGATGCTGCGCTTGAGCTCGTCGATCCGGGTCACCGCGTTGCGCGCGGCGAAGCGCGCATCGTTCGCGCCGCGCTCCAGATCGCGCGCTTCCTGACGCGCCTGCGTCAGCGATTCGTCGAGCGCTTCGAACGCGAGCTGGTTGTCCTCGAAGCGCGCCTGCAGTTCCGCGAGTTCGCCGTCGAAACGCTCGAAATTCGCTTCCGACTCCGCGCGCATCGCGCGCTGCTCTTCGATCTGCGCGCCGATTTCCTCGAGTTCCTCGCGGATCTGCGTGCTGCGCTGCGTGTAACGTTCGTGCGCCTGCGCGAGCTTCAGCACGTCCATCTGCAGCGCGTGCACGCGCTGCGTCGCACGTTCGGCCTGCGCTCGCACGTCGCCGAGCGCCTGCGTGGCCTGCGTGTGCGCGGCTTCCGCACGCACGGCTGCCGTGCGCGCCTCGTCGGCGAGCAGCGCCTGCGCGCGCACCTGGCGCGTCAGGTTTTCGATTTCCTGCTGACGGGCCAGCATCCCGGCCTGCTCCGAATCGGCCGCATACAGCTGCACGCCGACGCGCGTGACGATATGGCCGGCCTTGACGACGAACGCGCCGCCTGCCGGCAGCTGCGCGCGCGTCGCGAGCGCCTGCGCGACGTCGTCGGCGACGTACACGCTGCCGAGCCAGTCGTTCAGCACCGCGCGGATGCCCGCATCGTCGATGCGCACGAGCGACAGCACCGGACGCAGGCCGGCCACGGCCGCAGGCGGTTCGCCGGCCACGGGCGGTGCGTAGAACGCGAGCTTCGCGGGCGGTGCGTCGGTGGCAAAAGCCTTCACCCAGTCGAGATTCGACACTTCGAGCGCGGCGAGGCGCTCGCGCAGCACGGCTTCGAGCGCGGCTTCCCAGCCCGCCTCGACATGCAGCTTCTTCCACAAACGCGGCAGCGCGCCGAGCTCGTGCTTGTCGAGCCACGGCTGCACCTTGCCTTCGGTCTGCACGTTTTCCTGCAACTGCTTCAGCGCGGCGAGACGCGCCTCGAGCTGGTGGATCTGCGCGGCTTCGGCCTGCACGCGCTCCTGCGCGGCACGCCGTTCGCCATCGAGGCGCGGCACCGTTTCCTGCGCATCGGCAAGACGCGCCTGCGCTTCGGCCAGGATCTCTTCCTGCTCGGCGAGTTGCATGCGCAGTTCTTCGAGCTGGGCTTCGTCCGGCGCGTCGAGCCCGCCCGCTTCGCTCTTCAGGCGCTCATGGCGCTGCTGAAGCTGCTGGAGCTGCTGGTCGGCGTTGCGCTGGTGCGCGGCTTCGAGCTTCAGCGACTGTTCGGTCTGTGCGATCCGCGCGCGCTCGTCGTTGAGCTGCGCCTGCGCGTCGCGCCACTTCGCCTCGAGCGCCGGCAACGCGTCGTGCTTCGCGGCCGCGTTGTCTTCGGCGAGCGCGGCCTTCTCGTCGGCCATCGCGCGCGCTTCCTCGGCTTCCTCGAGCTCGTCCTGCGCCTTCTCGGCCTGCGCGCGCCATTGCTCGCGCTGCGCATTGAGCGCGGCGATCTGCGCCTGCACGCGATTGCGCGATTCGACGATGAACTTGATCTCGGCTTCGAGGCGGCTCACCTCGGCGTTCGCCTCGTAGAGCGAACCCTGCGCGCCCTGCATCGCGTCGCTTGCCGAGTAATGCGCGACGCGCAGCGTCTCGAGCTGCGCCTCGACCTCGCGCAGCTTCGCCGTTTGCGCTTCGAGGTCGATCTGCGCCTGTTCGATCGCACGCTGCTGCTTCTGCTGTTCGCCGGCGGCCTCGTTCTTGCGCAGCAGCCACAACAGGCGCTGCTTCTCCTCGCCGTCGGCGACGAGTTCCTTGTACTTGGTGGCGACGACGGCCTGCGCCTCGAGCTTCTCGAGGTTCGCGCCGAGTTCGCGGACGATGTCCTCGACGCGCGTCAGGTTCTCGCGCGTGTCGTGCAGGCGGTTCTCGGTTTCGCGGCGGCGTTCCTTGTACTTCGACACGCCCGCGGCTTCCTCGAGGAACACGCGCAGCTCTTCCGGCTTCGCCTCGATGATCCGCGCGATCATGCCCTGCCCGATGATCGCGTACGCACGCGGCCCGAGGCCGGTGCCGAGGAAGATGTCCTGGATGTCGCGGCGGCGCGCCGGCAGGTTGTTGATGTAGTAACTCGACGTGCCGTCGCGCGTGAGCACGCGCTTCACGGCGATCTCGCCGTACTGGCCCCACTGGCCGGCCGCGCGGCCGTCGGAGTTGTCGAAGATCAGTTCGACACTGGCCCGGCTGCCGGGCTTGCGGGCGGTCGAGCCGTTGAAGATCACGTCCTGCATCGACTCGCCGCGCAGCTCGGAAGCGCGCGACTCGCCGAGCACCCAGCGCACGGCGTCGATGATGTTGGACTTGCCGCACCCGTTCGGGCCCACCACGCCGACAAGCTGGCCCGGAACCTGGAAATGCGTGGGATCGACAAAGGATTTGAAGCCAGCGAGTTTGATCGAGCTCAGACGCACGGCGGTATCGGATGTGAAGAAGGTGTGAAACGGACGGAGCCGCACTGCGCGAGGCCGGACGGCCCATGCGCGCGATGCGCCCCGGAATTCAAAAGCGGGGCCGCGCGCATCCAGCGTTGGGCCCCGCAAACGGCTTCCATCATACCATCGCGCGTGCACCGTCCCGACCGTCGCCGGGTTTGTCCGGTGCCGGCGCGGCGCGATGGACCCGGCTCGACAGCAGCGTCGCCAGCACGATGCACGCGCCGCCCGCCCACTCGCGCGCGCTCGGCAGCTCGTTCGCGAACACCCACGCCGACAGCGCGGTGATCACGATCTCGAACAGCATGATGATCGACGCACGGTTCGCCGGCACGCGCGCCAGCCCGTATTGCACGAGCAGGTTGTTCGACGCCATCGTCACGCCGATCGCAACGATGATCAGCGCGGCCGTGCCAAGCTGGCCGCCCGCCGGCGCCGCCGGTATCCCCTCGAACAGCGACGCGATCGCGCCGAACACGGCCGCGCCGCCGAACAGCGTCGCGGTGCGCATCTCGGCGCGCATCTCCGGCAACTCGCGGCTCGCCTTGATCACGAGCACGTTGCTCATCGCGAAGCTCAACCCGGCCGCGAGACCGGCCCATTCGGCCGGGGTGGCCGGCAGCGGCAGGCCGAGCTTCGGCGACCACAGCATCAGCATCGCACCGCCGATCGACAGCGCCGCGAGCCCGGCGCCGGCCCAGGTCAGCCGCTCGCGCAGCAGGAAGTGCGCGTAGATCGCGGTCCACGCGGGGGTCAGGTAGAACAGCAGCATCACGCGCAGCACTTCGCCGTGGATCGTGCCCCACACGAACCCGAGGTTCGTCACGCCGGCCGTCACCGCGATGCCGGGCAGCACCCAGTGCCAGCGCAGCGTCGAGATCGTGCGGTGCCGCGCGAATATCACGAACAGGAAGGCGACGAGGCTCGTCAGCGCGCTCGCCAGCGTGCCCGTCACGCCCAGCGACGCCAGGATCCGCAGCGGATACCAGATCAGGCCCCATACCGATGCGCCGATCAGGATGGCCAGCGTCGGCAGGCTGCCGCGTACCGCGTTATTCATTTGGTTCAATACCCTTTATTCGACTGGCCCGGCCGCCGTTCCGGCGGGCCGCGACCGCATTCCGTCACGCTATAATCGTCCGTTGCGACCCGCGCGCCATCCGCGCCCGTTCGCAGCCGCGCGGCGCGCCCGCCGCTTCTTTCGCTCCAACCGGCCGCGATGGCCGCTTCGCCCGTGAACCCTCGACTCGACTCGCTCCAGCCCTATCCCTTCGAAAAGCTGCGCGCCCTGTTCAAGGACGTGACGCCCTCCGGCGCCCTCAAACCGATCAGCTTCGGCATCGGCGAGCCCAAACATGCGACTCCGGCGCTGATCCGCGACGCCGTGGTGGCCGCGCTCGACGGTCTCGCATCGTACCCGGCCACCGCCGGCTCGGACGCGCTGCGCACGTCGATCGCGCACTGGCTCGAGCGCCGCTACGGGCTGCCGGCCATCGATCCGGCGACGCAGGTGCTGCCCGTGTCGGGGTCGCGCGAAGCACTGTTCTCGCTTGCGCAGACGGTGATCGACGCACGCCCGTCCGAGCGGGGCGAGAAAGCGATCGTACTCTGTCCGAATCCTTTCTATCAAATTTACGAAGGCGCGGCGCTGCTGGCCGGTGCCGAACCCTATTTCGCGAACAGCGACCCGGCCCGCAACTTCGCGTGCGACTACGCGTCCGTGCCCGACGAAGTCTGGGCGCGCACGCAACTGCTGTATGTCTGCTCGCCGGGCAACCCGACGGGCGCCGTGCTGACGCTCGACGACTGGCGCGAGCTGTTCGCGCTGTCCGACCGCCACGGTTTCGTGATCGCATCCGACGAGTGCTATTCGGAAATCTATTTCGACGAAGCGGCGCCGCCGCTCGGCGGCCTCGAGGCCGCGCACCGCCTCGGCCGCGGCTTCGAGCGGCTCGTCATGCTGTCGAGTCTGTCGAAGCGCTCGAACGTGCCGGGCATGCGCTCGGGCTTCGTCGCCGGCGACGCGGCGCTGCTGAAGAAATTCCTGCTGTACCGCACGTATCACGGCGCGGCGCTGTCGCCGGTCTGGCAGCACGCGAGCATCGCCGCGTGGAACGACGAGGCGCACGTGCGCGAGAACCGCGCGCTGTACCTGCAGAAGTTCAATACCGTCACGCCGATGCTGGCCGACGTGATCGACGTGAAGCTGCCGGACGCGGCGTTCTACCTGTGGGCCGACGTGTCGCGCACCGGGCTGTCGGACACCGAGTTCGCCCGCCGCCTGTACGCCGACTATAATGTGACGGTTCTGCCCGGCTCGTACCTGGCGCGCGACGCGCACGGCACGAATCCGGGCCGCGATTTCATCCGGATCGCGCTCGTCGCGGGCACCCCCGAATGCGTCGAGGGCGCGCAACGCATCGTCGATTTCTGCCGGTCTCTCGCGCGGTAATCGTCCATCCGATCAATTCCATCCATCTCCTGCGAAAACGAACATGTCGCAACAACTTCAGCAAATCATCGATACCGCCTGGGACAACCGCGCCGAGCTGTCGCCGAAGGCCGCACCGGCCGACGTCCGCGAAGCCGTCGCGCACGCGATCGAGCAGCTCGACAAAGGCGCGCTGCGCGTTGCCGAGAAGATCGACGGCAACTGGACCGTGCACCAGTGGCTGAAGAAGGCCGTGCTGCTGTCGTTCCGCCTGGAGGACAACGCACCGATGCCCGCCGGCGGCTACTCGCAGTTCTACGACAAGGTGCCGTCGAAGTTCGCGAACTACACCGCTGAAGATTTCGCCGCAGGCGGCTTCCGCGTCGTCCCGCCGGCCATCGCGCGCCGCGGCTCGTTCATCGCGAAGAACGTCGTGCTGATGCCGTCGTACACCAACATCGGCGCGTACGTCGACGAAGGCACGATGGTCGACACCTGGGCAACGGTCGGTTCGTGCGCGCAGATCGGCAAGAACGTGCACCTGTCGGGCGGCGTCGGCATCGGCGGCGTGCTCGAGCCGCTGCAGGCGAACCCGGTCATCATCGAAGACAACTGCTTCATCGGCGCGCGCTCGGAAGTCGTCGAAGGCGTGATCGTCGAGGAAAACTCGGTGATCTCGATGGGCGTGTACCTCGGCCAGAGCACCAAGATCTACGATCGCGAGACGGGCGAAGTCAGCTACGGCCGCATCCCGGCCGGCTCGGTCGTCGTCGCCGGCAACCTGCCGTCGAAGGATGGCTCGCACAGCCTGTACTGCGCGGTGATCGTCAAGAAGGTCGACGCCAAGACGCGCGCGAAGGTCGGCCTGAACGAGCTGCTGCGAGGCGACTGATGGCAAAGCCGCACACCGTGGTCGTCTACGGCATTCCGAACTGCGACACCGTGAAGAAGGCCCGCGTTTGGCTCGACGATCACGGCGTCGAATTCGAGTTTCACGACTTCAAGAAGCTCGGAGTCAGCGCACCGCTCGTCGAGGACTGGCTGAAGGACGTGTCGCTCGACGCGCTCGTCAACAAGCGCGGCACGACGTGGCGCGGCCTGGACGACGCGATGAAGGCGGCCGCCGAAACGAAGGCCGGCGCGGTCGCGCTGATGATCCACAAGCCGTCGGTCATCAAGCGCCCCGTGCTGGTGGTCAACGGCCGTGTGAAATCGCTCGGCTTCGCGGCCGATCAATACGCGGCGCTGTTTGCCGCATAGGGCTGCCCGCGCTGCGCGGCGCCCGTTCGCGCAGCGCACGACGTCTCATCGCTGCCGGCCACCGCGCCGGCATTTTTTATCGAAAGTGGTCCGAACCATGTCCGCCACCCTAGCCCTTACCGAACAACTGATCGCCCGCGCGTCCGTGACGCCCGACGACCAGCACTGCCAGCAGATCATGATCGAGCGCCTCGCCGCGCTCGGCTTCGAATGCGAGACCATCTCGTCGCACGGCGTGACCAACCTGTGGGCCGTCAAGCGCGGCACCGACGGCCGCGACGGCAAGCTGCTCGCGTTCGCGGGCCACACCGACGTCGTGCCGACCGGCCCGCTCGAGCAGTGGAGCTCGCCGCCGTTCATCCCCGCCCATCGCGACGGCAAGCTGTACGGCCGCGGCGCGGCCGACATGAAGACGTCGCTCGCGGCGTTCGTCGTCGCGTCCGAGGAATTCGTCGCGGCCCATCCCGGCCACCGCGGCGCGATCGCGTTCCTGATCACGAGCGACGAGGAAGGCCCCGCCACCGACGGCACCGTGAAGGTCGTCGAGCTGCTCGAAGCACGCGGCGAACGCATGGACTACTGCATCGTCGGCGAGCCGACGTCGACCACCGAGCTCGGCGACGTCGTCAAGAACGGCCGCCGCGGCTCGATGTCGGGCGAACTCGTCGTCAAGGGCGTACAGGGCCACATCGCGTACCCGCACCTCGCGAAGAACCCGATCCACCTGCTGGCGCCTGCGCTCGCGGAGCTCGCCGCCGAGCAGTGGGACGCAGGCAACGAATACTTCCCGCCGACCACCTGGCAGGTGTCGAACCTGCACGCCGGCACTGGCGCGACCAACGTGATTCCCGGCCACGCCGACCTGCTGTTCAACTTCCGCTTCTCGACCGCCAGTACGGTCGAGGGCCTGCAGGCGCGCGTGCATGCGATCCTCGACAAGCACGGCCTCGCATACACGCTGAAATGGTCGGTAAGCGGCCTGCCGTTCCTCACGCCGCGCGGCGAGCTGTCGGGCGCGCTGGAAAACGCGATCCGCACCGAGACCGGCATCACGACCGAACTGTCGACGACGGGCGGCACGTCGGACGGCCGCTTCATCGCGCGCATCTGCCCGCAGGTGATCGAGTTCGGCCCGCCGAACGGCAGCATCCACAAGATCGACGAGCACATCGAAGTGCGCTTCGTCGACCCGCTGAAGAACGTGTACCGCCGCGTGCTCGAACAACTGATCGCCTGACGGAGCCTCGCATGACGACACCTTTTGCCACTGTTCGCGACCTGCTGCGCTACGCGGTCACGCGCTTCTCGAAAGCGAAGCTCGCGTTCGGCCACGGCTCCGACAATGCGTACGACGAAGCGGCCTACCTCGTGCTGCGCACGCTCGACCTGCCGCTCGACACGCTCGAACCGTTCCTCGACGCGCGGCTGCTGCCCGACGAAATCGCGGCCGTGCTGGCGGTGATCGAACGGCGCGCGACCGACCGCGTGCCGGCCGCCTACCTCACGCATGAGGCGTGGATGCACGGCCACCGCTTCTACGTCGACGAACGTGTGATCGTGCCGCGCTCGTTCATCGGCGAGCTGCTCGACGACGGGCTGCAGCCGTACGTCGCCGATCCCGAGCAGGTCGGTGCAGTGCTCGAGCTGTGCACGGGCTCCGGCTGCCTCGCGATCCTCGCGGCGAGCGCGTTCCCGAACGCCGAGATCGACGCGGTCGACCTGTCCGACAAGGCACTCGAAGTTGCCGAGATCAACGTGCGCGACTACGGCCTCGAAGACCGCGTCGCGCTGCATCGCGGCGACCTCTACGCGCCGCTGCCCGCGTTCCGCACCGACCCGGGCTCACGCTATGACGTGATCCTGACGAACCCGCCGTACGTGAACGCGTCGTCGATGGCCGCGCTGCCGCCCGAGTACCGGCACGAGCCGGAGATGGCGCTCGCGGGTGGCGACGACGGGATGGACATCGTGCGACGCATCGTCGCCGAGGCCCATCGCTGGCTGCACGACGACGGCGTGCTCGTCGTCGAGATCGGCAACGAGCGCGAAAACGTCGAAGCCGCGTTCGGTGGCCTCGAACTCACATGGCTGCCCACCAGCGGGGGCGACGACGCCGTGTTCCTGATCCAGGCGTCCGACCTGCCGCGCAAGGGCTGAGACTTTCCGGCTTGCCCACCGTGCGGTGCACCGTTGCACCGCACGGTTGGGTAAGATGCGCGTAGGCGGCCGCCCGGCCGCGCGACCTCAGGAGTCCGTCACGCGCCCATGACCCTAGACTGGCTACATCTCGGCACCCTGATCCTGACCATCCACGTGCTCGGGATCGTCGCGGCGTGCCACGCGATCATGAACACACGCACGTCGCAAGGCGCGATCGCGTGGGCCGTCTCGCTCGCGGCCATGCCGTACCTGACGCTCATTCCGTACCTGTTCCTCGGCCGCAGCAAGTTCTCCGGCTACGTCGACGCACGGCGCCACGAGCTGGAAATGTTGCGCACGCACACACCGCGCTCGCCCTGGCTCAGCACCGACGCGACCGACGGGCCGGCCGCCGACGCGCTCGGCCAGGCCGCAGTGCTCGCGCTCACGCGGCTCGGCGGCATGCCGTTCCTCGGCGGCAACTCGGTGCGCACGCTCGTGAACGGCGACGCGACGTTCTCGGCGATCCTGGCGGCTATCGACGCCGCGCGTGACTACGTGGTGGTGCAGTTCTTCATCGTGCGCGACGATGCGCTCGGCCGGATGCTGCGCGACTCGCTGCTCGCGCGTGCGGCAGCCGGCGTGCGCTGCTGCCTGCTGTACGACAGCATCGGCAGCTTCGACCTGCCGCACAGCTACGTCGACACGCTGCGCCGGGGTGGCGTCGAAGTGCATCCGTTCGCGACCAACCGGAAGTTCGTCAACCGTTTCCAGCTCAACTTCCGCAACCATCGCAAGATCGTCGTCGTCGACGGCAATCGCGCGTTCGTCGGCGGCCACAACGTCGGCGTCGAGTATCTCGGCGCGAAGCCGCGCCTGTCGCCGTGGCGCGACACGCACATCGAGATCCGCGGCCCGGTGGTCGCGAGCATCCAGTACGTGTTCGCCGAAGACTGGCACTGGGCGACGCAGAAACTGCCGCCCCTCGCGCTGCCGCCGCCCGCTCAGCCCAGCGACAACATGCATTGCCTCGCGGTGCCGATGGGGCCGGCCGACAAGCAGGAGACGGGCTCGCTGTTCTTCGTCGAGGCGATCAACGCCGCGCGCGAGCGGGTCTGGATCACCACGCCGTACCTCGTCCCCGACGAAGCCGTGATCTCCGCGTTGAAGCTCGCCGTGATGCGCGGCGTCGACGTGCGCATCCTGATCCCGAGCCGGCGCGATCACTACGTGGTGTTCGAAGCGTCGAAGCTGTACGCACGCGACCTGGTCGATGCGGGCGTCAAGGTGTTCCGCTACCGGCCCGGCTTCCTGCACCAGAAGGTCGTGCTGATCGACCGCATCGCGGCGGCGATCGGCAGCGCGAATCTCGACAACCGCTCGTTCCGCCTCAATTTCGAGATCATGGTGCTGACCGTCGACCGCATGTTCGCCGATGAGGTCGAGACGATGCTGGATGCCGATTTCGCGCAGGCGTACGAGGTCGATGCGAACGAATACCGCCGGTCGCCCGCCTGGCGGCGCATCGCGATGCACGTCGCACGGCTGTTCGCCCCGATCCTCTGACGGCCGGGACGGTGGCGGCGCCCGTGCGATCCGCACCGGCGCCGCGAACGCCGCCGGCAGCCGTCACAGCAGCTTGTCGATATCCGCGGCGATTTCGTCGGGCTTGGTCGACGGCGCGTAGCGCTTGACGATGCGCCCTTCCCGATCGATCAGGAATTTCGTGAAATTCCACTTGATCGCCTTGAGGCCGAGGATGCCGGGCGCCTCGTCGGTCAGGTACCGGTACAGCGGATGCGCATGGTCGCCCTTCACGTCGATCTTCGCGAACATCGGGAACGTGACGCCGTAATTGCGCTCGCAGAACGCGCCGATCTGCGCGGCGTCGCCGGGCTCCTGCTTGCCGAACTGGTTGCACGGAAAACCGAGCACATAGAAGCCGCGTGCCGCGTACTGGTCGTACAGCTTCTGCAGGCCCGCGTACTGCGGCGTGAAACCACACTCGCTCGCGGTGTTGACGATCAGCAGCACCTTGCCGCGATACGCGTCGAGCGAGGCCGGCGCGCCGGCAAGCGTCTCTGCGCTGAACGAATACAGGGTGGACATCGGGCACTCCTCTTACGAAACCGGATCGACGTGAAGTCTAGGCGAAATTGCCCCGTTGCGGCATCCGCCGAACGGCCAATGCCCGGCGCGAGCGGCACGCAGTCTAGAATAGCGGTTTTGGCCAGTCATCTCCGCCGTGATCCGTTTCAATCAGTTCAGCCTTGCGCGCGGCACCAAGCCGCTGTTCGAGTCGACCTCCTTCGTACTCAATCCCGGCGAGAAAGCCGGCCTGATCGGCGCGAACGGCGCCGGCAAGTCGACCCTGTTCTCGGTCCTGCGCGGCGAGCTGCACTCGGACAGCGGCGATTTCTCGATGCCGCCGTCGTGGCGGATCGCCCATGTGTCGCAGGAAACGCCCGCCGTCGACCGCTCGGCGCTCGACTACACGCTCGACGGCGACGCCGCGCTGCGCGAGATCGAAGCGCGCATCGCCGCCGCGTCCGCCGCGCATGACGGCGCCGCCGAAGCCGACGCGCACGCGGCGTTCGCCGACGCCGACGGCTACACCGCACCCGCCCGCGCCGAGGCGCTGCTGCTCGGGCTCGGCTTCACGCTCGCGCAGACGCGCGAATCCGTCGCCAGCTTCTCCGGCGGCTGGCGCATGCGCCTGAACCTCGCGCAGGCGCTGATGTGCCGTTCCGACCTGCTGCTGCTCGACGAACCGACGAACCACCTCGACCTCGACGCGATCGTCTGGCTCGAAGACTGGCTGCACCGCTACCCCGGCACGCTCGTCGTGATTTCGCACGACCGCGAATTCCTCGATTCGATCTGCAATGTCACGCTGCATCTGGAAAACCGCCAGGTGAAGCGCTACGGCGGCAACTACTCGCAGTTCGAAGTGCTGCGCGCCCAGCAACTGGCGTTGCAGCAAAGCGCCTACGAAAAGCAGCAGAAGACGATCGAACACCTGCAGAGCTTCGTCGACCGCTTCAAGGCCAAGGCGACCAAGGCCAAGCAGGCCCAGAGCCGGATGAAGGCGCTCGAGAAGATGGAGTTGATCGCGCCCGCGCACATCGCGTCGCCGTTCACGTTCGAATTCCGTACGCCCGATGCCGCGCCGAATCCGATGATGGTGATGGAAGACGTCCGCTGCGGCTACCGTGCCGACGGCGGAGCAGAGATCCCGATCGTCGAGCGCGTCGCGCTGTCGATCCAGAACGGCCAGCGCATCGGCCTGCTCGGCGCGAACGGCCAGGGCAAGTCGACGCTGATCAAGACGCTGGCCGGCACGCTCGCGCCGCTGTCGGGGCACGTCCGCGACGGCAAGGGGCTGACGATCGGCTATTTCGCACAGCACCAGCTCGAAACGCTGCGCGAGGACGATTCGCCGCTCGCGCATCTGGCGCGGCTCGCGCCCGACACGCGCGAGCAGGAACTGCGCGACTTCCTCGGCGGCTTCAACTTCTCGGGCGACATGGCGACCACCCCGGTCGGGCCGTTTTCGGGCGGTGAAAAAGCACGCCTCGCGCTCGCGCTGATCATCTGGCAGAAGCCGAACCTGCTGCTGCTCGACGAACCCACCAACCACCTCGACCTCGAAACGCGTCATGCGCTGACGATGGCGCTCGCGCAGTTCGAAGGCACGCTGATCCTCGTCTCGCACGACCGCCACCTGCTGCGCGCAACGACCGACCAGTTCATGCTGGTGGCGAAGCACCGGCTGCAGCCGTTCGACGGCGACCTCGACGACTACCGCGACTGGCTGCTGCAGCACGCGGCCGAGCAGCGCGCCGCCGCGAAGGCCGACAGCGCGGCTTCGCCGGGCGCGGGCGCCGCAACCAACCGCAAGGACCAGAAGCGTCAGGCCGCCGAGGAGCGGCAGCGCCTGTCGGTATTGAAGAAACCGCTGCAGACGCGCATCACGAAGCTCGAGAAGGAGATGGAGACGCTGCACGCGGAGAAGGCGCGCCTCGACGCATTCGTCGCCGATCCGGCGAGCTACGAAGCCGAGCGCAAGACGGAACTGACCGATGCGATCCGCAAGCTCGGGGACATCAACACGCGTCTCGAAACGGTCGAGGTCGACTGGCTCGCCGCGCAGGAAGAGCTCGAGCAGATCGGCTGACCGCGGCCGCTGTACCGCCGGCCGGCGCCGCCAGCCCGGCAAGCCGGCGACGGGTTCTTCGACAAACCATCAGGCCCGCACAGGGCCCGGATGCAACGAGGCCGGGCACATTGGCCCGGCCTCGTTTTGCCGTCGTTCGCCGGCCGCTCGCCGCCTACCGGCTCAGCGTCGCGGCAACGTGTCGCGCGGCATCTGCTCGTCGTCACCCATCAGGTACCGGCGCCCTTCGGTCGGCCGCCTGATCGCCGCAGCCACTTCCGCTTCCGTCACATCCTCGGACACGACCTTGCGCGCCAGGCGCCCCTCTTCGTCGATCCATTCGACGATCCGGCATCCGCCGCCCCAGGGTTGGCGAATCGGCTCCGACACGCGACAGCCACGCAGGTTGTAAAGGCGTCCGCTCGGCGCTTCCCCGTACGATTTCAACATAGGTTCCCTTCGCATTGCGCGGTTCGACAATCGGGCAAAGGATAGGGAAAAGCAATGTCCGTCGGGTTACATAACCCTACATCTTCTTTACAGAGAATTACGCGACAGATCGCCAGCACGTATGGTCCGGGCGCCTGCCGGGCCGGTCACTCGAGATCGCGAACGCGGTCGATCGCCTGTTCGAGCCGATCGACGGCCATCACGTTCAGCCCTTCGATCGGCTGCTTCGGCGCATTCGCCTTCGGAATCAGCGCGGACGTGAAGCCGAGCTTCGCGGCCTCGCGCAACCGCTCCTGCCCGCGCGGCGACGGCCGGATCTCGCCCGCCAGCCCCACTTCGCCGAACACGATCAGCCCTTTCGGCAACGCCTTGTTGCGCATCGACGAATGGATCGCGAGCAGCACAGCGAGGTCGGCGGCCGGCTCGGTGATCTTCACGCCGCCAACCGCATTGAGAAAGACATCTTGGTCAAAGCACGCGATACCCGCATGCCGGTGCAGCACCGCGAGCAGCATCGCGAGCCGGTTCTGCTCGAGGCCGACCGCGAGCCGGCGCGGGTTCGGCACGTGCGCCGTATCGACGAGCGCCTGGATTTCGACGAGCAGCGGGCGCGTACCTTCCTGCGTGACGAGCACGCACGAGCCGGGCACGACCTGCTCGTGCTGCGACAGGAACAGCGCGGATGGATTCGTGACGCCGCGCAGGCCGCGCTCGGTCATCGCGAACACGCCGAGTTCGTTGACCGCACCGAAGCGGTTCTTGAACGCACGCACGAGCCGGAACGACGAATGCGTGTCGCCTTCGAAGTAGAGCACCGTGTCGACGATGTGCTCGAGCACGCGCGGGCCGGCCAGGTTGCCCTCCTTCGTCACGTGCCCGACCATGATGATCGCGGTGCCCGACTGCTTCGCGATGCGCGTGAGCTGCGCCGCGCACTCGCGAACCTGCGCGACCGAGCCCGGCGCCGACGTGAGCGCTTCCGAATAGACGGTCTGGATCGAGTCGATTACGGCCACGTCCGGCCGTTCCGTATCGATCGCGGCCTGGATCTTCTCGAGCTGGATCTCGGCGAGCAGCTTCAGTTCATCCGCCGGCGCACCGCCGTCGAGCAGCGCAAGCCGTTGCGCACGCAACGCGATCTGCGCGGCCGATTCCTCTCCGCTGATATAGAGCGCGCGCCGCTCGCTCGCGATGTCCGCGAGCGACTGCAGCAGCAGCGTCGACTTGCCGATGCCCGGGTCGCCGCCGATCAGCACGACGCCGCCGGCAACCAGCCCGCCGCCGAGCACGCGGTCGAATTCGCCGATGCCGGTCGAGAAGCGCGGCACGTCGGCCGCTTCGATGTCGACGAGACGCTGGACGGGCGCCCGCTTCGCGAGCGACTGGAAACGATGGGCCGACGGCGCCTCGGCGACCGATTCAACCAGCGTGTTCCAGGCCTGGCACGACGGGCATTGGCCCTGCCACTTCGGGGTCTGTCCGCCGCACTCGCTGCAGACGTATACGGTTTTCTGTTTGGCCACGCGCGACGCCCTTATTCCGCTCGCACGGGCACGCGGCCGGCGACCGCGCACATCAGCTCGTAACCGATCGTCCCGCAATGGCGGGCGACGTCGTCGATCGGCAGCGCGTTGCCCCACAGCTCGACGCGCGCGCCGACACCGGCCTGCGGGCACGGGGTCAGGTCGACGGTGATCATGTCCATCGATACGCGACCGACGATCCGCGTGCGGATGCCGTCGACGATCACGGGCGTGCCTTCGGGCGCGACCCGCGGATAGCCGTCCGCGTAACCGCACGCGACCACGCCGATCCGCATCGGTGCCTGCGCGGAGAACGTCGAACCATAGCCGATGGCCTGGCCCTTCCCGATCGTCTGCACCGCGATCAGCTCGGACGCGAGCGTCATCGCAGGCTTCAGCCCGGTATCGGCGATGTCGGACGACGACCCGGACGGCGATGCGCCGTACAGCACGATCCCCGGGCGAACCCAGTCGAAGTGCGTATCCGGATGCCACAGCACGGCCGCGGAGTTCGCGAGGCTGCGCGCACCGGCGATGTTTTCCGCGCCGCGCTCGAACGTCGCGAGCTGCTCGGCGACGCCGCGCTCGTTGTCCGCATCCGAAAAATGGGTCATTAACGTGATCTGGCCGATGCCCGGGCACGCACGGGCGCGCTCCCATGCGGCGCGGTATTTTTCCGGCAGGTAGCCGAGCCGGTTCATCCCGCTGTTCATCTTGAGCTGCACGTTGACGGGCTTCGACAGCCGCGCCGTTTCCAGCATCCGCATCTGCTCGTCGTTGTGGACGGTCGTGGTCAGGCTGTAGCGGTCGATCACGTCGATGTCGGTCGAGCGGAAGAACCCTTCGAGCAGCAGGATCGGGCCGGCCCAGCCGAGCTCGCGCAGCTTGACGGCCTCGTCGAGGTCGAGCAGGCCGAAGCCGTCGGTGCCGCGCAGGCCGGGAAACGCACGCGCGAGACCGTGGCCGTACGCGTTGGCCTTGACGACCGCCCAGACCTTGGACGGGCCGGCAAAGCGGCGGACGACGGAGAGATTGTTCGCGAGAGCGGCGGTATGGATGGTGGCGGAGATCGGGCGCGGCATGGGAAATTTACGTAAAGACGCTTGCGAATCATCAGCTTACCGTGCCTTTTGAGCACTGAAGCCGACAATTTGCGGAACGATCGGGGAATCTTGCTAGTCCGAATTGGCGTATTTTCATGTTATAAAGCCGTGCGCACAACCCATTTCGAACGGAATAAGCCGATCGCATATCAGGCGGCCTACGCGGCCCTGCCGCAGCGACGAAAGCATCGCATCAGATGAAAAAAGGTTTTTACACCATCATGGCCGCGCAGTTTTTCTCGTCGCTGGCCGACAATGCGCTCCTCATCGCCGCCATCGCCCTGCTGAAAGACCTCCACGCCCCCAATTGGATGACACCGCTGTTGAAGCTGTTCTTCGTGTTGTCCTATGTGGTGCTGGCGGCCTATGTCGGCGCCTTCGCGGATTCGCGCCCGAAGGGCCGCGTGATGTTCATCACCAACTCGATCAAGGTCGTCGGCTGCATGATCATGCTGTTCGGCGCCCACCCGCTGATCGCGTACGGGATCGTCGGTTTCGGTGCGGCGGCCTACTCGCCTGCGAAATACGGCATCCTCACCGAGCTGCTGCCGGCCGACCGGCTGGTCGCCGCGAACGGCTGGATCGAAGGCACGACCGTCAGCTCGATCATTCTGGGCACCGTGCTGGGCGGTGCGCTGATCAGCCCGCACATCGCATCGCACGTGATCGCGCACACGCCCGCCTGGATCAGCACGCCCGCCGAAGCGGCAATGGCGATCATCATGGCGATCTACGTGATCGCCGCGCTGTTCAACCTTCGCATCCCCGATACGGGCGCCCGCTACCCGAAGCAGGAACGCGGCCCGGTCAAGCTCCTCACGGATTTCGCCGACTGCTTCATGGTGCTGTGGCGCGACAAGCTCGGCCAGATCTCGCTGGCGGTCACGACGCTGTTCTGGGGCGCGGGCGCGACGCTGCAGTTCATCGTGCTGAAGTGGGCTGAAGTCTCGCTCGGCATGTCGCTGTCGGAAGGCGCGATCCTGCAGGCCGTGGTCGCCGTCGGCGTCGCCGCAGGCGCAATCGCTGCTGCGGCGCGGATCCCGTTGAAGAAATCGCTGACCGTGCTGCCCGTCGGCATCATCATGGGCATCGCGGTGATGTTGATGGCGTTCTACACGCGCGACCTGTTCCCGTCGCACTGGGCCGTGCACTTCGGCCACCTGCGCATGCCCGTGTACCTGATCGTTGCGTACATCTTCCTGATCTGCGTCGGCGCGTTGTCCGGCTACTTCGTCGTTCCGATGAATGCGCTGCTGCAGCATCGCGGCCACGTGCTGCTGTCGGCCGGCCACTCGATCGCGGTGCAGAACTTCAACGAGAACCTGTCGGTACTCGTGATGCTGTGCCTGTATGCGGTGCTCGTGTGGCTCGACGTGCCGGTCGGCGTCGTGATCGTGCTGTTCGGCACGTTCGTCTGCCTGACGATGTGGCTCGTGATGCGCCGTCACCAGGCGAACCAGCGCCAGTTCGACTCGGTCGCGCTGATCGGCGAATCGCGGCACTGACGCTACCCTTCCCGTTTCCGTCCGCCGGCGCCGGTCCTCGAACCGGCGCGTTGCCCTCATGACGCACCCGATACCCAACATCCTGACGATCGCCGGCTCCGATTCGGGTGGCGGCGCAGGCATCCAGGCCGACCTGAAGACCTTTTCCGCGCTCGGCGCATATGGCGCGAGCGTGATCACTGCGCTGACCGCTCAGAACACGCGCAGCGTGACGGGTGTGCATGCGCCGGACGCGGCGTTCGTGGCCGCACAACTCGACGCGGTGTTCGGCGATATCCGCATCGATGCGGTCAAGATCGGGATGCTCGCGAATGCCGCGATCGTGCACGCGGTCGCCGACGCGCTGCGGCGCTACACGCCACGCTTCGTCGTGCTCGACACGGTGATGATCTCGAAGAGTTCGCACGCGCTGCTCGCGCCCGATGCCGTCGACGCGTTGCGCGACGCGCTGCTGCCGCTCGCGACGGTCGTGACGCCGAACCTGCCCGAAGCGGCCGCCCTGCTGAACGATGCGCCCGCAACCACCGAAGACGACATGGTCCGGCAAGGACAGGCCTTGTTACAGACCGGCGCGCGCGCCGTGCTGATGAAAGGCGGCCACCTGCCCGACGCGTCCGCGAGCCCCGACTGGCTCGTCGAAGCAGCGCGCATCGTGCGGCTCGACGGCGCACGCGTACCGGTCAGCAACACGCACGGCACCGGCTGCACGCTGTCGTCGGCGATCGCCGCGCTGCTGCCGCAGCAGCCCGACCTCGAAAGCGCGGTGCGCGAAGCCAAGATCTACCTGACCGGCGCGATCGCCGCGAGTGGCCGCCTCGACGTCGGGCACGGCGTCGGCCCCGTCCATCACTTCCATCGCTGGTGGTAAGCGCCGGCTAGCGCGGCGTCAGTGATCCTGCGCCGCGAACGCCTGCGCGCGCGCCGGCCAGTCGTCCGGCACGACGAAGCCGCGCGCCGTCTCGCGCCACGTGCCATCGTCCCCCTTCACATGGACGCCGATCAGGTCGGGGGCCTGACGCTTCGCCAGCACGGGCGGCAGCTCGAGTGCGGCCGCGAGCGGTTGAGGTTCGAAGCCGGCGTCGGCGGCAGCGCGCCGCGGCGCGAGCCACGCCAGCCGCGGCAGCACACCCCACGCAACGCCGGCACGCTGCGCGGCCGCCCAGGCCGGCCACTGCGCGTGCGTGAGCCAGAAACCGCGCGGGTGATCCGGCGCGATTTCGGCGGACACGGGCGGCAAAGGCGCACCGTACGGATAGAACAGCCAGCCCTTGATGAACATCTGCGCATCGGACGGCGCGCCGTAGCCGAGCCGCGCGAACGCGTCCCGATCGCCGAGCCGCAACTGGTGCTCGAGCAACCGGCTGCGCTTGCGGTCGAACCGGTCGACGAGATTGGGGCCGACGAAATCGGCGAGCGACGCACCGGCTTGTACCGGCGCGCACAAATAGCACTTCACCGCGAGCTCCCAGTGCAGGCGCTGCCCGTCCGGTGCGTCGACGAGAAAATCGACCTCGCCGAGCGTCTTGCCGTTGCTGCGCAGCGGCAGATTGGCCGCGACGAGCCGCAGCGACGGCCCATGCGTCAGGAAATACTCGAGCAGGCATTCGGCGTAGCGGCCGAGCCGGGTCGGCCGGAACCCGTCGAGTGCGCGATGCAGCGGCTCGGGCTGCGCATCGAGCGCGGCGAGCCATGTTTCGACAGCCGATTGCCCGACCGCATCCAGCCACGGACGCGCAAGCGGCGCGGCCGGCACCGCGGTCAGCAGGCTCGGGCTGGCCAGCAGCCAGCCCAGATCCCGGACCGCGACGTCGTGCAGCGTATCGACGAATGCGACCGCCGCGCCGGTCGTCATTGTCCGGCCGGCCCGTTCGCGTCGCCGCCCTCTGCGCGCCGGAACGTGTCGCGCGCGAGGCACAGGTCGGCCCACGCCTTCGACTTGTCCTGCAGGCTGCGCAACAGGTACGCCGGGTGGTAGGTCACGATCACCGGCACACCTTCGTATGCATGCACGCGGCCGCGCAGCGACGCAATGCTCGCGTCCGTCTTCAGCAGGGTCTGCGCGGCGAAACGGCCGAGTGCGACGATCAGTTTCGGCTTCACGAGCGCGACCTGGCGCTGCAGATAGGGCTCGCAGCTCGCGACCTCGTCCGGCTCCGGATTGCGGTTGCCGGGCGGCCGGCACTTGATCACGTTCGCGATGTACACGTTGTCGCCGCGCTTGAGCGACAGCGACTGCAGCATGTTGTCGAGGAGCTTGCCGGCCTGGCCGACGAACGGCTCGCCCTGCTTGTCCTCGTTCTCGCCCGGCGCTTCACCGATCAGCATCCAGTCCGCTTCGCGGTCGCCGACGCCGAACACGGTGTTGGTCCGCTTGTCGCACAGCCGGCAAAGCGTGCAGTCCGACACGCGTGCAGCCAGCGCATCCCAGTCGAGCGCGGCAACCGGCGCACCGACGGGACGCGATTCGGCCACCGGCACGGGGTCGCCCGGCGGCGCCGCATCGAACCACGCAAAATCGTCGGGTCCGGCAGGCGGCATGTCGTCGATCGGCGGCATCGTGTCGGCCGACGCGACCGGCGCAACCGGTGCAGGCGCGCGATCGCCATCGTCGACACGCCGCGCCGGAGCGACAGGCTCGCGAGCCGGCGGAGCATCGACGCGCCGCGCCACTGCCGGCGGTGCATCGTCCTGCACCGGCGTACGCGCGGAGCGCGCAGGTCGCTCGGTCGCGACGGCCGGCGCGACGTCAGTCTCACTGGTTTGCGCGGCGGCGTGCGCGCCGGTTGCCGCGCCCTCGTCCGCGCCTTCATTCACGCCTTGCCCGCGCCGCACCCAGATCTGCGCGAGGCCCATTTCCTCGAGCGCCGCTTCAGCCCATGCCATGCGCGTCTCCTTCGTTCTTGTTCAGCGTCAGACGCATCACGATCGCGTCCTCCCGACCGCGATGCTTCGCCGGGTAATAATTCTTGCGCCGGCCGATCGTCAAGAAGCCGAAACGCTCGTACAGATGAATCGCGCGCGGGTTGGACGGCCGCACCTCGAGCAGCACGCCGTCGAGCCCTTCCGCGCGCGAAATGCGCACGGCCTCGCGCAGCAGCGCCAGGCCCGCGCCCGCGCGCTGCGCGGCCGGCGCGACGCACAGGTTCAGCAGGTGCATTTCGTCGATCACGGGCATCAGCACGCAATAGCCGATCAGCGAACCCGTCACGTGCCGCAGGCACACGCCCAGATAGCCGTTGCGCAACGAATCCTCGAAATTGCCGCGGCTCCACGGAAATTCGTACGCGACCTGTTCGATCGAGACGACCTCGTCGAGATCGGCATCCGTCATCGGCGCCAGATAGCGGTCGCTCAACAGTACGCCTGTCATCCCTTCGCTCCGCCCGCCTGCGCGGCCCGTGCTGCGACGCGCTCGGCAGTGGTCTGTGCAACCTTGTCGCGCACGTACTCCGGCGCGGCCTGATCGGCCGGCACCGCGCGGCCGGCGCGGAACGCACGCAAAGCGGCATGGGCAACCGCCAGTGCGTGCGGCATCGCGTCACCGTCGATCACGGCCGCGTGCGCGGCGGCCGGCAACTGCGCGCCGAACGCGGCAGCCGCATTGCCCGCGAGCGTGAACGGCGCATCGGGCACGCCGACGGCACCCGGCGCATCGAGCGAAGCCGGATGCAGCGTGCGCCAGTCGCCGGCGCTGTCGTCCCACGCGAAATCCGCCCAGTAGGCTTCATCCATCCGCGCATCCAGCGCGGCCAGCACGCGGGTCGTGCCGGGCGCGCGCAGCCGCGCGTGCTCGGCGCACGCGAGCAGCGTGCCGATCGGCACGACCGGCAGCCCGCGCCCGAACGCGAGACCCTGGGTGATGCCCGTCGCGGTGCGCAGGCCCGTGAACGAGCCGGGGCCCGCGCCGAACGCGATCGCATCGCAATCGGCGAGCGTCAGCCCCGATTCGGCGAAAAGCTCCTGGATGGCCGGCAGCACGCGTGTGCTCGACACGGCGCCCGTCAGTTCGTGGCGGACCCAGGTTTGCGGGGTGGAAACGGCGTCGTCGGCATGGGCCGAGCGCAGCAGCGCGACCGAGCAGTATTCGGTCGACGTATCGATGGCGAGGAGCACTGTTTGCGTCATGGGCGACATTGTAATGCGACGCCCCGCTCCCACGGGCGATCGGGCCCGATCCGTGCGTGCGCGCGGCACCGGGCGGCGGTTTGGAAGGATCGCTCGACCCCGCGCGGCGGTCCGCTTGTTAAGATCGCCCGACCTGAAACCCTTACGGAGACACCCGATGAGCGAACTCACCGCCCAATTCGACCAGGCCCAGATCGACGTCAAGCAACTGACGGAGCGTCCGGGCAACCTGACCCTGCTGCGCCTTTACGCGCTCTTCAAGCAGGCGACCGACGGCGACGCCCATGGCGACAAGCCGGGTTTCACCGACATCGTCGGCAAATACAAGTACGACGCTTGGGATGCGCTGAAGGGCACGTCGCAGGATGCGGCGAAGCAGCAGTACATCGAACTCGTCGAATCGCTGAAGAACGGCACGGCTTCCTGACCGAACCACGCCCTTCGCAATAGGCAATCAAATCAGTGGCGCAGCGCAGCAAATCTCTTTATAATGCGGCCTGCGTCACCTCCGCGCTCGGCTCGCATGCCGTTCCGGCCCGACGCCTCGTAGCGTTAAGCTCCAATCCGGTTTAGAACCTGTCCCCTCCTGCTTCGACCCTAGCGGTCGTCACTTATCAGGCTGGCGGCCCCGCTCCTGAAGCGCGCCGCACCCAAAACAGCTTCTAATGCCTCATCCGCCGACTGTTCGGCGGATTGCACCCGTTTCCCGATTTGCTCGCTGAATCCGACGACTTGGGTATGCGCGATTGGCGCCGACGTTTCACCCACTGTGTTTCAAGGATTGTTATGACTTCGAGCATCAACTCCAGCCCGCTCAACGCGATCGCCGACCAGGCGCTCGGTCTCGACGACGCCGCCGCACCGGCCGCGGTCGAACCGGCGTCGGACGAGCCGAGCTTCGCGTCGCTCGGGTTGTCGCCGGAGATCGTCTCCGCGCTGCAGGCCGCCGGCTATGTGAAGCCGACGCCGGTCCAGCAGCGCGCGATTCCGGCCGGCATCGCCGGCCGCGACCTGCTGGTGTCGAGCCCGACCGGTTCGGGCAAGACGGCCGCATTCATGCTGCCCGCGATCGAACGTTTCGCGCAGCTCCAGAAGACGCTCGCGCAGCAACCGCGCGCGCCGCGCGAAGCAAGCCAGGGCGACCGCCGCGTGCGCCGCCCGCAACCCGTCGCGCGCCCGGGCCTGCTCGTGCTGACGCCGACCCGCGAACTCGCGATGCAGGTCACCACGGCCGCATCGACCTACGGCAAGCACCTGAAGCGCCTGCGCACGGTCAGCATCCTCGGCGGCGTCGCCTACGGCCAGCAACTGATGCTGCTCGCGAAGAACCCCGAAATCCTGGTCGCCACGCCGGGCCGCCTGCTCGACCACCTCGAGCGTGGCCGTATCGACCTGTCCGAGCTGAAGATGCTCGTGCTCGACGAAGCCGACCGCATGCTCGACATGGGCTTCATCGACGATATCGAAACGATCGTCGCCGCGACGCCCGCGACGCGCCAGACGATGCTGTTCTCGGCGACGCTCGACGGCAAGATCGGTTCGCTGACGAGCCGCCTGCTGAAGGATCCCGAGCGCATCGAGATCCAGCAGCGCCTCGAGTCGCGCGCGAACATCGCGCAGACCGTGCACTACGTCGACGACCGTGACCACAAGGACCGCCTGCTCGATCACCTGCTGCGCGACGACGCCCTCGACCAGGCGATCATCTTCACGGCGACCAAGATCGACGCCGACCAGCTCGCCGGCCGTCTCGCCGACGCAGGCTTCGAATCGGCCGCGCTGCACGGCGACCTGCCGCAGGGCGCGCGCAATCGCACGATCCGTGCGCTGCGCGAGCGCCGCGTGCGCGTGCTGGTAGCCACCGACGTCGCGGCACGCGGTATCGACATCCCGGGCATCACGCACGTGTTCAACTACGACCTGCCGAAGTTCGCTGAAGACTACGTGCACCGTATCGGCCGCACGGGCCGCGCAGGTCGTTCGGGCATCGCGGTGAGCCTCGTGCACCACGCCGAGCAAGGCGCGCTCAAGCGCATCGAGCGTTTCGTGCGCTCGCCGCTGCCGGTCAACGTGATCGAAGGTTTCGAGCCGCGCAAGGCTCCCCCGCGCAACGGCGGCACCGGCGGACGTGGCCGTCCGGGCGGCGGTAACAGCGGCGGTCGACGTTTCGGCGGCAAGCCGGGCGGTGGCCATGGCGGCAACGGCCGCAGCTACGGCGGCGGCAATGGCGGCGGCTGGAGCGGCAAGCCGGGCGGCAGCCGTGACGGCGGCCCGCGTCGCGACGGTCAGCGCAGCGGCGGCCCGCGTCGCAGCAACTCCGCGTCGTAAGCACGCACGGGCGGCCACCGGCCGCCCCACGGAGGGCAGACCCGCGGATAGCCGCCCTGCCCATCCAGCCAACCGGCGCATCTGCGCCGGTTTTTTTTCGTCTCGCCCCACATTTCACCATGCGGAAAATTTTTTTGTGTCGTAAAAAATCATGCTGCGTGGCACAACCCGGGCGATTGCAGGATGGGAAAAAGCATTTCTTATCCCGAAATAACGATTTCAAGATATTGATTTAAAACAACTAAAAATTTACACCATCCCTCGGAAAGCCCCCTGTCCTGCCTTGGTCGATTTGCCTAGACTCTTATACAAGACCTCACGAACCGGAACACACCGCTCCCGGCTTCGAGAACAGCCTCACCACCGTCAGATTCAACCCATCAGGCATCGCACCGCATCAAGGAGCTCATCATGTCGCGTCAGCAACAGGCACAGGAACTGCAAAAGCAATGGGAAACCGATCCGCGCTGGAAAGGCATCAAGCGCAGCTACTCGGCTGAGGACGTGGTCCGCCTGCGTGGTTCGATCCCGATCGAGCACACGCTCGCCAAGCGCGGCGCGGAAAAACTGTGGAGCCTCGTCAACAACGAGCCGTTCGTCAACGCACTCGGCGCGCTGACCGGCAACCAGGCGATGCAGCAGGTGAAGGCCGGCCTGAAGGCCATCTACCTGTCCGGCTGGCAAGTGGCCGGCGACGCGAACGTCGCGGGCGAAATGTACCCTGACCAGTCGCTGTACCCGGCAAACTCGGTGCCGCTCGTCGTGAAGCGCATCAACAACACGCTGACGCGCGCCGACCAGATCCAGTGGTCGGAGGGCAAGAACCCGGGCGACGAAGGCTACGTCGATTTCTTCGCACCGATCGTCGCTGACGCGGAAGCCGGTTTCGGCGGCGTGCTGAACGCATTCGAACTGATGAAGGCGATGATCGAAGCCGGCGCGTCGGGCGTCCACTTCGAGGACCAGCTCGCTTCGGTGAAGAAGTGCGGCCACATGGGCGGCAAGGTGCTCGTGCCGACGCGCGAGGCCGTCGCGAAGCTGTCGGCCGCGCGCCTCGCGGCCGACGTGATGGGCACGTCGACCGTGCTGGTCGCCCGCACCGACGCGGAAGCGGCCGACCTGATCACGTCCGACATCGACGACAACGACAAGCCGTTCCTGACGGGCGAGCGCACGGTGGAAGGCTTCTTCCGCACGAAGCCGGGCATCGAACAGGCGATCTCGCGTGGTCTCGCCTACGCGCCGTACGCCGACCTGGTCTGGTGCGAAACGGGCAAACCGGATCTCGAGTACGCGAAGAAGTTCGCGGAAGCGATCCACAAGCAGTTCCCGGGCAAGCTGCTGTCGTACAACTGTTCGCCGTCGTTCAACTGGAAGAAGAACCTCGACGACGCGACGATCGCGAAGTTCCAGAAGGAACTCGGCGCGATGGGCTACAAGTTCCAGTTCATCACGCTGGCCGGCTTCCATGCGCTCAACTACTCGATGTTCAACCTCGCGCACGGCTATGCCCGCACGCAGATGAGCGCGTTCGTCGAACTGCAGCAGGCCGAGTTCGCGGCAGCGGACAAGGGCTTCACGGCGGTCAAGCACCAGCGCGAAGTCGGCACCGGCTACTTCGACGCCGTGACGCAGACGGTCGAGCGCGAAGCATCGACGACCGCGCTGCACGGCTCGACCGAAGACGAGCAGTTCTTCGACGGCAAGAAGGTCGCGTAAGCAGAAAAGCACGACGCGCCACGCGTCATGCCGATGGCCGCCCCGTCTCGCGACGGCGCGGCATCGGCCACCGAACAAAAATCAGGGAGGAGACGGCAGGCGCGCGATACCGATCGCGCGACCGGCCGCACGGCCTGCGGGCCGCCAGCAACGACGCGCGCCGGCTCCGTCCGGCGCGCCCTTTTTCCAGGGCGCCGCCCTACCGATAGACGATCACCGGAATTTTCGTATGGGTCAGCACGCGCTGCGTCTCGCTGCCGATCAGCAAGCTGCCGAGCCCGCGGCGTCCGTGGGACGCCATGAAGATCACGTCGCAGCCGCCGCGTTCGGCCGCCTCGATGATGCCGAGATACGGCGACGGATGCACGCTCGTCCAGGTGTCGCAATCGACACCGGCCGCCTTCGCGGCCGATTCGACCTCGTCGAGGTGCGCGCGCGCCTCGCGCTCGCTGCGCGCCCGGAAATCGGCGGGCGGCTCGATGATCACTTCGGAAAACGGCGAGTACGGATACTGCGGCAGGCACGCGTAGGCGGTGACCCGCGCACCGACCGCACGCGCCAGGTCGATCGCACCGTCGATCGCCTTCTGCGACAGTTCGGAACCGTCGGTTGGAACGAGGATGTGCCGGAACATCGCGCCCTCCTTCAATTGCACTCCGCACGTCGCGACCCCGTCCGAGCCGGCCGCGGCGTGTCGGACATGCCTCCTACGAGTGTAGTGCGCGAAACCGCCCAACCGGCGCCGGCAGCGGGTTCGCCCTCATATCGGAAACGCGCGGGCACGCGCGGCCTACTCGCCCCAATATCCAGGCTGTTCGTAGGTGTGCTTCAGATAATCGAGAAACAACCGCACGCGCAGCGGCAGATGCCGGCGTTGCGGAAACACCGCGTGGATACCGATCGGCGGTGCGGCGAATGCGTCGAGTACGCTGACGAGCCGGCCGGCCGCGATGTCGTCGCCGACCTCCCACCACGAGCGCCACGCGAGCCCGTGGCCTTCGAGGCACCACTCGTGCAGCACTGCGCCGTCCGAGCATTCCATCGTGCCGTTCACGCGGATCGACACCACCTTGCCGCCCTCCTGGAACGTCCAGCCGCGTTGCTGGTTCGCGTTTGCCGCGAGCGCGAGGCAGTTGTGCCGCGCCAGCTCCGCGAGCGAAGTGGGCGTGCCGCGCCGTGCGAGATACCCGGGAGAAGCGACGCACACGCGGCGATTCTCGCCGAGCTTCAGCGACACGAGCGACGAATCGGGCAGTTCGCCGAGCCGTACCGCGCAATCGAACCCCTCGTTGACGAGATCGACCATCCGGTCGGACAGGTCAAGCGTGACCGACACGTCCGGATGGCCCACGCTGAATTCGGGCACGAGCGGCGCGACGTGCCGCCGGCCGAAACCGGCCGGCGCGGAAATGCGCAGATGACCGCTCGCCTTGACGCCGCCGGCGGACACGCTCGCCTCCGCGTTCTGCATGTCGTTGATGATGCGCTGGCAATCCTCGAGGAACGCCGAGCCCTCGAACGTCAGCGTGAGCTTGCGCGTCGTGCGCACCAGCAGCTTCACGCCGAGCCGCTCCTCGAGTGCGTCGAGGCGGCGACCGATGATCGCCGGTGCGACGCCTTCCGCGTGCGCGGCCGCCGACAGGCTGCCCTTCGCCGCGACCGCGGCAAACGTTTCGATCTGCTTGAACCGGTCCATCACTCGCAGGGGCAGCGCTGCCGCCCTTCAAATAGCTTGAATCGCTCAAGATTAGGTATATGAAAGTAAAAGATCAAGTGATGTTTAGCGTCTTTTTTGGCATATCCGATCACGAATAGAATTCACCTGACCTCTGAAACCGGAGCGCAAGGCTATGTCGGCCACAACGACACTCTCCTCTCCCGACGCAATCCTCTTCGACGCATTCGGCACGTTGTTCGACGTGCGTGCGGTCCTGGCCGCGGCGGAGCAGATGTTTCCCGGTCACGGGGAACGGTTGTCGCAGCTGTGGCGACGCAAGCAAATCGAATACTCGCAGTTGCGCACGCTCGCCGATCCTGCCGGCGCGCGCTATCGCCCGTTCCGGGACATCACGCTCGATGCGCTGCGGTTCGCCGCGCGCCGGCTCGGGCTCATGCTGAACAGCGCGGCCGAGAAACGGCTGATGGACGAATACGCCTGCCTGTCCACCTATCCCGATACGGTGCCCGCGCTGCGCAAGCTGCGCGCGCTCGACCCGCGCCCGCCGCTCGGGATCCTGTCGAACGGCACGCCGCAGATGCTCGACATCGCGATCAAGAGCGCCGGCATGTCCGGGCTGTTCGATCGCGTGCTGTCGGCCGACACCGTGCGCGCGTACAAGCCGAGCCCGGCTGCCTACGCGCTTGGCACCGACGCGTTCGGACCAAACCGGCGCGGCATCGTGTTCGTGTCGTCGAACGCGTGGGACGTCGCCGGCGCCGTCTGGTTCGGCTACACGACGTTCTGGCTCAACCGCACGGGCGCGCCCGCCGAGGAACTCGGCGCGCCGCCCGACGGCGCCGGCGCCAGCATGGCCGACCTGCTCGCATTCCTCGCCACCCCGGCTCCATCCGGCAGACCCGCAAACCGCACGCGCCCCAGCCCGGGTGCATGACGTTCGCAGCGCTGCCGCCTTCCCCCTTCACCGAAACCGCAACTGACCGACCAAGGAGATGAGACTCATGAGCACCCCGATCACGCTGCCGCAAGGCATGGCGATCACCGGCGAAATCAAGCCGGGTTACGAAGCAATCCTGACGCCCGACGCGCTCGCACTCGTCGCGGCGCTGCACCGCACGTTCGAGCCGCGCCGCCAGGCACTGCTGCAGGCGCGCGTCGAGCGCACGAAACGCCTCGACGCGGGCGAGCGCCCCGACTTTCTGGCCGAGACGAAGGCGATCCGCGAAGGCGACTGGAAGGTCGCGCCGCTGCCGGCCGACCTGCAATGCCGCCGTGTCGAGATCACTGGCCCCGTCGAGCGCAAAATGATCATCAACGCGCTGAACTCGGGCGCCGATTCGTACATGACGGACTTCGAGGATTCGAACGCGCCGAGCTGGACGAACCAGATCGACGGCCAGATCAACCTGAAGGACGCGGTGCGCCGCACGATCTCGCTCGAGCAGAACGGCAAGTCGTACCGGCTGAACGACAAGGTCGCGACGCTGATCGTGCGTCCGCGCGGCTGGCACCTCGACGAGAAACACGTGACGGTCGACGGCCAGCGCGTGTCCGGCGGCATCTTCGATTTCGCGCTGTTCCTGTTCCATAACGCAAAGGAACTGCTCGCGCGCGGCTCGGGCCCGTACTTCTACCTGCCGAAGATGGAAAGCCATCTCGAGGCGCGCCTGTGGAACGACATCTTCGTCGCCGCGCAGGAAGCCGTCGGCGTGCCGCGCGGCACGATCCGCGCGACGGTGCTGATCGAGACGATCCTCGCCGCGTTCGAGATGGACGAAATCCTGTATGAACTGCGCGAACACAGCTCGGGCCTGAATGCCGGCCGCTGGGACTACATCTTCTCGGCCATCAAGAAGTTCAAGAACGATCGCGACTTCTGCCTCGCCGAGCGTTCGAGGATCACGATGACGGTGCCGTTCATGCGCGCGTACGCGTTGCTGCTGCTGAAGACCTGCCACAAGCGCAACGCGCCGGCGATCGGCGGGATGAGCGCGCTGATCCCGATCAAGAACGATCCGGAGGCAAATGACAAGGCGATGGGCGGCGTGCGCTCGGACAAGCAGCGCGACGCGACCGACGGCTACGACGGCGGCTGGGTGGCGCACCCGGGACTCGTGCCGATTGCGATGGAAGAGTTCGTCAAGGTGCTCGGCGACAAGCCGAACCAGATCGCGAAGCAGCGCGACGACGTGCAGGTCGAAGGCAAGAACCTGCTCGACTTCCAGCCTGAAGCGCCGATCACTGAAGCCGGCCTGCGCAATAACATCAACGTCGGCATCCACTACCTCGGCGCATGGCTCGACGGCAACGGCTGCGTGCCGATCCACAACCTGATGGAAGATGCGGCCACGGCCGAGATCTCCCGTTCGCAGGTGTGGCAATGGATCCGCTCGCCGAAGGGCGTGCTCGATGACGGCCGCAAGGTCACGGCCGAACTCGTGCGTGAATTCGCGAAGGCCGAGCTGGACAACGTGAAGCGGTCGGTCGGCGGCAACACGCAGCCGTACGAGCGCGCCGCGGCGATCTTCGAGCAGATGTCGACGTCGGAAGGCTTCACCGAATTCCTGACGCTGCCGCTGTACGAGGAAATCTGACGCAGCTGCCCATCTCGATGAACGCCGGCCCTGCGTCGGCGCCGATTGCACACGATGACGGCATTATAAAAGCGCCCCTCGGGGCGCTTTTTCATTTGCGTCAGGACCGGCTGCCGCGCATCCGGTCAGATGGCTTCCCGCTCGCGCCGGTGCTGAACCCAGTCGCCCGACGCAATGCGCGGACGCCCGGCTATCGCATGCGCGGCGACCGGATAGTAAAGGCAGGCGTACTGCCGGCCGCCGAGCTCGACGGTCACGTCTTCCGGCTTGAACAACGAGTCGACGCCCGGATACACGCGCTCGATCTCGTCGAGCACGGGAACGAGCCGGTCGTCGACCTCGTAGACGTCGCCCCAGACCAGCGACTTGCCGGCCGACCCGGCGATCATCCCCGGATACGTACCGAAATCGTACAGTTCGCCCGGCAGCGCGGCGGCACCGAGCAGCGTCGGCGCGGCAATCCCGTGCCTGGCGGCCGCGTGGCCGATGTCGTTGGCCTCCCCGTTTCTCAAGGTGCCATAGACGAATACGTAACGCATCGTGGTTCTCCTCTTTGATTCGTATGTTGCCGTGTTCGCGCGTCATGCGAGCGAAATCGCCTGAGCATCGATAGACCACGATACCGGCTCGATGGTTCGCTCCCGCAAGCGCGTCCGGCCTCCGGCAGCCCCGAAATCGCCGGGCCCCCACACAAAGTTCATTTGAACGCGGCATGATCGCCCGACAAACCGCCGCATGCGCTTTCGCGGCGCCTTCTACAATAACGGCATCGCCGCCGCGCTGCCCGAATCGTCCATGAGCCCGCCGTTCCAAGCCGACGTACCGAACCCGTACGTCATCGACATTCCGCCCGAATTCGCGCCGACCGCCGTCCATCCGATGCGCGTACGCGCAAGGCAAGTCAATACCGGGCAGCGTATCCCGCTGCATACGCATGCGTGGGCGCAGCTCGCGTACGCATCGCGCGGTGTGCTGCGCATCGCGACGACCGGCACGACATGGATGGTGCCGCCGTCCCGCGCGATCTGGATACCGCCGCGCGTGACGCACGAGGTCGTGATCGTCGAAGAGGCATATTTGCGCACGCTCTATATCGACGAGTCGATCGTGCCGGGCGGGCTCGACGCGTGCCGCGTCGTCGAAGTGACGGGGCTCCTGCGCGAACTGATCGTCGCACTCGATGCACGCGACCTGAGCGCCACGCGCGAACGCCTGCTGTGCGGGCTCGTGCTCGACGAGTTGAGCCACGCCGAACCGCTGCCGCTCGCGGTGCCGATGCCCGACGAAAAAAGGCTGCGCATGCTGTGCGAATCGGTCCTCGCACACCCGGCGCACGCGGAGTCGCTCGAGCATTGGGCCGGCGAAGTCGGCGCCAGCACACGCACGATTTCGCGGCTCTTCAAGCAGGAGCTGGGGGTGAGCTTTTCGCAGTGGCGCCAGCAGGCGCTGCTGGCGCGGGCCATTCCGCTGCTGAACCAGGGGCGCCCGCTGTCGCATATCGCACGCGAACTCGGCTACCAGAGCCAGAGCGCCTTTTCGGCGATGTTTCGGCGCGCATTCGGCGAAAGCCCACGCGCGTTCATGCTGCGCGGCTACGAGCACCGCGGCCCGGAAGGCCACCTCGCGGACGATGAAACCCCGGACGACGATGCGATCGACGCTGTCCGCTGAATATCTGGCTCCGGGTCGTCAGGTCTTCAGACTGGCCTCACCATGTGGCGAATCGAGCCAAGTTGCGCGAGCCGCGACCCGGCAACCTGATAGCCCATGCGCAAGTAGAGACGCGCGGCTGGATTGTCGACGAACACGCGCAGTTGCAGTTCGTGCAGCCCGCGCGCTCGCGCCCAGCGGTGCGACATGTCGAGCAGGTAGGTGCCGGCGCCCTGTCCACGATGGCCGGCCGCGATCTGTACGTCGCGGATGTGCAGCGAGTCGTCTTCCTCGGTCACGCGCAGCACGCCGATGCGCTCGCCGTCGGCCTCGAGGATGAAGTTTTCGGATTCGCGCCAGCTCGCGTAGAACAGGTCGCTGCGCCACACGAGCCCATGGCGCTTGTAATAGCCGCCCATGTTGCCGTGCGTCAGCGCTTCGGCAAACGGAAAATCGCCGGCCTCCGCGGGCCGGAGTTGATACAGGAGTCGCAGGTCGGTCGGATCGAGCATCGCACAGGGGTCAAGAACGCATGCCGCCACGATAGCGCAGTCGCGTGCGGATGCAATCGCGGATTTCTCGTAGCGGCTAGACGACGGATGACCGGAGGTTACGCGCCCGCCAGCGGGCGCAACCGAGAACGCAAATGAAAAAGCCCGCGCAAGGCGGGCTTCTTCATTTTCTGGCGGAGCGGACGGGACTCGCCTACATCCCGCAGGCCGCGGATGCGCGTGCACGCGCATCCCTTCGAGTCCCGCCGGAAGCCGCACAGGCGGCTTCCTCCGCTCCACAGCCACGCGCCCGCCAGCGGGCGCAACCGGAAACACAAATGAAAAAGCCCGCACAAGGCGAGCTTCTTCATTTTCTGGCGGAGCGGACGGGACTCGAACCCGCGACCCCCGGCGTGACAGGCCGGTATTCTAACCGACTGAACTACCGCTCCAGTCTTGCTGCTTGCCTGGCAGGCGTCGGTTGCTTCCTGCCGGCACATCGTTTGTTCGAACGACGCCGAAATCTGGCGTCCCCTAGGGGATTCGAACCCCTGTACTCACCGTGAAAGGGTGATGTCCTAGGCCTCTAGACGAAGGGGACAACGTACTGCCTACATCCTTAATGCAAAAGCCCGTTCAAAAAACGTTCTTTGAACGGGCTTCGTTCTGGCGGAGCGGACGGGGCTCGAACCCGCGACCCCCGGCGTGACAGGCCGGTATTCTAACCAACTGAACTACCGCTCCAGCTTTCTTACTCTCACCCGCAGGACGTCGTCACGTTCCTGCAAGCGATGCGACACTTCTACGAAACGCCGCTGAATCTGGCGTCCCCTAGGGGATTCGAACCCCTGTACTCACCGTGAAAGGGTGATGTCCTAGGCCTCTAGACGAAGGGGACAACGTACTGCTTACATCCTTAATGCAAAAGCCCGCTCAAAAACGTCTTGAACGGGCTTCGTTCTGGCGGAGCGGACGGGACTCGAACCCGCGACCCCCGGCGTGACAGGCCGGTATTCTAACCGACTGAACTACCGCTCCAGCTTTCTTACCCTCACCCACAGGACGTCGGTTACGTTCCTGCAGGCGTTGCGACATTTCCACGAAACGCCGCTGAATCTGGCGTCCCCTAGGGGATTCGAACCCCTGTACTCACCGTGAAAGGGTGATGTCCTAGGCCTCTAGACGAAGGGGACAAAATCTTTTCAGATCTGTCTGACTTTCGCTATTCACTTTTCAATCAACAGCGAAGGCCGAAATTCTAACTGCTTTGAATCATTTTGGGAAGCATTTATTACTACCACTGCTGCTTCGCAAATCAACTCAGTTTGTTCTGATGGTGGAGGTAAGCGGGATCGAACCGCTGACCTCTTGCATGCCATGCAAGCGCTCTCCCAGCTGAGCTATACCCCCTTGCAGAACAGAAATGAGATTATATGGAGCTACTTTGAACTTGTAAATACCCTTTTTGCGATTCGAGCGAATTTTTTTGCGAAGCTGCCGCGATGTCATGCACGGGCAGCCTCACTCGCCCTCGCGCCTCAGGCCAGGGCAGCCTCGATGCGCGACACCACGACATCGCGGCCGAACAGCACGAGCACCGCATCGATCGACGGCGTGTGCGTCGTACCCGCCACCAGCAGACGCACCGGCATCGCGAGTTGCGGCATCTTCAGCTTGTGCGTGCCGAGCGTCGCCTTCAGCGCGGCGGACACGGCCTCCTTCGTCCAGTCGGCCGCCTTCAGCGCAACGACGAGATCGGCCAGCGCCGGACGCACCGCATCGGTCACGTGCTGCGCAAGCGCATCGGCTTCCGGCGCCGGCACACGGTAGAACATCGCGGCGCCTTCGGCGATCTCCTTGACCGTCGTCGCGCGATCCTTCATCAGCCCGACCACCGCTTCGAGCGCAGGGCCCGTCGCGATCGCCGCATCATCGATGCCGAGGGCGGCGAGGAACGGCTTCGCCAGCTCGGCAAGGCGAGCGTTGTCCGCTTCCTTGATGTAATGCGCGTTCAGCCAGCTCAGCTTGCTGTGGTCATACTGCGCGGGCGACTTGCCCAGATGCTCGAGATCGAACCATTCGACGAACTGCTCGCGCGAGAAGATCTCGGCGTCGCCATGCGACCAGCCGAGGCGCGCGAGATAGTTGACGACGGCTTCAGGCAGGAAGCCCGCGTCGCGGTACGCCATCACGCTCATCGCGCCATGCCGCTTGCTCATCTTCTCGCCCTGCTCGTTCAGCACGGTCGGCAGGTGCGCATAGACGGGCGGCTCGCCGCCGAGCGCGTTCAGGATGTTGATCTGGCGCGGCGTGTTGTTCACGTGATCGTCGCCACGAATCACGTGCGTGATGCCCATGTCCATGTCGTCCACCACCACGCAGAAGTTGTAGATCGGCGTGCCGTCCGGGCGCGCGATCACCAGGTCGTCGAGTTCCTCGTTCGAGATCTCGACACGCCCCTTCACGGCGTCGTCCCACACAACCGTGCCCGTCAGCGGATTGCGGAAGCGCAGCACCGGCTTCACGCCAGCCGGCGGCTCCGGCAAAACCTTGCCGGGCTCAGGACGCCACGTGCCGTCGTAGCGCGGCTTCAGGCCCGCCTCGCGCTGGCGTTCGCGCAGCGCGTCGAGCTCCTCGGCCGACATGTAGCACGGGTACGCGAGCCCCTTCTCCAGCATCTGCGCGAGCACCTCGCAATAGCGGTCCATCCGCTGCATCTGGTAAATCGGGCCTTCGTCGAAATCCAGGCCGAGCCACTGCATCCCTTCAAGGATCGCGTCGACCGCTTCCTGCGACGAGCGCTCGACGTCGGTATCCTCGATGCGCAACACGAACGTGCCCTTCATCTTGCGGGCGAACGCCCACGGATAGAGCGCGGAGCGGATGTTGCCGAGGTGGATGAAGCCGGTGGGACTCGGCGCGAAGCGGGTACGGACAGGACGGGTCATAAACGGTAACTCGAACGCCTGGGGCGCATGAATGATTCGACGCGGGATCGACGGCGGCAGCCCGGACAGCAACGGGGCCGGCGACGCCCGGAACGGGAAAGAAGCCGGAATTATACTCGCGCCGGACTTCGCGCCAAGCGCGCCGCTTGCTTTATGATGTGCGCGCCGCGGCCGCCAGCCGGCGCGGCGCCGGCCGCCCGGAACCTGCCACGCGGCCGCTCGAAACCTATCGCCGCCGCGGGCCGTGTAACCCGCCGCCAAGCCGCCGGAGAATCATTCGATGTCGTCCCCTCGCCTGTCGCGCCGCCACTTCACGATCGCCGCCGCGTCCGCCAGCCTCGCCGCCTGCACGTCATTCGGCGACAAATCCCGCCCGGGCAATGCCTCCGGCGCCACGCAGCCGCACGAGAAGCCGGTGAAGATCGGCATCGCGCTCGGCGGCGGCGCCGCGCGCGGCTTCTCGCACATTGGCGTGCTGAAGGCGCTCGAGGCGCGTGGCATCCCGGTCGAGATCGTCGCGGGCACGAGCGCGGGCTCGGTGGTCGGCGCACTCTACGCGTCGGGCATGAGCGCGCTGCAGATCAACAAGATCGCGCTCGACATGGACCAGGCGGCGATCAGCGACTGGGCGCTGCCGTTCCGCTCGCGCGGGCTGCTGCAAGGCGTCGCACTGCAGAACTTCCTGAACAAGACGCTCAACAACCGGCCGATCGAGAAGATGGCCAAGCCGCTCGGCATCGTCGCGACCGATCTGCAGAGCGGTCAGCCGATCCTGTTCCAGCAAGGCAATACGGGGCTCGCGGTGCGTGCGTCGTGCAGCGTGCCGTCGGTGTTCGAACCGGTGAAGATCGGCAACCGCGAGTATGTCGACGGCGGCCTCGTGAGCCCGGTGCCCGCATCGTATGCACGCAAGATGGGTGCGAGCTTCGTGATCGCGGTCGACATCTCGGCCCGGCCGGACGGCGCGGCAACCAACAACCCGATCGAGATGCTGCTGCAGACTTTCACGATCATGGGCCAGACGATCAAGACCTACGAGCTCGACAAGTACGCGGACGTCGTCATCCGCCCGAACCTCAACGCGATGGGGGGCAGCGACTTCAACCAGCGCAACGCGGCAATCCTCGCGGGCGAGGAAGCCGTCGCGCGCATCATGCCGGAACTGCAGCGCAAGCTCGCGGCAGCGCGCGGCGTGGCCGCCGCGTAAGCACGCGATGCGCAGGCCGGCGCGCGCCGCCGGCCCGCCAACGGCGGAACGGCTTTCCGCTCGCCGTTTGCACCTCCCCAAAACAAAAAACCCTGCCGCCTTTCGGTGACAGGGTTTTTTCGATCCGGCCGGACGGGCCGTCGAACGTCAGTTGTTGCCGTTCGCAGAATCGTCGCCGATCGTCGCGCGCACGCGCTGACGCAGGTCTTCCGGCTTCATCGGAAACTCCGATTCGATCCGGCGCGCGCCGGTGAAACGCTTTTCCCAGTAACCGCTGTCGAGATCGTCGACGCGGATGGTGCTGCCCGTCGACGGCGAGTGCACGAACTTGTTGTCGCCGATGTAGATGCCGACATGCGAGAACGTGCGGCGCATCGTGTTGAAGAACACGAGGTCGCCCGGCTTGAGGTTGCTCATGCTCACCTTCTCGCCGACGCGGCTCATCTCTTCCGCACGGCGCGGCAGCGACATGCCGAGCGTGTCCTGGAACACGTAGCGCACGAAGCCGCTGCAGTCGAGGCCCGAATCCGGCGAGTTGCCGCCCCAGCGATACCGCACGCCGATCATGTTCAGCGCGCCGACGACCACGTCGCCAGCCTTGCCGGCCATGCCGGCGAGGAACGACTTCGCGCCGCCGCTCGACGGCTGCGCGCTGGTCTGCTGGAGGGAGGAATTCGACGCGTTCTGCGTCGAATTCGTGACATTTTGGTTAAAACTGCTGACTTCGTCGGCGAACGCGCCGGGAGCTGCTGCAAACAGGGCGCCGATGAACAGCCCGGCGATGGTGCGCGCGCATGCCTGGGTCAGGGATCGATGCTGCATTGGTCGATGGAATTTGCTTAAAAATCAGCTGATTGGCGGAAAATTTCGGTCGATACTAGCCAGCGCGTAATCGTTTGTCAAAACAAATTAATAAATACAATCGAGATGGTCAGACCATTGGCGGCCTATCACGCTTTCCAGACCGCTTTCAACAGCTTTTGTGTGTAAGGATGTGACGGCCTGGTGAAGATGTCCGCCACCTCTCCCGACTCGACGACGGCCCCGTCCTGCATCACCGCGACGCGATGCGCCATCGCCCCGATCACCTCCAGGTCGTGGCTGATGAATACATAGCCGAGGTTGTATTTCTGTTGCAAATTCGCGAGCAGTTTCAGCACCTGCTGCTGGATCGACACGTCGAGCGCCGACGTCGGCTCGTCGAGGATCAAGAGGCGCGGCTCCAGCACCAGCGCCCGCGCGATCGCGATCCGCTGGCGCTGCCCGCCCGAGAATTCGTGCGGATAACGGTGCAGCACCGTGCGGTCGAGGCCGACTTCGCGCAGCACCGCGAGCGACTTCGCACGGCGCGCATCGGGCGTCATGTCCGGGCGATGCAGCTCGAGCCCCTCGCCGACGATCCGCTCGATCGTGTGACGCGGCGAAAGCGAACTGAATGGATCCTGAAAGACCACCTGCATGTTCGAGCGCAGCGCGGTTTGTTCGCGGCCGCGATAGGTCGACAGCGCGCGCCCCTGGAATTCGATCGTGCCGCCGACCGTCTTTTGCAGCCCGAGCAGCGCCATCGCGAGCGTCGACTTTCCCGACCCCGATTCGCCGACGATGCCGAGCGTCTCGCCCTGCCGCACCGACACCGACACGTCCGCGACGGCCGTCACCGGCACCGAGCCGAACCAGCCCGCGATGCCGGGCCGCTTGCGCGCGAACTGCACGCTCACGTGGTGCGCGTCGAGCACGACGGGCGCGATCGGCATCACCGGCGTGACCGCGCGCTGCGGCCGGCTGTTCAGCAGCCGCTGCGTATACGGATGCTCGGGTTGCGCGAAGATCCGCTCGACGGGCCCGCTCTCGACGAGCCGGCCGTGCTCCATCACCGCGACGCGATCCGCGAAGTGCCGCACGAGATTCAGGTCGTGCGTGATGAGCAGGATCGCCATCCCGCGCTTTTCCGCTTCCTCGCGCTGCAGTTCCAGCAGCAGCTCGACGATCTGCGCGCGGATCGTCACGTCGAGCGCGGTGGTCGGCTCGTCGGCCAGCAGCAGGCGCGGCCGGCAGGCGAGCGCCATCGCGATCATCGCGCGCTGCCGCTGGCCGCCCGACAACTGGTGCGGATAACTGTCGACGCGCTTCTCAGGCTCCGCGATGCCCGTGCGTGCGAGCAGCGCAATCGCACGCTTGCGCGCCTCGACGGCCGACACGCCGTCGTGCAGCACGATCGTCTCGCCGATCTGCACGCCGATCGTATACAGCGGGTTGAGCGCGGTCATCGGTTCCTGGAAGATCATCGCGATGTCCGAGCCGCGCAGCCCGCGCATCTCGCGCTCGCTCTTGGCCGCCAGGTCCTGCCCCGCGAAGCGGATCGCGCCGCTCACGTCGGCGTCGCGCAGCAGCCGCAGGATCGACAGCGCGGTCACGCTCTTGCCCGAACCCGACTCGCCGACCAGCGCGACGCGCTCGCCGCGGCCGATCGCGAGCGTCACGTCGTCCACCACGACCGTGTCGCCGAAACGCACATGCAGATGCTCGAGCGCCAGCAGCGGCTCTTGCTGCGTCGATACGACCGGTTCGCTCATCGCTGGCCTCCCGCCGCCCGCACCGAATCGGCGATCCGTGTGTCGAGTGCATTGCGCAGCGCGTCCCCCATGAAGGTCAGCAGCAGCAGCGTCGCAACCAGCACGCCGAACGTCGACAGCGAGATCCACCATGCGTCGAGGTTGCCCTTGCCCTGCGCGAGCAGCTCGCCGAGGCTCGGGGTCGGCGGCGGCACGCCGAGCCCGAGGAAATCGAGGCTCGTGAGCGCGAGGATCGAACCGCTCATCCGGAACGGCAGGAACGTGATCACCGGCGTGAGACTGTTCGGCAGCACGTGGCGCCAGATGATCTGCCAGTTCGTGAGGCCCATCGCGCGCGCGGCGCGCACGTAGTCCTGCGTACGGTTGCGCAGGAATTCCGCACGCACGTAGTCGGCGAGCCCGATCCAGCCGAACAGCGACAGCAGCACGATCAGCAGCAGGAAGCTCGGCTCGAAGATCGACGCGAAGATGATCAGCAGGTACAGCTCGGGCAGCGAACTCCAGATCTCGATCAGCCGCTGCCCGACGATGTCGATGCGCCCGCCGAAGAAACCCTGCACGGCGCCCGCGGCGATCCCGAGCAGCGTGCCGATCGCGGTCAGGATCAGCCCGAACTCGACCGACACGCGGAACCCGTACACGAGCCGCGCGAGCAGGTCGCGCCCTTGCGCGTCGGTGCCGAGCCAGTTCGCGCGCGACGGCGGCGCGGGATTCGGCACGTTCGAGAAGTAGTTCAGCGTGTCGTAGTAGTAATGGTTCGGCGGGTAGACGACGAAGTTGCCGGGCGCCTCGAGCCGCTTGCGCACATACGGATCGAGATAGTCGGCCGGTGTCGGGAAATCGCCGCCGAAGGTCGTCTCCGGATACGCATGGAACATCGGGAAATAGGTCTGGCCGTCGTAATGCACGACGAGCGGCTTGTCGTTCGACCACAGCGGCGCCGCCACGCTCGCGGCAAACGCGACGACGAAGATCACGAAGCTCCAGTAGCCGAGGCGCTGCTGCCTGAAGCGCTGCCATACGCGGCGCGCGGGCGACGGCGACACGCGGGCGCGCGCCGCGTCGATGCGGGACGATGCGACGGCCCGGCTCATCGCGCACCTCGCCCGGTGACGCCGGGCATGCAGACGGAAGGTTTCATGTCAGCGCTCCAGGGTGTCGAACTGAATGCGCGGATCGACCCACACATAGCAGAGATCGGAGATCAGCTTGGTCGCGAGACCGATCAGCGTGAACAGGTACAGCGTGCCGAGCACGACCGGATAGTCGCGCCGCACGACGGATTCGTACGACAGCAGCCCGAGGCCGTCGAGCGAGAACAGCGTCTCGATCAGCAGGCTGCCCGTGAAGAACGCGCCGATGAACGCCGCCGGGAAGCCGACGATCAGCGGCAGCATCGCGTTGCGGAACACGTGCTTCCACAGCACGTTGCGCTCGGAGAGCCCCTTCGCGCGCGCGGTCAGCACGTATTGCCGGCGGATCTGGTCGAGGAACGCATTCTTCGTGAGCATCGTGACGACCGCGAAGCTGCCGACGACCGACGCCGTGATCGGCAGCGCGATGTGCCACAGGTAGTCGAGCACCTTGCCCACGAGCGACAGTTGCGCGAAGTTGTCCGACGTGAGCCCGCGCAGCGGGAACAGCTGCCAGAACGAGCCGCCACCGAACAGCACGAGCAGCAGCACGCCGAGCACGAAGCCCGGAATCGCATAGCCGACGAGCACGACGAGGCTCGTCGCGACATCGAACGGCGAGCCGTTGCGCACCGCCTTCGCGATGCCGAGCGGCACCGATATGAGGTACGTGAGGAAGAACGTCCACAGCCCGATGCTGATCGACACGGGCAGCTTCTGCACGACCAGCGACCACACGCTCTGGTGGCGGAAGTAGCTGTCGCCGAGATCGAAGCGCGCGAAGCGCTTCAGCATCAGCCAGTAGCGTTCGAGCGGCGGTTTGTCGAAACCGTACAGCGCCTTGAGCTGCGCGAGCTGTTGCGCGTCGACGCCGGTATGCGCGCGCATCCCGAACGGCACCGCACCCTGCTCCGTCGCGCCCTTGCGCAATTCCTGCACGGCCTGTTCGACGGGGCCGCCCGGCACGAACTGGATCACCGCGAACGTGAGGGTCAGCACGCCGATGAGCGTCGGGATCATCAGCAGCAGGCGTTTGAGGATGTAGCTCCACATGGGCGTCGACTCGCGATCGGTAAGCGGGATTGGACTCGGGGCGGCGTGGCTCAGTGATCGGGCTTCGCCCACCAGGTCGACACGACCCAGCCCTCGGCCGAATAGTACAGCGGCAGCGTCTGCGGATAGGCAAGCGTGCGCTTGTACGCGATCCGGTGCGTCGTGCTGTACCACTGCGGGACCGCGTAGTAGCCGTGCATCAGCACCCGGTCGAGCGCGTGGGTCGCGTCGAGCAGGTCTTCGCGCGTCTGCGCGGTCCCCAGCGAATGGAGCAACGCATCGACGGCCGGCGACTTCAGCCCGATGAAGTTGTCGGAGCCCGGCTCGTCGGCGAACTTGCTCGCGTAACGCGAGTATTGCTCGGCCCCGGGAACCTGCACGCCCGGCAAGCGGATCGTCGTCATGTCGTAGTCGAACGCGTCCAGACGCTTTTGCAGCAGCGCGAAATCGGCCGTACGAAAACGTGCGTCGATGCCGAGCTTCGCCAGGTTGCGCTGGTACGCCGCCACGATTCCTTCCATCGCCGCGCCCGAATCGTCGAGGATCTCGAACGTGAACGGCTCGCCTTTCGCGTTGCGCAGCGCGCCGTCGCGATAGGTCCAGCCGGCCTGCGCGAGCAGCGCGCGCGCCTTCAGCAGGTTCGCGCGCAGCGAGCCCGGCGGATTCGTGTTCGGCTGCGTGACCATCGGGCCGAACACGGCCGGGTCGAGCTGCGCGCGCAGCGGCTCCAGCAGCCTCAGCTCGCCGGGGCCGGGCGTGCCGGTCGCCTGCAGGTCGGTGTCGGCGAAGTAGCTGTCCAGACGCGTGTAGGCGCTGTAGAACAGCTGGCGGTTCAGCCATTCGAAGTCGAACGCCAGGTCGAGCGCCTGGCGCACGCGCACGTCGCGAAACAGCGGCCGGCGCAGGTTCATGAAGAAGCCCTGCATGCCGGCGCCGTTGTGCTGGCGGAATTCGCGCTTGACGAGCTCGCCGTTGTCGAAACGCTTGCCGACGTCGCGGCGCGTCCAGTTGCGCGCGATGTACTCGACGAGCACGTCGTATTCGCCGGCCTTGAACGCCTCGAGCCGCGCGACGCCGTCGCCATACAGCTTGTAGACGATCCGCTCGAAGTTGTTGGTACCCACCCGCACGGGCAGATCGGCGCCCCAATACGCCGGGTTGCGCCGGTAAGTAATGGTGCGGCCGTTGTCGTAGCGCTCGATCAGGTACGGGCCGCTGCCGATCGGCTGCTCGAACGCGAGCTGGTCGAACGGGATGCGCGAGCCGTCCGCGCGCAATCCCCACTTGCGCGAAAACACCGGCACGCCGCCGGCGATCAGCGGCAATTCACGGTTCGCGCTGCGGAACTCGAAGCGCACGGTAGCCGGATCGACGACCACGGCCTTCGCGATCTCCGCGAAATACGCGCCGAACTGCGGCGCGGCCTGCTTGCTCTTCAGCGTGTCGAACGAGAACTTGACGTCGTCGGCGGTGACGCGGTCGCCGTTCGAGAAGCGCGCGCGCGGATTCAGGTGGAACGTGACCGAACGGCGGTCCGGCGCGATGTCGATGTCGTCGGCGAGCAGCCCGTACGCGGATGCCGGCTCATCCGAGCTGCCGGTCGCGAGGCTCTCGAACAGCATGTCGATGCCCGGCGCGGGATTGCCGCGCATCGTGAACGGGTTGAACTTGTCGAACGACGTCAGCCGGTTCGGGTTCGCGAGCACCAGCGTGCCGCCCTTCGGCGCGTCGGGGTTGACGTAGTCGAAATGCTTGAAGCCCGGCGGATACTTCGGCTCGCCATACTGCGCGATGGCGTAGGCCGCGTGCGCAGCGGTCGCGGCCAGCGCCGCCTGCAACGCGAACACCACGGCCGTGCGGCCTGCAACCTTTATGGCACGGCGGGCACGCGCGACGGCGGCCCGGGGCGAACCCTTCGTCATAGAGGCCCTGTCGGTCGAATGAGGGTAGTAACGAGGGACGATTCTACCCATTCAAGCCTGCGAGCCAAAAGAAAACCGCCACGCGGGCGGTTTCTCCACGAGCGGACCGAGGGCGCGCATCAGGCGGGCGCGCCCTGCCGATCAGTGCCAGCCGTTGTGGCGGCCGTTGTCCCAGCGGCCGCGATCGCCGCCCCAGCCGCGGCCGCGGCCGTGATGGCGGTACCACTCGTCACGGCCCCAGTAGCGACGGCCGTCCCAGTAGCGGTCGCCATGCCAGCCGATCACGATGGCCGGCGCCGGCGCGTAGACAGGGGCCGGCTGATAGACGACCGGCGGCGGAGGCGGCGGCGCATACACGGGTGCGGGCGCGACGTAGACTGGCGCCGGAACGCCGAGATTGATCCCGACATTGACTCCCGCCATTGCTGCGCCCGACACGAGCAAGGCCGTCATACCGGTCAAGAGCGAGGCAACACGCAAGGTCTTCATGGATTCCTCTTCTGGTTGTGTCATGTGTGATTCGACTATAACGGCAAGCGCCGTCTCCGCATATTTCCACTTTGTAAGAACTGATGCGCGGCATCGCAACGGGAAGCCTGCGCTAACGTCTTGTAACAATCGGCGCCCGCCCTGCCCGTCGCGCCCCGTTCCCAAAACACCTTCCATCCTGCCCCGCGGCCCGCGTCAAGCGGCGCCAACGCACACTGCGCGAGCCGAACCGGGCTCCCGCCACGCTTCGGCAATTCGCTGTCGGGCCGGCGCCCCGCGCCGGCGGAAACCTCGCCGATGCTGAAACTCGTCCGACTCGCGCTCGCGCGCCCCTGCACCTTCATCATGCTCGCACTGCTGATCCTGATCGCGGGGCCGCTCGCGGCGCTGCGCACGCCGACCGGCATCTTCCCCGACATCCGGATTCCGGTCATCAGCGTCGTGTGAAATTACGCGGGCCTGCAGCCGGCCGACATGGCCGGGCGCATCGTCACCTACTACGAGCGCACGCTCGGCACGCCGGTCAACGACGTTGCGCACATCGAGTCGCAGTCGTTCCGCAGCTTCGGGATCGTCAAGATCTTCTTACAGCCGAGCGTCGGCATCCGCACCGCGACCGCGCAGGTCACGTCGATCTCGCAGACCGTGCTCAAGCAAATGACGCCGGGCACCACGCCGCCGCAGGTCCTCGACACAACGCATCGACCGTGCCCGTACTGCAGTTGGCGCTGACGAGCGACGCACCGAACGAACAGCGGCTCGGCGACTACGCGACCAACGTGATCCAGCCTCAGCTGCTATCTGTCGCGGGTGTCGCGATTCCGTCACTGTATGGCGGCAAGGTGCGTCAGGTGCAGATCGATCTCGATCCGCAGGCGCTGCAGGCCAAGGGGCTGTCCGCGCAGGACGTCGGGACCGCGCCGGCGCAGCAGAACCAGATCATCCCGGCCGGCACGCAGAAGATCGGCGGCTTCGAATACAACATCCGGCTCAACGACAGCCCGCTGACCATCGACCCAATCAACGTGCTCCCGATCCGGAGCGTGAACGGCGCGGTGATCTTCATGCGCGACGTCGCGCACGTACGCGACGGTTATCCGCCGCAAGGCAACATCGTGCGCGTCGACGGCCGTCGCGCGGTGCCGATGAAAAACAAAAAGGCGGCACTCGCGTGCCGCCTTTTTGTTGCATGAAAACGCATGGATACCGACCGCTGCGCCGCGATGCCGCTCAGCGCGACATCATGTTCATGCTGACGTTGTGCATCACCCACAGTGTGCCGACGATCAGGATCGCCGCGGTCAGCACCGTGTAGCTGAACGCCATCACATTCCAGCGCTGTCCCGACGAGCCGTTCATGTGCAGGAAGTACACGAGGTGCACAACGATCTGCACGAACGCGAGTACGGCAAGCGCGATCAGCGACGCGTGCGGCGACAGCACGCCGCCCATCACGAGGCCGAACGACGCGGCCGTGAGCAGCACCGACAGGATGAAACCGGCGACGTAGCCGCCGACACTGCCGTGCCCTTCTTCGAGTTGAGACGAATGCGAATGGGCCATTTAGATCACGCTCGCGAGATAGACAAAGGAAAACACGCAGATCCACACGATGTCGAGGAAGTGCCAGAAGAGGCTCAGGCACGTCAGGCGTCGCAGGTCGCGATCGGTCAGGTCGCCGCCGCGGAACACGATCTGCCCGGCGAGCACGATCATCCACAGCAGGCCGGCCGTCACGTGCAATCCGTGCGTGCCGACCAGCGTGAAGAACGCGGACAGGAACGCGCTGCGCTGCGGACCCGCGCCTTCCGCGATCAGGTGCGAGAACTCGCGCAGTTCCATCACGAGAAACGCCGCGCCGAGCACGAACGTCACCGCGAGCCATGCGAGCAGCGCACCGCGCCGCTGCTTGTACGCGGCGAGCATCGCGAAACCGTACGTGATGCTCGACAGCAGCAGCGCGGCGGTTTCCACCGCGACGCCAGGAATGTCGAACAGGTCTTTCGCGGTCGGCCCGCCCGCAACCTGCTGGCCGAGCACCGCGAACGTCGCGAACAGCGCCGCAAAGATCACGCAGTCGGTCATCAGGTACAGCCAGAACCCGAACACCGAATGCGACGGCGGATGGTCGTCGTGCTCGAGCAGGGTTGCGCTCAAGGTTTTCTGCAACATCAGTTGGCCTCCAGTTCCACGTCGTCGACGCGCGCGGCCACGCGCTTCGTCGGCTGCTTGTCTTCGATCTTCCGCACCGTCGACGCGGGGATGTAATAGCCGTCGTTATCGCGCGAGCTGTAGATCACGAGCGTCGCGACGATCCCGACGAGCCCGCCGATCGCCATCCACCAGATGTGCCACACCAGCGCGAAGCCGAGCACCAGGCTGAAGATCGCCACCACGAGGCCCGCACAGGTATTCGACGGCATGTGGATGTCGCGAATCGCGGCCGGGTTCGGCCTGCCTTCGCCGCGTGCTTTCATGTCCGCATACGCGTCGAGCGTGCGCACCTGCGGGATCAGCGCGAAGTTGTAGTCGGCCGGCGGCGACGAGGTCGCCCACTCCAGCGTGCGGCCGCCCCACGGATCGCCCGTTGTATCGCGGTACTCGGGCAGGTTGCGGTTGCGGATGCTGACCACCAGTTGCAGCAGCTGGCACGCAATGCCGATCGCGATCAGCACGGCGCCGAACGCGGCGACCAGCAGCCACGGATGCCAGGCCGGGTTGTCGTAGTGGTTGATCCGGCGCGTCATGCCCATGAAGCCGAGCACATAGAGCGGCACGAATGCAACGTAGAAACCGATCTGCCAGAACCAGAACGCCGCCTTGCCGAGCTTCTCGTTCAGCTTGAAGCCGAACGCCTTCGGGAACCAGTAGTTGAAGCCTGCAAGATAGCCGAACAGCACGCCGCCGATGATCACGTTATGGAAGTGCGCGATCAGGAACAGGCTGTTGTGCAGCACGAAGTCCGCACCGGGAATCGCCATCATCACGCCTGTCATGCCGCCGAGCGTGAACGTGACCATGAAGCCGATCGTCCACAGCACGGGAGTCGTGAATTCGATCCGGCCGCGGTACATCGTGAACAGCCAGTTGAACACCTTCACGCCGGTCGGGATCGCGATGATCATCGTCATGATGCCGAAGAACGCATTCACGTTCGCACCCGAGCCCATCGTGAAGAAGTGGTGCAGCCAGACGAGGAACGACAGCACCATGATCGCGCAGGTCGCGTACACCATCGTCTTGTAGCCGAACAGCGGCTTCCTCGCGAACGTCGCGATGACTTCCGAGAAGATACCGAACGCCGGCAGGATCAGGATGTACACCTCGGGGTGCCCCCATGCCCAGATCAGGTTCAGGTACAGCATCGCGTTGCCGCCGGCTTCGTTCGTGAAGAAGTGCATGCCGAGGTAACGGTCGAGGCCGAGCAGCGCGAGCGTCGCGGTCAGGATCGGGAACGACGCCATGATCAGCACGTTCGTGCAGAGCGCCGTCCACGTGAACACCGGCATCTTCATCAGCGTCATGCCCGGTGCGCGCATCTTGATGATCGTCACGAAGAAGTTCACGCCGGTCAGCAGCGTGCCGACGCCCGAGATCTGCAGCGCCCACAGGTAGTAGTCGACCCCTACCCCCGGACTGAACTGCAACTCCGACAGCGGCGGATACGCGAGCCAGCCCGTCTGTGCGAATTCGCCGATCACGAGCGAGATGTTGATCAGGATCGCGCTGACGGCCGTCATCCAGAACGAGAGCGAGTTGATGAACGGGAACGCGACGTCGCGCGCGCCGATCTGCAGCGGCACGACCAGGTTCATCAGGCCGACCATGAACACCATCGCCATGAAGAAGATCATGATCACGCCGTGTGCCGTGAAGACCTGGTCATAGTGGTGCGGCGGCAGGTAGCCGGGCCCGTTGTACGCGAGCGCGAGCTGCATGCGCATCATGATCGCGTCGGCGAAGCCGCGCAGCAGCATGATCAGCGCGACGATGATGTACATCACGCCGAGTTTCTTGTGGTCGACCGTGGTCAGCCATTGCGTCCACAGCCATTTCCACCGGCCGGTGATCGTCAGCGCGGCGAGAATGCCCAGCACGACCAGCCCCATGAAGGCACCGGCCCCCATGATGATGGGCTGGTCGAACGGGATCGCCGAGAGTGTGAGTTTGCCGAACATGCGTTACCCCTTCGTGCCGCAGGCGGCGTCCTTCAGGTCGAGGACGTGGCCATCGTTGTATTTCGCGATGATGTTGTGGAAGAGCCGCGGATCGACCGACGAGAAGTAGCGTACGGGCGCCTTCTCGCTCGGCTGCGCGACGGTGCCGTACACGGTCGCGTCGAGCCGCTCCGGCGACGCCTTCACCTTCTGCACCCATGCATCGAACTGTTCGCGCGGCTCGGCGAGCGTGCGGAACTTCATGTCGGAGAAGCCACGGCCGCTGAAGTTGGCCGACGTGCCCGCAAAGTTGCCGGGTTCGTCGGCGATCAGGTGCAGGCGCGTCTGCATGCCGGCCATCGCATAGACCTGGCCGCCGAGCTGCGGGATGAAGAACGAGTTCATCACCGAATCCGACGTGATGCGGAAGTTCACCGGCGTGCCGACCGGAATCGCGAGCTGGTTCACCGACGCGATGCCGAGTTCCGGATAGATGAACAGCCACTTCCAGTCGAGTGCGACGACCTCGACGTCGATCGGCTTCACCGACGACTCGAGCGGCTTGTACGGGTCGAGCTCGTGCGTGGTCTTCCACGTAAGCACGCCGAGGAACAGGATGATCAGCGTCGGCACCGTCCAGATCACGACCTCGATCGCGGTCGAGTGCGACCAGTTCGGCGCGTAGGTGGCATTGCGGTTCGACGCGCGGTAACGCCACGCGAACCACAGCGTGAGCAGAATCACCGGCACGACGACGATCAGCATCGCCCAGGTGGACGTCGCGATCAGCGCCTTTTCGGCAGCGCCCACGCTTCCTTTCGGATTTAGTACATCTAAATTACAGCCTGACAGGCTCAAAGCCGCGCCGATCGACATCAGCGCCGCCCCGCCTTTTGAAGCTTTTCTTTTCATCACACAGCCCGAGGGTCATTGAATCCGTTTGCGTATGCCCGATGCGCATTCGATCCACGAAAGTGGCCGAATCATACGTCGCGCGAGTGCGATGAAAAACCAGCTAATGCGGAAAATCATCATTGCAGAATCTGCCGTGAGACAGATTGTCGCGGGGCAATTTCACGCAGCCGGAAGCCGGCCCGGCGCGGCCTGCGCCGGGCCAGGACCGGATCGATGTGCGTGCAACGACCGCACCGCCGCCGTGCGATGCGTCCCGCTCGCGCGACGTGCCGCGATCAGCCGTGCGTCGATGCCATGTACGACGGCTGCGGCTGCGCGGGGCCGTCCCCTGTCGGCAGCTTCGAATGGCTCGCGTCCTCGATCAGCCTGCCGACGGTCGGATCGATCGCGTCGGTGAACGGCTTCGGATCGATGCCGACCGCCAGCACGACCAGTGCGAGCGACGCGAACATCACGATCTCGCGACGGTTCAGGTCGGCGAGCTTCGCGATCCGCTGGCTCGCGACCTTGCCGAACACGACGCGCTTGAGCATCCACAGCGTGTACGACGCGCTGAGGATCAGCGTGAGTGCCGCGATGGCGCCGATCCAGAAGTTGAAGCGAATCGCGCCCATGATGACCATGAACTCGCCGACGAACCCCGACGTGCCCGGCAGGCCGACGTTGGCCATCGCGAACAGCACCGTGAAGGTCGCGAAACGCGGCATCACGCCCGCGACGCCGCCATACGCGGCAATCTCACGCTGCTTCGTGCGATCGACGAGCACGTTCACGCACAACAGCATCGCGCCCGCGACGAAGCCGTACGACACGAGCTGCACGATCGCGCCTTCGACACCGATCCGGTTGAACAGGAAGAGCCCGAGCGTGACGATCCCCATGTGTGCGACCGTCGAATACGCGAGCAGCCTGCCGAGATCGGTCTGCGCGAGCGCGATCAGGCTCGCATAGACGATCGCGAACAGCGACAGCGCGATCACGGCCGGCGCGAAGAAGTGGCTCGCATCGGGCGTGACCGGCAGCGCGAAGCGCAGGAACCCGTAGCCGCCGAGCTTGAGCATCGCGAGCATCAGCGCGGCGCCGGTCAGGCCGTCGGTGTAGACGTCGCTCAGCCACGTGTGGACCGGCCACATCGGCACCTTGACCGCGAAGGCGACGAAGAAGCCGAGGAATACCAGCAACTGCGGTGCGAAGCCGAGCTGCAGCGTGCGCCAGACGGCCATGTCGAACGTATGCGACTGCGCGTACAGATACAGCATCGCCATCAGCAGCAACAGCGAGCCGGCGAACGAGATGAAGAAGAACTTCACGGCCGCGTACACGCGACGCTCACGCCCCCACGTGCCGATCAGCAGGTACAGCGGGATCAGCGTCGCCTCGAAGAAGATGAAGAACAGCAGCCCGTCCTGTGCGACGAACACGCCGACCATCAGCCCCGACAGGATCAGGAACGACGCGTAGTACTGCGCGACGCGTACCGTGACCGACTCCCACGACGCCACCACCACCACGAGCGTCGTGAACGCGGTCAGCACGACGAGCCACAGCGACGCGCCGTCGATGCCGACCCGCCATCCGGAATTGAATGCCGCCAGCCAGTTGCGGCTTTCGACGAACTGCATCGCGGCCGAGTGCGCATCGAAACCGGCAACCAGCGGCGCGACCGCCGCAAGCCCCACCAGCGCGCCGACGAGCGCAATCAGCCGCGTACGGCGTGGATGATGATCGGAACCGGCGCGCAGCAGGCCCGCGCCGAACAGGATCGGAGCCCAGATGGCCAGGCTCAGGAAGGGAAAATCATGCATGTCAACAAGGCCTAGATGAAGTCGCGCACTGCATCGGGGACAGGCGAGACGAAAGGAACGAAATCAATTCGATAGATAGATTTCGTGAATCGCCAGTGTTGGCAAAATGTAAAGCGGCATCACCGGAAAACTTGATGTCGCTCAAACGCGATCGGGTTAACCAGCATAAGGCGATTGATTATTTTCTGCAGCGCAGCAGAGCATCATTTTTTCGCATCAGCTTATACCACTGATTTTTATACGTAATTTTTTGCATTGCTCGATGACGCCGATCGCGAAATTCGACGCAGCGCCGCATTTTTGACACTGGCGGCCTATTCCTGAGGGTCGAAACGAGCTAATTGACGCCTTCCAGGACAGCGCGTGTGCGGCTCTCAATCCTTACGCATATGCTTTCATATACATTTCATGTCGACTTGCTCGACGCAGGTCGTGGGAGTGATTTCTCAACCCTCGCCTTCATGTTTCCGCCGCGATCGCGGATGGCTCAGGCGAGCCCATCTGTTCATCTTCATCCCGCGACGATGATCGTGTTGCGCAGGAAATTGGACGAAGCGGCTGTCACGCGTGGCATGGACCGGCGACAATGCGAGCGTCATCGCTCCGGCGCCATGGGGCGCACCGGTCATGCCGCTTGCGGCGAGCTGTGCCGACTTCGATGCGGGCCCGTGACGATCGCGTCGTCGCCATGCAGACATCCTGCAACGCGGCGTGCGTGTCGAACGCGAGAGGGAACGGATAGAGCACGAGTTGCAACGCTGGCCGGGCTCCAGCGCGACACGCTGCGCGGGGATCGCGCAGCACTTGCACTTGCGCAGGATCTGCTGGCGCTCGCCATACGTGTATATGCTGGCGACTGTCGCATGCCGGTAACCGCATAGCCGGGCAACGTCGAATCGCGTATCGCCCCGAACGATCCGAACCGGTCCGTCGGGCGCCTCGGGCATCCGTCGCGGCGCCCCTGCCGCGCCCGCTTCCGTGTTTCCCCTATTTACAGACCGATCCACGTCCCGTACCATCTGAACATGGTAACGATACCACAAAAGAGATTGACCATTCGCGATATCGCCACGCTTGCCGGTGTGTCGACGTCCACGGTCTCGCGCGTGCTGAACAACTCCGGTTACGTGAAGGCCGAGGTACGCGAGCGCATCGAAACCGTGATATCGCAGACGCACTACACCCCGTCGGAACTGGCGAAGCAACTGAAGTCCCATCGCTCGGGGCTGATCGGCGTGATCATTCCGAAGATCAACTCCTATACCACGGGCGAAATCGTGGCAGGCATCTCGTCGACGCTCGAACCACTGCGCTACCAGATGCTGCTGGCCAATACGAACAACTCGGTCGCGGAAGAAGCCGCGGCCTACGATCTGTTCCGCCGGCAGCGGGTCGCGGGCGTCCTGCACCTTGGGACGACCGTCAACGGCGGCCTCGTCGACGCGATCCGCGAAGCGGGCCTGCCGATCGTGATGATCGGGCAGGACGCGAGCCATCTCGGCATCACGAGCGTGATTCAGAACGAGCGCTCGGCGGCATGCCAGATGACCGAGCATCTGCTCGGCCGCGGGCATACGCGCATCGGGCTCGTGACGGTGGGCGAAGAGGATCTCCAGGTCGGCGGCGAGCGAACGGCGGGCTATGGCGACGCATTGCGGGCGCGGGGCATGCCGGTCGATCCGGAGCTGATCGTCCGTGCGAGCTTCCGGGCCGAGGCCGGCGAGGAAGCGGCGGAACGCCTGCTGCGGATGACGGGCGACGCGCGCTGCACGGCGATTCTGGCGGTGACCGACCGGCTCGCGGTCGGCGTGATGGCCTGCCTGCACGACCGCGGCATCCGCGTACCCGACGACATGGCGGTCGCGGGCATGGGCGATAGCGACATGGCGCGCATGGTGCGCCCTGCCCTGTCGACCGTGCATTACGACTACGCCGACACGGGCGCGGAGGCGGCCCGGCTGATGCTGGAAATGCGCGAGACCAAGAACGGCAAGGTGTCGCGTGCCGTGATGCCGTACCGGCTCGTGCTGCGCCGGAGTACCTGACCGGACGCGCAGAACACTGGCGTCCGGCTGAAAGCCCGAGGAACGAACCGATCCGGGCATCGGAGACGATGATGTGGTATCGATACCATATGGCATCGATACCACATCGACCCACTCAAGGAGGAGAACATGACTGAAATCGAAACCGCACATGCGTTGCTGCCGCTGATCGGCGGCGCCGCGAACGTCGCGCGGCTCTCGCACTGCGCGACCCGGCTGAGGCTCGTCGTCCACGACGCGGACAAGGTCGACCATGGCGCGATCGGCGCGATCGATCTCGTGAAAGGGTCGTTCAGCGGCGCCGGACAGGTTCAGATCATCATTGGCCAGGGCATCGTGGAGAAAGTGCACGACGCCCTGCAGCCGCTGCTGGGCGCGTCGGCCGCCGGATCGCTCGACGCGCTGAAGCAGGAGGTCGTAGCGCGGCAAAACCCGGCACAGAAGCTGGCGCGCACGCTGTCGAACATCTTCGTGCCGATCATTCCGGTGATCGTCGCATCCGGCCTGCTGATGGGTCTGCTCGGCATGCTGAAAAGCATGGGCTGGGTCGCCGGCGACAGCGCCGGCTTCCAGATCCTGAATATCTTCGCGAGCACGGCGTTCGTGTTCCTGCCGATCCTGATCGCTTTCTCGGCAGCCCGCGATTTCGGCGTTTCGCCGTTTCTCGCGGCGGCGCTCGCCGGCATCATGATCCATCCCGAGTTGCAGAATGCGTGGACGCTCGGCACCGGCGTCCATGAATACTGGGATCTGTTCGGGCTGCATATCGCGAAGGTCGGCTATCAGGGCACCGTCCTGCCGATCCTGCTGGCCGTCTGGATGATGTCGTGGATCGAGCGGGGCCTGAAGCGGTGCATCCCGGCCTCGATCGACCTGATCTTCACACCGTTCCTGACGCTGCTGATCTCGGGCGCGATCGCGCTGACCGTGGTCGGCCCGATCGGGCGCGCGCTCGGCGACGGCCTGTCGTTCGGCCTGCAGGCGATCTACCAGCACGGCGGCGCGCTTGCGGGCATCCTGTTCGGCGGCCTGTATTCGATGATCGTCATCACGGGCATCCACCACAGCTTCCATGCGATCGAGGCGGGCCTGCTCGCCAGTCCGGCGATCGGCGTCAATTTCCTGCTGCCGATCTGGTCGATGGCCAATGTCGCGCAAGGCGGCGCGGCGCTCGCCGTGTTCTTCACCACGCGCGACGACAAGATCCGCCAGGTTGCGATACCCGCCGCACTGTCGTGCCTGGCAGGCATCACCGAAGCCGCGATCTTCGGCGTCAACCTGCGGTTCTTCTGGCCATTCGTGTTCGCGGCGATCGGCGGCGCGGTCGGCGGCGGCTGGGTGGTGGCGACGCACGTCGGCATGACGGGGCTCGGCCTGACGGCTTTGCCCGGGCTCGCGATCGTGCGCCCGGATGGCCTGCTCAACTATGTGATCGGCGGTGTGCTCGCGTTTTCGGTCGCGTTCGCCGGGACCTGGCTGCGCAGCGTCGGCATGAAGAAGCCCTATGGAGAGCTGTCCGGTGCGTGACATGACCAAGCTCGACATCCGCGACGACCGCTGGCGGCCGTCGTTCCATCTGTGCCCGCCGTACGGACTGATCAACGACCCGAACGGCCTGATTTACTGGCAAGGCGCTTACCACGTCTTCTACCAATGGAATCCGGACGGCTGCGTGCATCAGAACAAGCATTGGGCGCATGTTGTCAGCACCGACCTGATTCATTGGCAGTCCTTTCCGATCGCGCTGGCGCCGGATAGGCCGTACGACGCGCAGGGCTGCTATTCGGGCTGCGCGATCGACGTGGACGACGCGATGCTGCTGATGTACACGGGCAACGTGCGCGACGACTCGGGCGGCCGCGCGAGCCATCAGTGCCTCGCGCGCTCGTCCGACGGCGTGCGGTTCGAGAAGCTCGGGCCGGTGATCGACGGCGCGCCGCCCGGCTACACCGATCATTTCCGCGATCCGAAAGTGTGGCGGCAGAACGGTGCATGGCATGCCGTCTTCGGTGCCCAGCGCAACGATCTGAAGGGAACCGTCGTGCTCGCGACGAGCCCGGATCTGCGTGCGTGGCGCATCGTCGGCGAGCTGCTCGCGCCGACCGATGCCTGCTACATGATCGAATGCCCGGATCTGTTCGCGCTGGACGACGAACACGTACTGATCTGCTGCCAGCAGATCGAGGAAGCGCGCAGCGGCGCCGCGTACCACGAGGATCGGGCCGGCTATCTGGTCGGCCGGCTCGACGTGAATGCCGCGACGTTCGCGCACGGCGGCTTCCGGGTGCTCGACCACGGCTTCGATTTCTATGCGCCGCAAACGCTGCACGCGCCCGACGGGCGTCGGCTGATGATCGGCTGGATGGGGCTGCCGTCCCGGCCGGATACGCCGACCGTCGCGGCCGGCTGGACACACTGCCTGACGCTCCCGCGCGAACTGCGCGTCGAGAACGGGCAGTTGCGGCAGCAACCGCTGCGCGAACTCGAGCGTCTGCGCGGGCCGCTCGTCGGGGTGCCGGAGACCCGGCTTGCCGCCGGCGAATCGTTGACGCTGCCGCCATCACCGGGCGCGGCGTGGGAGCTGGACATGTCGATCCGCGCGGAAGCCGGCGCGGACTGGGTACTGCACCTGTTCGACAGCGACGCGCAAGCATTGCGCGTCGTTCGCGACGGTCGTCGCGGCCGGCTCACGCTCGTCCGGCACTGTCCCGCGGCCGGGCAGTTCGACGAACACGCGGCCTATGAAACCGCATCGGACCTCACCCGGCTGCGGCTGTTCGTCGATGGCAGTGCGGTCGAGCTGTTCGTCAACGACGGCGAGGCGGTCTTCACGACGCGCTGCTACCCGACATCGGCAACAACGTCGCCACGCGTGACCGCCACCCGGCCGCTGACGCTGCACGACACCCGTATGTGGCCATTACAAAAAAGAGACGCGTAGCAACGCCGTTCTCGCCAATCAATACCCATCAGAGGTTTGGAGACAGACATGAAAACGTGGATCGGCGCGCTGATCGCGTCCGTATCGCTTTACCCGTGCGCAAGCGCATTCGCGGTGGATCTCGGCGACGATTTCCAGTTCAACGGCTATGTCCGCGCGGGCTTCGTATCGGAGCGCAGGACCAACGGCGGCGACGTCAACAAATACGCGCTCGGCAACGGCGGCGAAGAGTTCCGCCTCGGCAACGAAGGCGATACGTACACGGAACTCGGCCTCAGGAAAACGTTTCATTTCGACGGCGGCATCACGTGGTCCGCCGCGTATACCGCGACCTACTGGAATCCCGAAGCGAACCGCTTCGTGAGCAGCCACGGACAGTACTTCGCCAAGGAGGCGTACGTGACGACGAGCGGCTACGCGTTCTCGCCGTCGACAATCTTCTGGGCCGGCAAACGCTATATCGAGCGCGAGGATGTCCATATCGTCGATCACTTCTTCTACAGCGTCGGCGGCCCGACGATCGATCCCGGCATCGGCGCGACCAACATTCCGCTCGGCGCGTCGGCCCGGCTCGGCGTCAGCGTGTTCCGCAGCCAGCAGCATTACAGCCCGACCCTGAACCGGAAGGACGCGACCCGCATGAACGTCGACGTCTACGACATTCCGGTTGGGTCGGAGGGCAAGCTTCGCGTGATCGGCGAGGTGCTGCGCGGCGATTTCCCCGGCGGCTCGTTCGGCAGCGCGCTGACGCTCAAGTACGACAAGGCCAATTTCGTGCTGCCCGGCATCACGAATTCGGTGTGGCTGCAAGGCAGCACCGGCTATGCGTCGCTCGAAACGGGATTCGGCGATCTGACCCAGCCGAACGGCACGCGCAGCGTGCGACTGCTCGACTCCGTGACCTGGCAGCTCGGCCGCTTCGGCGGCCAGGCGCTTGCCGAGTACCAGCGCGGGCAAGGCGCGCATGGTTCGGGCAGCACGACGGGCACCTCGTTCGGCGGACGGGTGTCGTACGCGGTCGCGCGCTACGTGAAGCTGTTGTCGGAGTGCGGCTGGTCGACGCTGCGCGTCAACGGCGGCCCGCTGCAGAAGCTCGACAAATATACAGCGGCGATCGCGTTCAGCACCGGCCCCGAGTTCATGACCCGCCCCGAACTGCGGTTCTACGCGACCCGTGTTGCGTGGAATCAGGCCGCACTCGACGCGCAGGGCGCGAACTGGGGTTCGTGGTCGGCCGGCCGGCAATCGACAAACATGTTCGGGGTTCAGGTCGAAAGCTGGTGGTGATCCGTCAATGCAGCAGTTTCATATTCACGATGCAATTCATCTGGAGTGCAATATGTCGACTCAACCGAATCACGTCACCGTGCTGGCGCCGCTCTCCGGGACGATCGTCCCGATCGAGGCCGTGCCGGATCCCGCCTTCGCGCAAAAAATGGTCGGCGACGGCCTGTCGATCGATCCCGAAACCGACGTCGTCCTGGCGCCGATCGACGGCCGGGTCATCGATCTGCACGCATCCCGGCACGCAGTCGTCATCGAGGGCGACGGTGGCATCCGGATCATGGTGCATGTCGGCATCGACACGGTCATGCTCGACGGCGAGGGTTTCGAGGCGCTCGTGCGCAAGGGCGACGACGTGCGCGCCGGGCAACCTCTGTTGCGCGTCGACTTCGCGCACGTCGCCGCGCACGCGGCGAGCGTGCTGACGGAAATCGTCGTCGTCAACGGCGAATGCGTATCGCAAATCGACAAACGCGACGGCCTCGTCGAAGCCGGCAAGAGCGTGCTGCTGACGCTGCATCTCGCGGCGCGCGGGAACGAAGGCCAGGCGCCCGAACCGGACGGCGAGTGGCTGTACGCGCCGTTCGTCGAACTGCCGAATCCGGCGGGCCTGCATGCGCGGCCGGCCGCCGTGCTGGCCAGGGAAGCCCGGTCATTCTCCGCGCACATCGTGCTGTCGTGCGGGACGCTCGGCGCGGATGCCAAATCGGCCGTCGAGGTGATGGCGCTCGCGACGCGGCAAGGCGATCCAGTCCGGCTGAGCGCGCGCGGCCCCGACGCCGCGCAGGCGCTCGACCGGCTCGTGGGCGTGCTGCGGGATGGCTGCGGCGAGCGTCTCGAGCGCGTCGCCGCGGCCGGGCCGTCCGGACTGGCCACGACGCGCAGCGCGGCGGCAGCAACCGATCCGGCGGACGGCGCGTTCGCGGGCGTGCCCGCGTCGCCGGGGCTCGCGGTCGGCCGCATCGTGCAGTGGCGCGCCGCCGAACTCGAATTCGACGAGACCGGCGGCACCTTCGACGAAGAACGGGCGCGCCTGTTCGCGGCGCTGCGGCAGGCGGGCGAGCAGATACAGGCACTGGTGGCCGGTCGCGGCGAAGCCGGCGCCTGTCAGGCCGAGATCATGGAAGCGCATCTCGCGCTGCTCGACGATCCGGCGCTGATCGATGCCGCGGAAGCCGCGTTGCGCGCCGGCTCGAACGCGCCGGGCGCGTGGCACCAGGCATGCCGGGCGGTGGCCGGGCGGCTGGCCGCGCATGCGAGCCCGCTGCTGCGCGAACGGGCGTCGGACATCCGCGATGTCGGCCTGCGCGTGACGTCCCTGCTGACCGGCGTGCGACGCGCGCTGCCGGTGCTGAACGCGCAGTCGATCGTGCTGGCCGACGACCTGACGCCGTCGGACACGGTCGCGCTGGATCGCGACCGGGTCGTCGGCCTGTGCACGGTATCGGGCGGCCCGACCAGTCACGTGGCGATTCTGGCGCGGTCGATGGGAATCCCGGCGATCTGCGGCATCGATACGGCGGCGCTATCGCTGAGCGACGGCGTGACCGCGGTGCTCGACGGCACGGCGGGCACGCTCCGGATCGATCCCGATCCGGCGCTGCTCGCCGACGTGACGCGGCGCATGGACGCCGCCGCCGCGCAGCGCAGCGCGAACGAGCGGGACGCGCACCGGATCGGCAGCACGCGCGACGGCCATCGCGTGGAGGTCGTCGCGAACGTGCGCGACGCGGCGGACACCAGGCAGGCGCTGGCGGCCGGCGCCGAAGGCGTCGGGCTGCTGCGTTCGGAATTCCTGTTCGAGGATCGGGCGGCCGCGCCGGGCGAGGACGAGCAGGCGGCCGCCTACGAGGCGGTCGCAGCCGAACTCGGCCGGCACCGGAAGTGCGTGGTCCGCACGCTCGACGTCGGCGGCGACAAGCCGCTGCGCTACCTGCCGCTGCCGAAGGAGACCAATCCGTTTCTCGGCCTGCGGGGCATCCGCGTCAGCCTCGCCTACCCGGATCTGTTCCGCAGCCAGTTGCGCGCGATGCTGCGTGCGGCGCCCCATGGGGATCTCCACGTCATGTTCCCGATGGTGTCCGATCTCGACGAGGTGCTGGCGGCGAAACGTATCCTGCGGGAGGAACAGCAAACGTGTCCGCATCCTGTAAAGATCGGCGTGATGGTCGAAGTACCGGCCGCCGTCGCGATCGTCGAGGCGCTGGCGCAGGAGGTCGATTTCTTTTCGATCGGCACCAACGACCTTGCGCAATATACGCTGGCGATCGATCGCGGCCACGCGAAGCTGTCGGCGCAGGTGGATACGCTGCATCCGGCCGTGCTGAAGATGATCGACCTGACGGTGTCGGGCGCGCACGCGCACGGGAAATGGGTCGGGGTCTGCGGCGCGATGGCTTCCGATCCCGCCGCGACCGCGCTTCTCGTCGGACTCGGTGTGGACGAGCTGTCGGTCAGCGTGCCGGCGATCGCCGCGATCAAGGCAGAACTGGCGACGCTCGATTTCGATGCCTGCCGGACGCTGGCCCGGCACGCGCTGACGCTCGGCAGCGCGGCACAGGTGCGCCGCGCAATCGCGAGCTGACCGGGCGGACGCGCCACGACGCGCGTGGCGCGCGTCCACTCCCCCCGTTTGTCAACATGGATCAATACCTGCACGATGACTACTTCCGCTTCTTCATCCGCGCTCGATCAGCCGCTCGACATGGTGATCTTCGGCGGCGCCGGCGACCTGTCCGCGCGCAAGCTGCTGCCGGCGCTCTACATGGCGCACCTGCACGGCAGCCTGCCCGACGCGACACGCATCGTCGCGGTGGGCCGCAGCGACTGGTCGCGCGAGCGCTACCTGGACTTCGTCGAGCAGCACTCGCGGCCGTTCGTCGACGACCACGCGCTGAATCCGCAAGCGTGGGATAGCTTCCTGTCGCGCTTCGACTACGCGTGCGTCGACGTCGGCGTCGCGGACGCATATGGCCATCTCGCCGGGAAGATGCGCGGCGACGCGTTGCGCGTGTTCTATCTCGCGACCGCGCCGAGCCTGTTCGAGACGGTATGCGACAACCTGGCCCGCTGCGGACTGGTCGACGACCGCGCGCGGGTCGTGCTGGAGAAGCCGCTCGGACACGACCTCGCGTCGGCGAAGGCCATCAACGCATCGGTCGGGCGCCACTTCCCGGAAGACCGCATCTACCGGATCGACCACTATCTCGGCAAGGAGACCGTGCAGAACCTGATGGTGCTGCGCTTCGGCAACGCGATCTTCGGGCCGCTGTGGCAGACGCCGTATATCAAGAGCGTGCAGATCACGGTCGCGGAATCGGTCGGCGTCGGCAGCCGGGCGGGCTTCTACGACGGCACCGGCGCGATGCGCGACATGGTTCAGAACCACCTGCTGCAACTGCTGTGCATCGTCGCGATGGAGCCGCCGGTCTCGCTCGATCCCGATGCGGTCCGGGACGAGAAACTGAAGGTGCTGCGTTCGCTGCGGCCGATGACGCCCGAGACGATCGCCCGCGACACGGTGCGCGGCCAGTACACGGCGGGCGCGGTGGACGGCGAATCGGTCAAGGGGTACCCGGACGAGACCGACGTGCCGGCCGGCAGCGGCACGGAAACCTTCGTCGCCTTGCGCGCGCAGATCAACAACTGGCGCTGGGCCAACGTGCCGTTCTTTCTGCGAACCGGAAAGCGCTTGCGCGAGCGGCGTTCGGAGATCGTCATCGAGTTCGCGGACATGCCGTTCTCGATCATTCCGCGCGGGCCGTACAGTCACGGAAACCGCCTCGTGATCCAGCTCCAGCCCGAGGAATCGATCCAGTTGCAGATGCTCGCGAAGGAGCCGGGCAGCGGCTTGCAAGTGCTGCCGGTCAGCCTGAATCTCGATTTGCAGCAGGCGCTCGCCGGGCGCCGGGCCGAAGCGTACGAGCGCCTGCTGATCGACGTGATTCGCGGCCGCCTGACGCATTTCATGCGTTGCGACGAACTCGAGGCGGCCTGGGCCTGGATCGATCCGATCCTCAAGGGCTGGAAGGCACTCGGCGACAAGCCGCGCAGCTATATCGCCGGCACCTTCGGACCGGCGGCATCGTCCGCGCTGATGGCGCGCGAAAACATGGTCTGGTCCGAGGAGATCTGAGCGCGCGGTGGCAATGCCGGGGTGGAGGCGGCTCGCGGCACGTGGGGTTGTCGGATGCGGCAAGCGGCGGAGCATCGCGCCGCGCGACGCCGCTCCGGGGCACACCGGCGAGCGGAGCCGTCCGCGCCCGCACCGCCGCCGCCATACGCTCTGCCCATGGCGCGACGACGACGCCGGCCACCGGCTTGCGCCGCGCCGGTCGACCCTACTCCGCCTTGCTCCGCGCGCCCTTCTTCACACGCTTGCCGCGCGGCGCTTCCTTCGCAAGCTCAAGCGGTGAGTTGAAGTTTTTCGCAATTGCGACGGCGCATGACCATGAATATGGTGTCCCGGACGTGAGAACTTCAGCGTCCCGCCCACCGACCTTGGCCTCTCACCATCGCGCGCTTCTTCCCGAGCCAGCCGGCCGCACACCGCAAACTCGACAACGACCTGCCGTTCACGCTCAAGCGATGCGTGTCGCTGGAAGCTGACAGGTCAACGCGCACTGACGGGCCTGCTGAGGGGCTGAAAAAGAAAAAGCCCCGCAAGTCCGAGAACTTGCGGGGCTTTGTCACCGCTTATGGCGGAGACGGAGGGATTCGAACCCTCGATCCAGGTTTTGGCCCAGATGCTCCCTTAGCAGGGGAGTGCCTTCGACCTCTCGGCCACGTCTCCCAAACTTTCGCTCGCACCAGGGAGGCAGTGCGACGAGAACGAAATAATATAGGGTTTCGAACCGCACGTCAATTTCCGTGATGCATTTTCTTCAATGCATCACGAAAAATTCACGATGCCTGGTCGAGTTCGAATGCCTTGTGCAGCGCGCGGACGGCCAGTTCCATGTATTTCTCGTCGATCAGCACCGAAATCTTGATTTCGGACGTCGAGATCATCTGGATGTTGATGCCCTCTTCCGACAGCGTGCGGAACATCTTGCTCGCGACGCCCACGTGCGAACGCATGCCGACGCCGACGACCGACACCTTCGACACCTTCGGGTCGCCCTGCACCTGCTCGGCATTCACATGGCCCTTCACCTGGTTGGTGAGGATGTCCATCGCCTTCTGGTAGTCGCCACGGCCGACCGTGAACGTGAAGTCGGTTTTGCCCTGGACGCTCTGGTTCTGGATGATCATGTCGACGTCGACGTTCGCATCCGCGACCGGGCCGAGGATCTGATACGCGATGCCCGGCTTGTCGGGCACGCCCATCACAGCAATGCGTGCTTCGTCGCGCTGGAACGCGATGCCGGAAATGACTGCCTTTTCCATGGTCTCGTCTTCTTCAAAAGTAATCAGGGTGCCCGAGCGCATTTCTTCGTCGAGCGCAATCAGCGGATCGGTCAGGCTCGACAGCACACGCGTCTTCACCTGGTATTTGCCAGCGAATTCGACCGAGCGGATCTGCAGGACCTTCGAGCCGAGGCTGGCCATTTCCAGCATTTCCTCGAACGTCACGCGATCGAGGCGTCGCGCCTCTTCGACGACGCGCGGATCCGTCGTGTAGACGCCGTCGACGTCCGTATAAATCAGGCACTCTTCGGCACCCAGCGCAGCCGCGACCGCCACCGCCGACGTATCCGAGCCGCCGCGGCCCAGCGTCGTGATGTGACCGTCCGGATCGACGCCCTGGAAGCCCGTGATGATCACGACCTTGCCTGCATTCAGATCGGCCTTCACGCGCTCGTCATCGATCGAGTGAATGCGCGCTTTCGTGAACGCGCTGTCGGTCTTGATCGGCACTTGCCAGCCGGCGTAGCTCACGGCCTCGACGCCGATTTCCTGCAGCGCGATCGACAGCAGGCCGACGCTGACCTGCTCGCCCGTCGACGCGATCATGTCGAGCTCGCGCGGGCTCGGCTGGCTCGAAATCTCTTTCGCAAGACCGAGCAGACGGTTGGTTTCGCCGGACATCGCCGAAGGCACGACCACCATCTGGTGCCCGGCCTGATGCCATTTTGCGACGCGTTTCGCGACGTTCTTGATGCGCTCGACCGAGCCCATCGAAGTGCCGCCGTATTTGTGTACGATGAGTGCCATTGTCGTTCTGAACTGGAGGAGAAACCGCACGGGCGCGCTGGGCAGGCCGCGTAGCCGTTCGGTCACGCGGCTTGTGGCTGTGGACGGACGACGAGAGGGACGGCTGGGACGCAACACGCAAGCGTGACGGATTTTGCCCGGAAGGCCGATCAGGCCGCGCAAACCGGGTACGTCACGCGGAAAACCTGCACAAATCGCTCAAAAATCGAGCCGAGCAAACGACCGAGCGTACCCGATAGAGGCCCGCTTGACAAGCCGCTCGCGGCGTCCGGGGCCGTTCCGGCGCTGTTTACCAAATGGTGAAAATGGGCGTGCCATCGGGCCGCGGGTGGCCTGCCGCCGTCATGCGATCAGCAGGTCCGGACGCCATTCGATCCGGCGCCACGCGCCGTCGCCGGGCGCCCCGCCACCGGTCACGCCGGCATCGCGGTTCACGCCAAGGCGCGGCACATAGATCAGCAAGTCGCCAGCGAACAGCAGCGGCACGTCGCGCTGCCACGCGGGCACGCCGCGCTCCTGGAACAGGTTCTTCAGCGTACGGCCCGGGCCGCCCGGCGACGTGCGCATCCGCTCGCCGCCCGCGCGGGCACGCGCCGCCAGCCGCGCGTGGCGCAGCAGCGCCTCCGGCACCGCATCGGCGCTTCCCGGATCGGCCGGCGCGAACACGAACGTACCGCGCCATCCCGGCAGGTGCCAGACTTCCTGGCCGTCCCACGCGAGCACCGCTTCAGGATACGGGCTCCCGGTGCCGTCATCGGCCGGTTCGCTGCTGTCGGCCGCTTCCCAATAGACGACATCGCGATAAAGGCGCAGGCATTGCCCCGCGTGATCGACGCGCAGCGCATGGGCGACATGTGTGGCACGCAACTGCCGCATCATGTTGGCGAGCCGGGCGGCCGACGCACCCGGCAGACCGAGCCGGCGCATCCAGAAGCGCAGCAGGTTCGCGCCGCGCGTATCGTCGAACGCGACCAGCGCGTCGCGCGACAGCGCCTGCCCGTCATCGCGCACGGCCGCGGCGAAGTCGAGTTCGGCCAGATCGTCGAGCAGTCGCTGTGCCGCCGCCGCATGCTGGGCCGCACGGCCGAGCGCGTCGCGAAAGCCCGGGAAATGCACGGCCAGCGCCGGCAGCACGTCGATGCGCAGCGCATTGCGCGCGTAGCGCGTGTCGTTGTTCGATTCGTCGTCGATCCATGCCAGGTCGTGCTGCGTCGCATAGCGCTCGAGTTGCGCTCGCAACAGTCGCAGCAGCGGGCGCACACGCTCGACGCTCACGCCGTCAGGGCGGTAACGCGGCGCCATGGCGGCGAGCCCCGCGATCCCCGCGCCGCGCAACAACTGCAGCAACACGGTCTCGGCCTGGTCGTCCGCATGCTGCGCGAGCCACAGCGCAGCCGCGCCGTGGCGTTCGCACATCTCGTCGAGCGCCGCATAGCGTCGCTCGCGCGCCGTCGCCTCGACACCCAGGCCGCTGTCGCGCGGCACGTCGACGCGCATCGACTCGAATGCGACCCCGAGCCCAGCCGCGCTCGCCTCGGCATGCGCAACCCACGCGTCGGCATTCGCACTCAGTCCGTGATGCACGTGCAGCGCGACACAGCGCGACGCGCCCGCGACGCGCACTGCCGCGTCGAGCAGCACCGTCGAGTCGAGGCCGCCGCTGTACGCGATCGCGATGCGTGCGTCGGGCGGCATGCCGGAAAGCGCAACGCCGACCGCGTCGAGGACGACGCGATCGGCGGAGAATTCGGTTGGCGGAATCACGAGAGGCACGCGCGCGCAGCGGCGCACGAATAGAGGACGCAGCCGGTCATGCGCCCGGCGTGGTTTCCTTGAACTTGCCGTAGGCCATCAGGCGCTCGAAGCGGCGCTCGCGCAGCGCATCGATACTCATGCCCTGGAACTGGCGCAGCGAATCGGCCAGCGCACGGCGCAGCAGCGCTGCCATGCCCTTCGGATCGCGATGCGCGCCGCCGAGCGGTTCGTTGATGATCTTGTCGATCAGGCCCAGCGCCTTCAGGCGGTGTGCAGTCAGGCCCAGCGCCTCCGCTGCTTCCGGCGCCTTCGCGGCGCTCTTCCACAGGATCGACGCGCAGCCTTCCGGCGAGATCACCGAGTAGGTCGAGAATTGCAGCATCATCACGGTGTCGGCCACCGCGATCGCGAGCGCGCCGCCCGAACCGCCCTCGCCGATCACCGTCGTGATGATCGGCGTCTTCAGCTCGGCCATCACGTACAGGTTGCGGCCGATCGCCTCCGACTGGCCGCGCTCTTCCGCGCCGATGCCCGGGTACGCGCCCGGCGTGTCGACGAACGTGAAGATCGGCAGGCCGAACTTCTCGGCGAGACGCATCAGGCGTTCGGCCTTGCGATAGCCTTCCGGACGCGGCATCCCGAAGTTGCGCGCGGCGCGCTCCTTCGTGTCGCGGCCCTTCTGGTGACCGATCACCATGCACGGATGGCCGCCGAAGCGCGCGAGGCCGCCGACGATCGACAGATCGTCCGCGAACGCCCGGTCGCCGTGCAGTTCGTGAAAATCGGTAAACAGTTCCGCAACGTAATCGAGCGTGTACGGACGCTGCGGATGCCGCGCGATCTGCGAAACCTGCCACGGCGACAGGTTCGCGTAGAGGTCTTTCGTCAGTTGCTGGCTTTTCTTCGACAGCCGCTCGATTTCTTCCGAAATGTCGACAGCCGAGTCGTCCTGCACGAATCGCAGCTCTTCGATCTTGGCCTCGAGTTCGGCGATCGGCTGTTCGAAATCCAGAAACGTGGTCTTCATGTGTTCGAATCCTTGGGTCTTGCGGCAGCGCGTATTCTACCCGCGCGGGCGACGCTCAAAACCGGCTCTCAACTATTGATGTTTAAAACCCGATAGCCAACGCTCAGGCGTCGCCGTCGGGCGCATCGAGGCTGCGCCACATGTACCAGGTCGCGACGGTGCGCCACGGTTCCCAGTTGGCCGCAACCTCGCGCGCCTCGCTGCGCGTGACGGGTTCCCCGCTGAAGTAATTGACGCTGATCGCGCGAATCAGGCCAGGGTCGTCGAGCGGCAGGACGTCCGGCCGCGACAGGTTGAAGATCAGGAACATCTCGGCCGTCCAGCGGCTGATGCCGCGGATCTGCGTCAGTTCCGCGATCACGTCCTCGTCGTCCATCGACGTCCATTTGTCGACGTGCAGCGCGCCCGACACGAAATGCTGCGCGAGATCGAGGATGTATTCCGTCTTGCGCTTCGACAGCCCGCACGCGATCAGTTTGTCCGCGCCGAGCCGGATCACCGGCTGCGGGGCAAGTTTCGGACAGGCATCCCCGATGCGGGCCCACAGCGACTGCGCCGACGGCACCGAAATCTGCTGGCCGACGACCGAGCGTGCGAGCGTGACGAACGGGTCGCCGCGCTTCACGAGATGCGCGGGACCGAACTTCGGAATCAGTTTCTTCAGGATCCGGTCGCGCTTGACGAGGTCGGCGCATGCCTTGTCCCAGTAAGCAGGACGCACGACGACCTCCTCGCGGTCCGCTTCGGACGCACGGGCCTTGCGGGCCGCGTCGGCGGCCGGCAGCGCAGCCACCGGCTGCGCATGACCGTTGAGCGCGCCGTTCGGCACGGCACGCGTCGCGTCCGTCTTCTCCGGCGGCACGCGCTTGGCTGCCGGACGCGCGGCGACCGGGGTCGCGCGCCTGACCGGCGCTTTTCTGGCCGTTGCCATCTTGCCTCCTACCTGACGGATCGGTCAGTGGAACGCACCGCGCTCATACGCGACGCCATTCGGTCGATCCGCCCGGTTTGTCTTCAAGTGCGATACCGGTCTCGAGCAGTTCCGCCCGGATCCGGTCCGCTTCGGCATAGTCCTTCGCTTGCTTCGCCGCGACGCGCGCGGCGATCTTCGCTTCGATCTCGTCGGCGGCAAGCCCGCCCGCCTGCGCGGCGCCCAACGCCTGCTGCAGGAACGCGCGCGGTTCGCGGCCCAGCAGGCCGAGCAGGCCCGCCAGCTGTTTCAGTTGCCGCGCGAGCGATGCGTCGCGCGTGCGATTCACCTCGCCCGCCAGCTCGAACAGCGTCGCCACCGCGACCGGCGTGTTGAAGTCGTCGTTCATCGCGGCTGCGAAACGCTGCGCGTGCGGCTCACTCCAGTCGAGCGCGAGCGGATCGGCTTCAACATCTTTCAGCGCGGTATAGAGACGCGTGAGCGACGCGCGCGCATCGTCGAGATGCACGTCGCTGTAATTGAGCGGCGAACGGTAGTGCGTGCGCACGATGAAGAAGCGCATGACTTCGGCATCGTAGCGCTCGAGCACTTCGCGGATCGTGAAGAAGTTGCCGAGCGATTTCGACATCTTCTCGTTGTCGACCTGCACGAAGCCGTTGTGCATCCAGTAACTGACGAACGTCTGGCCGGTCGCGCCTTCGCTCTGCGCGATCTCGTTCTCGTGGTGCGGGAATTGCAGGTCCTGCCCGCCGCCGTGGATGTCGAAATGCGCGCCGAGCAGCGTGCAGCCCATCGCCGAGCACTCGATGTGCCAACCCGGGCGACCCATCCCGTACTTCGACGCCCACGACGCGCCTTCCGGATCTTCCGGCTTCGCGCGTTTCCACAGCACGAAATCGAGCGGATCTTCCTTTGCATCGTTCGCGGCGACGCGCTCGCCCGAGCGCAGATCGTCGAGCGACTTGCCCGACAGCTTCCCGTAGTTCGCGAACTTACGCACCGAGTAATTGACGTCGCCGTCGGTCGCCTGATACGCGTAGCCGTTCGTCTCGAGCGTCTCGATCATGCCGAGCATCTGCGGAATGAACTCGGTCGCGCGCGGCTCGATGTCGGGCCGCTGGATGCCGAGTGCGCTTTCATCGTCGTGCATCGCGCCGATGAACCGGTCGGTCAGCGACTTGATCGTTTCGCCGTTCTCGACCGCGCGGCGGATGATCTTGTCGTCGATGTCGGTGATGTTGCGCACATACGTGACCCGGTAACCGATCGCACGCAACCAGCGCTGGACGAGGTCGAACACGACCAGCATGCGCGCGTGGCCCACGTGACAATAGTCGTATACGGTGATTCCGCATACGTACATCCGCACTTCGCCGGGCTGGCGCGGCACGAAAACTTGCTTGTCACGCGCGAGCGTGTTGTAGATGCGCAGTGATTCCATAGAGATGAACCGTGAGCCGAAGGAAACCGCCCTGGCGAAGCTCGCCCAGCATGCGAAACGGACGGACCCTCTGCTGCGGCACCAGGCCGAGCGTCCTCGATATCACATGGGGCGGTCAGGCTGCAAGCACAGCGGTGACGGCCACGAGAGGCAAAGAAAGACTGTCTGCCGCTCGCCGGAACGCGCAGACGTTTTGTTAGAATGGCTCGGAGTATAACATTCCGATTTACGCCTATGAAACCTCATCGCGGCCGCGCGCAGAGCGCTGCGACCCTCGTTGCGACCACCGTCATGGGCGTCGCGCTGACGCTTTTCGCGGCTCCCGCGGCGCATGCGCAGAAGGCCCCGGCCACCGCCGACGGCACGCCCGAAATCGACTCGTCGATCGCCGGCAAGCAGTGGAAGCAGGCGCTCGCGCAGCTCGACGCGCGCATCGCATCGAACCCGCACGACGTGCAGGCGCAGTTCAAGCGCGGCACCGTGCTGGCACGCCTGAACCGCGATGACGACGCGATCCAGCAGTTCGTCGCGATCACGCAGGCCTACCCCGAACTGCCCGAGCCGTACAACAACCTTGCGGCGCTTTACGCGAAGCATGGCCGTTACGACGAAGCGCGCACCGCGCTCGTCACGGCGACGCAATCGAACCCGAGCTACTCGCTCGCGTACGAAAACCTTGGCGATCTCTACCTGCGCCTCGCGGCCGAGTCGTACAAGCGTGCGCAATCGCTCGGCCGCACGAGCGGCGCGACCGCGCAGCGCCTCGCCGATCTCCAGAAGATCGTGTCGCCGCCGAAGCCCGCGCCGAACGCCCGCGCGGCCGCACCGGCCACGCGCGACTACACCGACCGCGCAGCCGCGAACGTGGGCACCACCACGCTGCCGATGTCGCCGACGTTCCAGTTCAACGGTCCGTCGGGCGCACTGGCGGCGCCGTACGTCGCGCCGTCGCAATAAGCGGCGCGGCCTTCTTTCCCTCCCAACCTGAGGATCGCAATGAAACGTCTGTTGCTGGCGCTTGGCGGCGCCGCCCTTCTCGCGACCGCGACCGCCCCTGCGTTCGCGCAATCGGCTACCGCGCACCCCGTCGTGCAACTGAAGACCTCGCAGGGCGACATCCGCGTCGAGCTCTACCCGGAGAAGGCGCCGAAGTCCGTCGCCAACTTCCTCGATTACGTGAAGGCCGGCCAGTACAACGGCACGATCTTCCATCGCGTGATCAAGGGCTTCATGATCCAGGGCGGCGGCTACAAGACCAACTTCGAGGAGAAGCCGACCCGCGCGCCGATCCCGCTGGAGAGCCGCAATGGTCTGAAGAACCTGACGGGCACGATCGCGATGGCACGCACGAGCGATCCGAACTCGGCCACCGCGCAGTTCTTCATCAACACGGTCGACAACAGCGGCCTCGACTACCCGAACCCGGACGGCAACGGCTATGCGGTGTTCGGCAAGGTCGTGTCGGGTCTCGACGTCGTGAAGAAGATCGAAGGCGTCGCGACGACCTCGCGCGGCCCGATGCAGGACGTGCCCGCGCAACCGATCGTGATCGAATCGGCCAGCATCGTCTCGAAGTAAGAACCTGCCGGCCCGTCCGGCGACTCACGCGGCCGCGTCGCACGACCGGCCGCGTGCCATTTAAACCGCCTCACCGAAGGAATTCATCATGGTTGAACTGCATACGAACCACGGCGTGATCAAGCTCGAGCTCGACGCCGAGAAGGCACCGAAGACGGTCGAGAACTTCCTGAACTACGTGAAGAAGGGCCACTACGACGGCACCGTGTTCCATCGCGTGATCAACGGCTTCATGATCCAGGGCGGCGGCTTCGAGCCGGGCCTGAAGCAAAAGCCGACCGATGCGCCGATCGACAACGAGGCGAACAACGGCCTGAAGAACGACAACTACACGGTCGCGATGGCGCGCACGAACGATCCGCACTCGGCGACCGCCCAGTTCTTCATCAACGTGAACGACAACGACTTCCTGAACCACTCGTCGCCGACGCCGCAAGGCTGGGGCTACGCGGTGTTCGGCAAGGTCGTCGAAGGCCAGGACGTGGTCGACAAGATCAAGGGCGTCAAGACGGGCAACGCTGGGTTCCACCAGGACGTGCCGACTGACGACGTCGTGATCGAGAAGGCCGTCGTAGTCTGACGCGCAGCAAGTAACGGAGGCACTTCGATGTTGCAGGAGAGTCCGCCGCGAAGCGTCTCCGCGGGCGTGCCTGGCGAGCGCGAATACGCGCAAGCCGCACGCCCGTTCCTGTTTCTCTCCGATCTGCACCTGAGCGAAGCGATTCCGAAGACAGTCGCCGCGTTCGAGCATTTCGTGAAATACACCGCCGACAGCGCCGACTCGGTGTTCATCCTCGGCGACCTGTTCGAATACTGGATCGGCGACGACATCCTCGACGACGATCCGTTCGCGGCACGCATGGCCGCGCTGATGCACACGTTCTCGGAGCGCGGCATTGCGCTCTACGTGATGCACGGCAACCGCGATTTCCTGCTCGGCAGGCGCTTCATGAAGGCAGCCGGCGCGATGCTGCTGCCGGATCCTTCGCTGATCATGGCGTTCGGCCAGCGCATCGTGCTCGCACACGGCGACGCGCAATGCACGGCCGACCGCGGCTACCAGCTGTTCCGCCGCTTCGCACGCAACCGCGTCGCGCAATGGCTGTTTCTCGCATGGCCGTTCCGCTGGCGCCGCGCGCTCGCGCAGCGCATGCGTTCGAACAGCGAAGCGGGCCGGGCCCGCCCTGCTTCGGCGATTTACGATGTCACGCGCGAAGGCGTGGCTGCACTGTTCCGGAAAAGCCGCGCGAGCGTAATCATTCACGGCCATACGCACCGGCCCGCGCGGCACATGGAACCGGGCGGCATTCGCTGGGTGTTGCCCGACTGGGATCTCGACCACGGCAGGCCGCGCGGCGGCTACCTGCGCGTCGACGCGGAAGGTATCCACGCGATGCCGCTCGACTGACACGGCGGCTGCCGTCGCACCGACCGGCCGCCGCCGGCGCCCATCGCATTACACGTGGCGTTCGACCGACTTGCCTTCCAGCACGGCCGACAGCCGGCGCAGATCGAGACGCGCCGCGTCGGCACCCTGCAGCGTTTCCAGATGCGTGCCGAGCTGTTCGAGCGCGGCGACGATCTCGTCGACGCGGCGGCTTTCCTTCGCCGCATGATCGATCAGCCCGTGAATCGCGAGTGACATCGGATCGTCGGCATTCGGCGTGATCCCGTATGCGCAGAATGCCGCACGTTCAGGCTGCGGCTTCGGCTGCGCCGGCATGACGACGCGCGCCGGATTGCCGACCGCCGTGCCGCCTGCCGGCACCGGCTTCACGACGACTGCGTTCGAACCGATCTTCGCACCCGCACCGACCGTGAAGCCGCCGAGCACCTTCGCGCCCGCCCCGACGATCACGCCGGCCTCGAGCGTCGGGTGGCGCTTGGCGCCGCGCGTGAGCGACGTGCCGCCCAGCGTCACGCCCTGATAGATCGTGCAGTCGTCGCCGACGATCGCCGTCTCGCCGATCACGACACCCATCCCGTGATCGATGAACACGCGCCGGCCGATCGTCGCGCCGGGGTGGATCTCGATCCCCGTCAGGAACCGGCCGGCCTGCGACGCGAAACGCGCGAGCCAGTAGCGCTTCGCGCGCCAGCATGCGTGCGCGAAACGATGCAGCAAGAGCGCATGCAACCCCGGATAACAGGTCAGCACTTCCCATGCACTGCGAGCGGCGGGATCCCGCTCGCGAATCGTTGCAACGTCTTCGCGCAGTCTCGTGAACATGATTGTGGTCTGGGAAAAGGCCGACGCGCATCGCCGGCAATGACCGGCCGTTATCGCGCCAGGTAATTTACTTATGACGTTTGGCGATTGTAGGGCGAGTCACGAACGGCCGCACGAGCCCGCCAGTTCACCCCGCTGCTGGCGCGGGTATTCGGGTGAAACGCTTGCTGTTGCTGGGTTTGCGGGGGTGGCCGACCGGGTGGAACGATCGGCCCCGGCGCTTGCGGCGGCCGACATCGCACCGGCCCGACGGGGCGGTTGCCCCGCGCGCCGAGACATCCGGCAACCCGTGCGCCGGCCGCTTACGCGTCGCCGTCGGGCTTGCCAGATTTCAGCAGGATGTGCTTCGCGACGCCGCGCAGGATGTTGACCTCCTCGCGCTCGAGACCCGTGCGCGCGAACAGGCGCCGTAGCCGCGGCATCAGCTTCTTCGGGTTGCGCGGATCGAGGAAATCGAGCGCGATCAGCGCGTTCTCGAGGTGCACGTACATCCGCTCGATCTCGTCGCTCTGCGCAAGCGTGCCGGCTTCGGCCGACGGTTGCGTCGGCGGCTCGCTCGCCTGTTCGAGAAACGCGACACGCAGCTCGTACGCGAGCACCTGCACGGCCTGTGCGAGATTCAGCGAACTGTAGGCCGGGTTCGCCGGGATATGCGCCAGCGCGCTGCACTGCTCGACATGCTCGTTCGCGAGGCCCGTGCGCTCGTTGCCGAATACGAGCGCGATGTCGCCCGTGCCGACCTGTGCGCACGCCTGCGTGGCAGCGGCACGCGGCGCCAGGCGCGGCGGCCCGTATTCGCGCGTGCGCGCGGTCAGCGCGATCGACCAGTGAACGCCGGACAGCGCGTCGCCGAGCGTCGGCACGACATGGGCGGACGCGAGGACGTCGTCCGCGCCGCTGGCCATCGCGATCGCCTCGGGATCGCTCTGCACGTGCGGCACGCGCGGCGCGACCAGCACGAGACGCGAGAAGCCCATCGTCTTCAGCGCGCGGGCGGCCGCCCCGACATTGCCGGGATGGCTCGGCTCGACAAGCACGAAACGGGTGGACGTGAAGCCGCCGGACGGCGGCCAGGACGAGGCCGCGCCCGGCTCGGACGGCGCGGCGGTGATCTGCGGGGTTTCCACTACGATACGACTCGGTTCATCAGAATGGCAGTATGGTATCGCCATCGCCGCGGCAAACCCACTCGTCCGGACGGATAGTGGGGGTTTCCCCGTATTCCGGCCGCCTGAAACCGCCGAAAATCGGGTAAAATCATGCCTTTACGCGTCGCGCACCGTGCGGCGCGGGTCGTACCCCGTTCTTTGTCAATTCGCGTCTCACCTCGCCTGCCGCGCTTGCGCCGTGCCGGGCGGTTGTTCCACTTCGTGGCGGCCCATGCCGCCGGCTACAGGATCCAGGCTCATGCATCCCATGCTCAACATTGCTGTCAAGGCTGCGCGCCGCGCCGGACAGATCATCAATCGCGCGTCCCTCGATCTCGACCTGATCGAGATCCGCAAGAAGCAGCAGAACGACTTCGTCACCGAAGTGGACAAGGCCGCCGAAGACGCGATCATCGAGACGCTGAAGACCGCCTACCCCGACCACGCGATCCTCGCGGAAGAATCGGGCGAGTCGGAGAACGAGTCCGAATTCAAGTGGATCATCGATCCGCTCGACGGCACGACCAACTTCATCCACGGCTTCCCGTACTACTGCGTATCGATCGCGCTCGAGCACAAGGGCGTCGTCACGCAGGCTGTCGTCTACGACCCGAACAAGAACGACCTGTTCACGGCCACCCGCGGCCGCGGCGCGTACCTGAACGACCGCCGCATCCGCGTCGGCCGCCGCGACCGCCTGTCGGACGCACTGGTCGGCACGGGTTTCCCGTTCCGCGAAAAGGACGGCCTCGATGCCTACGCGCGCCTCTTCACCGAAATGACGCAGGCCTGCACGGGCCTGCGCCGTCCGGGCGCGGCCGCACTCGATCTCGCGAACGTCGCGGCCGGCCGCCTCGACGCATTCTTCGAGCAGGGCATCAACGTGTGGGACATGGCAGCAGGCAGCCTGCTGATCACCGAGGCCGGCGGCCTCGTGGGCAACTACACGGGCGACGCCGATTTCCTGCATCGCCATGAAATCGTCGCCGCGAACCCGAAGATCTACGCGCAGATGATCCCGATCCTGAAAGGTTACACCCACGTGCATCCGGCGGCGGAGTAAGCCCCGGCCGCGCCTGCATGGCGCGGCTTTCGCGCATACCGCTCGCGGGCACCTTCGTGACGGCGCACCGTTCGCCTCCCGGTTGCCGGGAGGCGGGACAATCTTCCCGCACGAGGAGCGCTTCGTGCGCCTATCCTGAAGTTGCTTGAGTGGTTCGGGCCGGTCGGCGTACTGCCGCTTGCACCGCCTTCCCCGCAATGACAGTGAATGGCTTGCGTCCGGCATGCCCGCACGGCGGACAACACCGCCGGCCTCCCGGCCCCTGACCGTATCAACACCGCCACGACGCCGTGGCAATCGCATCCGAGTCCCCATGTTACGGCTAAGCGAAATTAAACTCCCCCTCGACCACCCCGAAAGCGCGCTCGAAGCCGCGATTCGCGAGCGCCTTGCGGAGCTTGGCGTGGCCGCGGACGGGCTCCTCCGTTACACCGTGTTCCGCCGTGCGCACGATGCGCGCAAGCGCGCCGACATCAAGCTCACGTATATCGTCGATGTCGAACTCACGGACGAAGCCGCCGCGATCAAGCGCCTCGCCGGCAAGCCGCATTGCGGCGTGACGCCCGACATGGCGTACCACTTCGTCACGAAGGCGCCCGAGCACGGCAATTTCCTGCGCCCGGTCGTGATCGGCATGGGGCCGTGCGGCCTGTTCGCGGGGCTGATCCTCGCGCAGATGGGTTTCCGCCCCATCATCCTCGAACGCGGCAAGGCCGTGCGCGAGCGCACCAAGGACACCTTCGGCCTGTGGCGCAAGAGCGTGCTCAACCCCGAATCCAACGTGCAGTTCGGCGAAGGCGGCGCCGGGACGTTCTCCGACGGCAAGCTGTACAGCCAGATCAAGGATCCGAACCACTACGGCCGCAAGGTGCTGGACGAATTCGTCAAGGCGGGTGCGCCGGACGACATCCTGTACCTGAGCCGGCCGCACATCGGCACGTTCCGACTCGTCAGCATGGTGGAAAAGATGCGCGCGTCCATCCACGAACTGGGTGGTGAAGTGCGTTTCGAAACGCGGGTCGACGACATCGAGATCGATCAGAGCAAGGTGCGCTCGCTGAAGCTCTCGAACGGCGAAACGCTACGGTGCGACCATGTGGTGCTGGCCGTGGGCCACAGCGCGCGCGACACCTTCCAGATGCTGCACGATCGCGGCGTCTATATCGAAGCCAAGCCGTTCTCGCTGGGTTTTCGCATCGAGCATCCGCAGGGGCTGATCGACCGCAGCCGCTTCGGCAAGTTCGCGGGACACAAGCAGCTCGGTGCGGCCGACTACAAGGTGGTGCACCACTGCAGCAATGGCCGCGCCGTCTACAGCTTCTGCATGTGCCCGGGCGGCACGGTGGTCGCGGCGACCTCCGAGCCGGGCCGCGTGGTCACCAACGGGATGAGCCAGTATTCGCGGGCCGAGCGCAACGCCAATGCGGGCATCGTCGTCGGCATCACGCCGGACGACTATCCCGGCGGCCCGCTGGCCGGCATCGCGTTCCAGCGCAAATGGGAGGAGCGCGCGTTCGAACTCGGCGGCGGCGATTACCGCGCGCCGGGCCAACTGGTCGGCGATTTCATCGCAGGCCGGCCGTCGACGTCGCTCGGCTCCGTGGAGCCGTCGTACAAGCCGGGCGTGAACCCGACCGATCTCAGCACCGCGCTGCCGGACTACGTGATCGAAGCGATCCGCGAAGCCCTGCCCCAGATCGACAAGAAGATCGCCGGCTTCGCGATGCACGATGCGGTGCTCACCGGTGTCGAGACGCGCACGTCGTCACCGATCCGGATTCGACGCAAGGACGATTACCAGAGCATGAACGTCGAAGGCCTGTATCCGGCTGGTGAAGGTGCGGGGTATGCAGGTGGCATCTATTCGGCAGCCATCGACGGGATCGAAGTCGCGCAGGCGGTGGCGCTCAGCATGACGTCGGCGCACGCGGCCTGATGGACGAAACGAGTCGGCGCGCAAAGGTTCTCGACCTGAGCGGCGCCGACTTTCGCTTGGCCGCTCGTGAGCGCGGTTGGACAGCGGCATGAGAACGACCGCCGCCGGTCGCGCAATCTCCGGCAACCTGGCCGAATGGCGAACTTCGCGCGTGCATGCCGAAGCCACTGGTAAACTCGGGCAACCCAAGCAACAACTTCACGCCTGACTTATGACCACGCTGTCGCCCGACGCCTTCGCCGGCCACACCCCGATGATGCAGCAGTACCTGCGCATCAAGGCCGACCATCCCGACACGCTTGTCTTCTACCGGATGGGCGACTTCTACGAGCTGTTTTTCGAAGACGCGGAGAAAGCCGCGCGCCTGCTCGACCTGACCCTCACGCAACGCGGCGCATCGGCCGGCACGCCGATCAAGATGGCCGGCGTACCGCATCACGCGGTCGAGCAGTATCTCGCGAAGCTCGTGAAGATGGGCGAGTCGGTCGCGATCTGCGAACAGATCGGCGACCCGGCCACGTCGAAGGGCCCCGTCGAACGCAAGGTCGTGCGCGTCGTCACGCCCGGCACGCTGACCGATGCCGCGCTTCTGTCCGACAAGAACGACGTTTACCTGCTCGCGATGTGCACGGGCCACAACAAGCGCGGTGTGGCGGTGAACATCGGCCTTGCGTGGCTGAACCTCGCGAGCGGCGCGCTGCGCCTCGCCGAAATCGAACCCGACCAGCTCGCCGCCGCGCTCGAGCGCATCCGGCCGGCCGAGATCCTGACGCCGGACGGCGCGACCGACGCCGTACCCGCAGGCGCGGGCGCAAGCAAGCGCGTGCCGGCATGGCACTTCGACACCGCGTCGGGCACGCAGCGCCTGTGCGACCAGCTCGATGTCGCAAGCCTCGACGGTTTCGGTGCGCATTCGCTCACGAGCGCGTGCGGCGCAGCCGGCGCGCTGCTGCTCTATGCGGCAGCCACGCAGGGCCAGCAACTGCGGCACGTGCGCAGCCTGAAGGTCGAGAACGAAACCGAGTACATCGGTCTCGATCCGGCCACGCGCCGCAACCTCGAACTGACCGAGACGTTGCGCGGCACCGAGTCGCCGACCCTGTATTCGCTGCTCGACACCTGCTGCACGACGATGGGCAGCCGTCTGCTGCGTCACTGGCTGCATCACCCGCCGCGCGCGTCGGTCGCCGCGCAGTCGCGCCAGCAGGCAATCGGTGCGCTGCTCGACGCACCGGCAAACGCAAGCCTCGATGCGTTGCGCAGCGCGCTGCGCCAGATCGCCGACGTCGAACGGATCACCGGGCGTCTCGCGCTGCTCTCAGCACGCCCGCGCGACCTGTCGAGCTTGCGCGACACGTTCGCCGCACTGCCGGCGCTGCGCGAGCGCATCGGCGCGATCGTCGCGAATGCGGACGCGCTCACTCGTGTCGACGCGGCGCTCGCACCGCCCGCCGAATGCCTCGACCTGCTGACGAGCGCGATTGCACCCGAGCCGGCCGCCATGGTGCGCGACGGCGGCGTAATCGCGCGCGGCTACGACGCCGAGCTCGACGAGCTGCGCGACATCTCGGAGAACTGCGGGCAGTTCCTGATCGATCTCGAAGCGCGTGAACGCGCGCGCACCGGCATCGCGAACCTGCGCGTCGAATACAACAAGGTGCACGGCTTCTACATCGAGGTCACGCGCGGCCAGACCGACAAGGTGCCCGACGACTACCGCCGCCGCCAGACGCTGAAGAATGCCGAGCGCTACATCACGCCCGAACTGAAAACCTTCGAGGACAAGGCGCTGTCCGCTCAGGAACGCGCGCTGGCGCGCGAGCGCGCGCTGTACGACGCGGTGCTGCAGGCGCTGTTGCCGTTCATCCCCGAGTGCCAGCGCGTCGCCTCGGCGCTCGCCGAACTCGACCTGCTCGCCGCATTCGCCGAACGCGCCCGCGCACTCGACTGGGTCGCACCGACCTTCACCGACGAGATCGGCATCGAAATCGAACAGGGCCGCCACCCGGTCGTCGAAGCGCAGGTCGAACAGTTCATCGCGAACGACTGCCGCTTCGGCACCGAGCGCAAGCTGCTGCTGATCACCGGCCCGAACATGGGCGGTAAGTCGACGTTCATGCGGCAAACCGCACTGATCGCACTGATGGCTTACGTGGGCAGCTACGTGCCCGCCAAGTCGGCATGCTTCGGCCCGATCGACCGGATCTTCACCCGCATCGGCGCGGCGGACGATCTCGCGGGCGGCCGCTCGACGTTCATGGTCGAAATGACCGAAGCCGCTGCGATCCTCAACGACGCGACGCCGCAAAGCCTCGTGCTGATGGACGAGATCGGCCGCGGCACGTCGACGTTCGACGGCCTCGCGCTCGCGTGGGCCATCGCGCGCCACCTGCTGGCGCACAACGGGTGCTATACGCTGTTCGCGACGCACTACTTCGAGCTGACGCAACTGCCGGCCGAATTCCCGCAAGCGGCCAACGTCCATCTGTCGGCCGTCGAGCACGGCCACGGCATCGTGTTCCTGCACGCGGTCAACGAAGGCCCGGCCAACCAGAGCTACGGCCTGCAGGTCGCGCAACTCGCGGGCGTTCCGGCGCCCGTGATCCGCGCCGCGCGCAAGCACCTCGCGTATCTCGAACAGCAGTCGGCGTCGCAGCACACGCCGCAACTCGACCTGTTCAGCGCGCCACCGGTGGCGGCCGACGATCTCGAATGCGCGGACGCGCCGGCGCTGCCCGACACACCGCATCCGGCGCTCGAAAAACTGCGCGACATCGATCCCGACGATCTCAAGCCGCGCGAGGCGCTCGACCTGCTGTACGAACTGCGCACGCTGGTCCGGTCGCACGATGTCGACGGGCACGCGTAAGCGCCCCCCGCGCGGCCTGCCGGCTCGCATGGCCGCCGCGCTCGTCGCGGCCGTGCTCGCGCTCGCGCAAGCCACCGCTTCGGCCGCGCCGCCGAAGCGCAGCACCCCGCCCTACTCGTTCGCGGTCGTGTCGGGTGTGATCAACGCCCCTGCGGACGAACCGGCCGCCCAGCGGCTGCTCGACGCGATCGCGCGCGAGCGCAACCTCGCGTTCGTCGTCTATGCGGGCAATCTCAAGGGTTCGAAGGAAGCGTGCCGCGATGCGCTGTATTCGCAGCGCGGCGCGATCCTGGATGCGGCACGCGTGCCGCTCGTGTTCATTCCTGGCCACGACGACTGGGTAACGTGCAACACCGCGGCCGGCGGCGGCTACGACCCGGTCGAGCGGCTCGACTTCCTGCGGCAGACGCTGCTCGCCGATTCGGCACTGCCCGACCCCGGCGCACTGCAGATCACGCGGGAAAGCGAAGTCGCACGGTTCCGGCCGTATCGGGAAAACGCCCGCTGGATGCGCGACGACATCGTCTACGTCGCGCTCAACGCGCCGGCGCCGAACAACCACTACCTGACGGCCGGCGGCCGCAACGGCGAATTCGAGGATCGCATCATCGCGAACGGTTTCTGGATCGACCACGCGGCCGAATACGCGAAGCGGCGCGAGGCACGCGCGATGGTGGTGATGTTCGAAGGCGATCCACAGTTCGAACGCTATGAACGCGCGGAACGCTTCGCATGGCTGCGCTTCAACCGGCCGCGCGTGCGCGACGGCTTCCGTGAGTTGAAACGAACGCTGGTGAAGGCGGCGGCGACGTTCCGCGGCCCGATACTCGTGATGCACGCAAGCGGCGAACCGCTTGCGAACGGATTTCTGATCGACCGTCCGCTGCGCGCAGACGACGGTGAACTGGTAGGAAACGTCACGCGCGTCGCGATCGGACCGCGCCATCCGACGAATCAGTGGGTCAAGGTGAGCGTGTCGCCGGCACGGCAGACGATCTTCAACGTAAGCCTGCAGGAGGTGCCGAAGAACCTCCCCGTGCCGCCCGCGCTGCCGCTCGTGCCGCGTGACGACGTGCCGCTGCCGCAGATGCCGGAAATCCCCGCGTTGCCGGCGCTGCCCGACTCGTCGTCGGTCGCGCCGCCGTTGCAGGGTGACAGCGCCGCACCGGGCGGCGCGTCGTGGCCGGCGCCGGTCCCTGCGTCGGGGCCGGCACCCGGCCTGCCTGCGAGTTCAGTGCAGGGTACGCCCTGACGGCGCCTCACCGTCTTCGTCTTCGTCCTCGTCGACGATCTCGAGCCCTTCTGCGCCATGCGCGTGCTCATGCTCGATTTCGTCTTCGGTTGCTTCGCGAACGTCCTTCACGGTAAGTGCGAAACGCAGCGCCATGCCTGCCAGCGGGTGGTTGCCGTCGAGCACGACCTTGTCTTCGGCGATATCGGTGACCGTATAGATCAGCGAATCGACTTCCTCGTCGCCGTCTTCCGGCGTGCCTTCGAACTGCATACCCACTTCGAGCGGCTCGGGAAAACGGTCGCGCGGCTCGATCTTCACGAGTTCGGGATCGTAGTCGCCGAATGCGTCCTGCGGCTCGAGCTGAACCTGCGCCTCGTAGCCGGGCTCGTGGCCGTCGAGCTGTTCCTCGATCTTGGGGAACGTGCCATCATAGCCGCCGTGCAGATAGACCATCGGCTCGTCACTTTCCTCGATCAGATTGCCCTGTACGTCCGACAGCTTGTAAGTGACCGACACGACGGTGTTTTTTGCGATTTTCATCCAATTCTCCCAAATACAACTCTCATTATACGATGCGTAACCGGTCTCAAGCCGAACCGCGGGATGCCGCTGCCACCCCGCACGGCGCGCCGCCTTCCGATCTTCCCACACCGCTGCTCGGCGGTCTTACGCCGGCGCAATTCATGCGCGGCTACTGGCAGAAGAAGCCGCTCCTGATCCGCCAGGCGATCCCCGGCGTCGCGTCGCCGGTCTCGCGCGACGCGCTGTTCGAGCTCGCTGCAGACTATGACGCGGAATCGCGACTGATCACCCATTTTCGTAACAAGTGGCAACTGAAGCACGGCCCGTTCGAGCCCGACACGCTGCCGGCCGTCACGCGCAAGGCCTGGACCCTGCTCGTGCAGGGGCTCGACCTGCACGTCGATGCCGCGCGCGCACTGCTTGACCGCTTCCGCTTCATCCCCGACGCGCGTCTGGACGACCTGATGATCTCGTATGCGACGGACGGCGGCGGCGTCGGCCCGCACTTCGATTCATATGACGTATTCCTGCTGCAGGTCGAAGGCCGGCGCCGCTGGCGCGTCGGTGCGCAGAAGGACCTGTCGCTGCAGCCGGACGTACCGCTGAAGATCCTCGAAAACTTCGAGCCGAGCGACGAATGGGTGCTGGAACCCGGCGACATGCTCTACCTGCCGCCGCACATCGCGCACGATGGCGTCGCCGAAGGCGAATGCATGACCTGCTCGATCGGCTTCCGGGCCCCGTCCGCCGGCGAACTGGGCGCCCAGTTCCTGTACTATCTCGCGGAGCGTGGCGGACTGCGCGATGGCCGCGGCGACGACCTGTACCGCGATCCGAAGCAGCCGGCCGTCGACACGCCCGCGCAGCTGCCGCCGGCGATGGTCGAGCGCGTTGCCGAGATCGTCGACGCGATCCGCTGGCGCAAGCGGGACGTCGCCGAATTCCTCGGCTGCTACCTGAGCGAGCCCAAGCCGAACGTCGTTTTCGACCCGCCGGCGCGCCCGCTGTCCGAGGCCGCGTTCGTCACGCAAGCATCACGTCGTGGCGTGTGTCTCGACAGAAGGGCCGCATTGATGTATAACGCGCGCTCGTACTTCATTAATGGCGAAGAAGGATCACTCGAGCAGGCCGGCGAATGGCTGCCCGAACTGGCCAATCAACGCAAGATGGAGGCGAAACGGTTTGTAACACTATCCCGGGTTCCCTCGATGACAGCCTTGTTGCACGAGTGGTATTGTGCGGGCTGGATACGGGTCGGAAGCCGGAATTAGTGTGAGTCGCCCCGTATACCCGTACGGATCAAATTCTGTATGGGAAAGACAACGTATTGACCCCGCATTTGTCGACGGTCGATAGGAAAGTGCATATAATTTCCGCCCAAGCCGTAGGGAAGATTCACGCTCTAGAAGTGCATCTCCACCAGCGGCCCAGGTCGGTGTTGGAGCACATTACCGGTATTGTTTCGCGCTGTTGCTTACCTTTAACCATAAAAGGACGTGATCATGAAGAAATCCCTCCTCGTAGCTTCCCTGTTGGCTGCTGTTGCACTGGCTGCTTGCAACAAGAGCGCTGATCAAGCTGCTTCGTCGGCTGCAAGCGACGCGGCTGCTGCTGCTTCGTCGGCTGCTTCGGCAGTTGCTGGTGCTGCGAGCGACGCTTCGGCTGCTGCTTCGTCGGCAACGGCTGCTGCGAGCGACGCTGCTGCTGCAGTGGCGTCGGCTGCTTCGGCAGCGACGGCTGCTCCGGCTTCGGGCGCAAGCCAGTAAGCCTCAGCGTCAGCTGAAAAAAAACCGGCCCGAGGGCCGGTTTTTTTACGTCTGCCGTTTCCGCGTCTGTCGCACGGCAGCCACACCGGGCCGCCGCAGCGGCCCTGCCCCGCTCATCCGAGCGCCAGCCAGTCGAAGCCCGCGTCCTGCGTGGCCACGACCACGTCTTCCCCGGTCGTCCCCAATACGCCGCCAAACGCCTGACGGACCAGTTCCGGCAGATTGTTCTGCTGACTCAGGTGCGCCGCGACCAGGTGCTTGAGGCGGCTGCGTTCAAGCGACGCAAGGATGTCCGCCGCGGCGTCGTTGCTCAGGTGGCCGTGGTTGCCGCCGATACGTGCCTTCAGCGATTGCGGATAGCGGCTCGCAGCCAGCATCGCGGTGTCGTGGTTGGATTCGAGCACCAGCGCGTCACAGCCGCTCAGCACGGCCGTGATGTGAGGCGTGGCCATTCCGACGTCCGTCAGCACGCCGAGCCGGCTGGAGCCGTCCATAAAGACGAACTGGAGCGGTTCGCGCGCATCGTGAGGGACCGTATAGGGCATTACGGCCAGATCGCGTATCGCGGCCGTCTCGTCGCCCCACAGCACGTGGAGATCGACATCCGCCTCGTCCGCACCGACCGCGCGCGCGGTACCCCAGCTCATGTAGAGCGGCAGCGATGCGCGACGGGCGAGCGTCAGCGCACTGCCGACGTGGTCGCTGTGTTCGTGGGTAATGAGGATCGCATCGAGATCCCCGATGCAGAGATTCAGTCGGCCGAGCCTGCGCTCGACCTCCTTGGCGGAAAAGCCGCAGTCGAGCAGCACGCGGGTGGTCGTCGTGCCGCTCGAGGCCTCGACGACCAGCGCGTTGCCTTCGCTGCCGCTTCCGAGGCTGGAGAATCGCACGCGCTCAGTTCAGCTGCGCGTGGAGCAGCGAAATGATCCGCTGCGCGTCCGACGAGTTGTCGACCTGGCCGTCTGCGCCGACCACTGCGACCAGCGTGCTGCCATTGCCCTGAGCACGCACGTTGACCAGGAATTCCTTGCCCGGCTTCGCGGCCGACGGGCCGCCGTAGAACAGCTTGCCGAACAGGCCGTCACGCTTGAGCTCTTCCATCGTGTTCGCATAGCGCACAGTATACACACCCTTCTCGCGATCGCGATTGTCGACCGCGAAGTTGGTGCGGTCGAGCGCCAGGCCCACGCGCAGCCAAGCGCGGTCGAACGACTCGGCCAGCTGCAGCGTCGCCCCGCCGCTGCTCGTGTCGCTGACCTGCGCCGGCGCCGTTGCGGGACGTGCATCGGTCAGCAGCTGCTTCGCCTGCGCATCGGTCAGGCCGAACTTCTGCATCAGCTTCGACAGGAATACGGCTTCGAGCACCGGGTTGCGCGGACGCTCTTCCCAGCGCGACGACGTGCCGCCCTGCGGGCCGACCATCTTTTCTTCCATCGCGCTGTGCGTAATCGAGATATCGGTGTTGCCGTCCGACGTGCGGTTCACGAGCGTACGGAAGCGGTCGCGCGTGCCCGACGAATACGCGAAATCGATGACCTTGCCGATCGTGCGGCGGAACCAGTCGTCGGGAATACTCGCACGGTTTTCAGCCCAGTCGGTCGCCATGATGCCCGTCGACGGCGCATCGGTCTTCAGCGAGAAGCCGTTCTCCTGCCAGAACTCCTTCAGGATCGGCCACAACTGCTCGGGCGTCCGGCCATCGACGACAAGCCAGCGGCGGTCGCCGTCGCGCTCGATGTGCATGCCCAGCGGATCCTGCGCGCTCGGAACGCCGTCGGTCGCGTTGCCGGCCTGCGTCGTGACCCGCTGCGGCAGCGTGCCGAGGCCGGCGTTGGTCGGCGGCGCGACGAACTGCTGGGTCGTCGGCACCGGCTTCAGATCGCTCGGCACCGCGAGCGGCGGCGCCGAACCGGTGTTCTTGTAGTTGACCCGGTCAGGGGCCAGGTAGTCGTTCAGCGTATCGCAGCCGGCGAGCGCGCCCAGCGCCAGCACCACCACCGACATCTGGATGGCGCGAGAGGAAAAGGCGAAACGTTTCATGAAATCCTTCGTCTTGCTAGAACGCTCGTCAGGAGCGGCGCCGGACGGAGCCGGCCGGTGCGGGTTGATCAGGGTTCGAGCCGGCGGCCGCAGGACGCGGCCGCCTCGGCATCAGGCGAGGACGCCGGCCTCGACGAGGGCCGAACGCACGGCTTCGTGGCAGCGCTCGTCGAGCGCCGTGAGCGGCAGCCGGATGCCGCCCTGCATCTTGCCCATCGCCTGCAGCGCCCACTTCACCGGAATCGGGTTCGCCTCGATGAACAGGTTCTTGTGCAGCGACAGCAGCTTCATGTGCAACGCACGGGCCGTCTGTACGTCACCGGCCAGCGCCGCGCGGCACAGGTCGCTCATCGCACGCGGTGCGACGTTCGCCGTCACCGAGATGTTGCCGTGGCCGCCGAGCAGCATCAGCGCGATCGCGGTCGGATCGTCGCCGCTGTAGATCGCGAAATGCTTCGGCGCGGCCTTGATCAGGTGCGCGGCGCGATCGATATTGCCGGTCGCCTCCTTCACACCGATGATGCCCGGCACGCCCGCGAGGCGCAGCATCGTCTCGTTCGCCATGTCCGCGACCGTGCGGCCCGGTACGTTGTATAGGATCACCGGCAGATCGACCGCTTCGGCGATCGTCTTGAAGTGACGGTACATGCCTTCCTGCGTCGGCTTGTTGTAGTACGGCACGACCTGCAGCGTCGCGTCCGCGCCGACAGCCTTCGCGTGCTTCGTCAGCTCGATCGCCTCGGCGGTCGAGTTGCCGCCTGCGCCCGCGATGATCGGGATGCGTTTCGCCGCATGCTCGACCGCCGTGCGGATCATCAGGATGTGCTCTTCGACGTTGAGCGTTGCCGATTCGCCGCTCGTACCGACCACGACGAGCGCATCGGTGCCTTCCGCGATATGCCAGTCGATCAGTTTGCGAAACGCCGGCAGGTCGAGACTGCCGTCTTCGAGCATCGGGGTGACGATCGCGGGGATGCTGCCGCGGATTTGAATGCCGTCTTGGGTGCCGTTAGCCATGAAACGCGATTGAGATTATGTACCGGTAAACATTGAGATTGTAGCGGATTAGCCGGGCAGTTCGTAACGTGGAATTCCCGCCCCCGCCTTCGGGGTCGCGCCCTCGCGCACTGCGCAGAGACGCTGGACGAACGCCTCGCGCGGCGCGGCGACGAACCCGTCCTCGTACGCGACCACCCGCAGGCGGCCATGCACGGCGTCCAGCAGCTCGCCCGGGGCGAGCAGGAACGCGGGATTAGACGGTTTCCCGACCGTTTCGTTTCCTTGCGCGAAGGTTTCGTAGATGAGCACGCCGCCCGGCGCCACCGCATCGAGCAGATGGGGCCAGAGCGGACGATGCAGATAATGGGTAACGACCACCGCCGCAAACTGTTCGCCGGCCGGCAGCGGCCAAGGCGCGCCTTCGAGATCGGCATCGCGTGCATCGACGCCCGATATCGCCCGCAATGCGGCCAGTGCGGCCGGATCGCGATCGAGTGCGACGACCGGATGCCCGTGCGACGCGAACCAGCGCGCATGGCGGCCGCCGCCCGCAGCAACATCCAGCACCGCGCCGCCTGACGGCACGAGCCGCGACCATTGCGCGACCCAGCGCGACGGCTCAGCCTGGGCGACGTGGCCGCCCGCGGCGGCGATGACGGATGCACTCATGCGGTCGATCAGTTGTACGACAGGCCCATCGCGTCGCGCACGTCGCGCATCGTTTCCGTCGCGTACTTGCGCGCCTTGTCGCAACCGTCCGCGACGATCGCGCGCAACAGCGACGGATCGTCCATGTACTTCTGGGCGCGCTCGAGCATCGGCTGCTGTTCGCGCAGGATGCCTTCGACGACCGGCTGCTTGCAGTCGAGGCAGCCGATGCCCGCCGAGCGGCAGCCCTTCTGCACCCAGTCGTGCGTCGCTTCATCGGTATAGACCTGGTGCAGCTGCCACACCGGGCACTTGTCGGGATCGCCCGGATCCGTGCGGCGCACGCGCGCGGGATCGGTCGGCATCGTGCGGACCTTCTTCGTGATCGTCTCGGCGTCCTCGCGCAGGCCAATCGTGTTGCCGTACGACTTCGACATCTTCTGCCCGTCGAGGCCGGGCATCCGCGATGCTTCGGTCAGCAGCGCCTGCGGCTCGACCAGGATGATCTTGCGCGCGCCTTCGAGATAGCCGAACAGGCGCTCGCGGTCGCTCATCGACAGGCTCTGCGATTCCTGCAGCATCGCGCGCGCCTGTTCGAGCGCCTCGTCGTCGCCCTCCTGCTGATACGCGTTGCGCAGCTCGTGATAGATCTTCGCGCGCTTGCCGCCGAGTTTCTTTGCAGCGTCGAGCGCCTTCTCCTCGAAGCCCGGCTCGCGGCCGTATAGGTAGTTGAAGCGGCGCGCGATCTCGCGCGTCATCTCGACGTGCGGCACCTGGTCTTCACCGACCGGCACGAGCGAGCCGCGATACAGCAGGATGTCGGCCGCCATCAGCACCGGATAGCCGAGGAAGCCGTAGGTCGACAGATCCTTGTCCTTCAGCTTCTCCATCTGCTCCTTGTAGGTCGGCACGCGTTCGAGCCAGCCGAGCGGCGTGCTCATGCCGAGCAGCAGCGCGAGTTCGGCATGCTCCGGCACCTTGCTCTGGATGAACAGCGTGGCCTGCGCCGGATCGATGCCGGACGCGAGCCAGTCGATCAGCACGTCCCACACGTTCTTCTCGATGACCTCGGGAGTCTCGTAGTGCGTCGTCAGCGCATGCCAGTCGACAACGCAGAAGAAGCACGGGTACTCGGACTGCAGTTTCACCCAGTTTTTCAGCACGCCGTGGTAATGACCGAGGTGCAGCGACCCGGTGGGTCGCATGCCGGAGAAAATACGTTCAGGGAACATGATTGTCGTTAGAGAAGCGAAGCGAATGGGGACAGGATGGCGCTCAGGACGGCATAGCCGACGTTGACGAGCGGGCGCAGCCAGAAGTTCGTCAGTACGCCCGTCGCGACCAGCAGGAGGACGATGATGAAACCGTACGGCTCGATGCGCGACAGCGCGATCGATTGCTTCGTCGGCAGCAGCGCCGCCAGGATGCGGCCGCCGTCGAGCGGCGGCAACGGAAACAGGTTCAGCACGCCGAGCACGAGGTTCGCGCTGACGCCCGCAAACGCCATCCGCGTGAAGAACGGCTCGTCGATGCCGACGGCAGGCAGCACGAGGGTCAGCACGCCCCAGATCAGCGCCTGCACGAAGTTGCAGGCCGGCCCCGCGAGCGATACCCACAAGCTGCCCCAGCGCGGATCGCGCAGGTTGCCGAACGACACCGGCACCGGCTTCGCATAGCCGAACAGGAACGCGCCGCCCGTCAGGAAATACATCGCGAGCGGGATCGCGATCGTGCCGAGCGGATCGATGTGGCGCATCGGGTTGAACGACACGCGCCCCATCATGTAGGCGGTGTTGTCGCCCAGCAGGCGGGCGGCGTAGCCGTGCGCGGCCTCGTGCAACGTGATCGCGAAGATCACGGGCAGCGCGTAGACGGCGATGGTCTGTATCAGGGAAGCATCCATATCGCGTTATTGTAACAAGCGCACTCGCGCAAAAAATGGAACGGCGCGCTTACGCGGCCGAGAGTCCGAACGGTTCGAGCGCGCCACGCCCCGCACGCACGAGCTCGGGTTCGTCGCCAGTCAGGTCGATCACCGTCGACGGCTCGCGCGGGCATGCGCCGCCGTCGATCACGAGATCGACCTGTTTCTCGAGCCGCATGCGGATTTCTTCGGGATCGTTGAGCGGCTCGTCGTCCGGCGGCAGGATCAGCGTCGTGCCGAGCAGCGGCTGGCCGAGCGATTCGAGCAGCGCGAGCGTAATCGCGTGATCGGGCACGCGCAGCCCGATCGTCTTGCGCGACGGGTGCGACAGCCGGCGCGGCACTTCCTTCGTGGCCTGCAGGATGAAGACGTACGGGCCCGGTGTCACCGACTTGATCTGCCGGTACTGGCGGTTGTCGACCATCGCGAAGTTGGCGAGCTCCGACAGGTCGCGCACGAGCAGCGACAGGTGCTGCCTCTCGTCGAGGCCACGAATCCGGCGCACGCGCTCGACCGCGTCCTTGTCGTCGAGATGGCAAGCGAGCGCATAGCTCGAATCGGTCGGCATCGCGATCACGCCGCCCTTGCTGACGATTTCCACGGCCTGCTTGATCAGGCGCGGCTGCGGATTATCCGGATGAATCCTGAAGAACTGGGACATGGGGGTACGTAAAGGGGGAGAAGTCGGGTGCGCGCGGCCGGCAGCAACGCGGGTGGCAGGCCGCCGCCCGGTGTCAGAGCCAGCGCTCCCAGACCGGCGTCAGGTCGGGCGGCAACGGCGGCAGGCCGCCGAGCTCGACACGGCCCTCGCCTGGCGCATGGAAATCCGAGCCGCGCGACGCTTCGAAGCCGAAGCGGCGTGCGACGTCCGCGTATTCGCGGTACTGGTCGGGTGTGTGGCTGCCCGTGACGACCTCGATCGCGCGGCCGCCCAGATCGATGAACTCGCCGAAGAACGCGTCGAATTCGACGGGCGTATAGCGGTAACGGCCCGGATGCGCGACCACGGCTTCGCCGCCGGCCGCCCGAATCCATGCGACGGCGTCGGGCAGCGTCGCCCAGCGGTGCGGGACGAACCCGGGCTTGCCGTCGCCGAGCATACGATCGAACACGTCGGACGTCGACGTGGCGTGACCGTTCTCGACGAGAAAGCGGGCGAAGTGCGTGCGCGAGATCAGGTCGGGATTCGACACGTACCTCAACGCGCCTTCGTACGCCCCGGGAATGCCGAGCGTGGCGAGCTGCTCGCCGATCGCTACCGCGCGCGCCGCACGGCCGTGGCGCGTGCGGTACAGGCCGTCGACCAGCACCGGATTCGCGGGATCGACATTCAGGCCGACGATGTGCACGGTGCGCGACGCCCACGTGACCGAAATCTCGACGCCGCTCAGGTAGCGCATGCCGAGCGCTTCCGCTTCGCTGCGCGCCGCCGCCTGGCCGCCGATCTCGTCGTGGTCGGTCAACGCCCACAGGGTCACGCCGCCGGCATGGGCGCGGCGCGCGACGTCGGCAGGCGGCAGCAACCCGTCGGAAACATTCGAATGGCAGTGGAGATCGGCGTTCATTGTCGGTATGGCAGGTAAGCCTTTATTCTACTGCAACGCGGCAATGCGCCGCCCGCCTGCCCTGCCGCTGCCGCCGTGCGCTCACGCGCAGAACGCCTCGATCAGCGCCGCGATCTGCTCGGGCTGGTCGTGATGCACCATGTGGCCGGCATCTTCGACGAGCTTCTCGCGCCAGTCGGGGAACGCATTGAAACGCGCCTTGAATTCCGGCAGCGGGATGTCGCCAGCGATATGTGCCAGCGTCGGCGAATTGACGGCCTCGACGTGCAGCACCTTCGCGCGTACCTGTGCCCAGGTGGCCATCACTTCGTCGAGCCGGTACAACTGCGGGCCCGGCATCTTGTGCGCGGGGTCGGCCAGCAGGTGGTAGAGGCCGTCGTCGCCGCGCTTCGACCAGTGCGCGGCGAGGAACGCCGCCCGGCGCGGGTCGAGGCGCGGATTGGTCTTGGTCAGGCGCGCCGCCACGTCGTCGAGTGACGCATAAGGACGCAGGGCGGGCGGTTCGCGCAACTCGTCGAGCCAGGCGCGCAGCCGGCGCGGCGCCTGTTCGGCCCGCGCGGGCGCCAGTCCGAAACCCTCGAGATCGACCACGCGCCGCACGCGCTCCGGCCGCGCGCCGGCATACAGGCACACGACGTTCGCGCCCATGCTGTGCCCGACCAGATTGACTTCGCCGGTCGGCGCATAGTGGTCGACGAGCGCATCGAGGTCGCCCAGGTATTCGTGGAACCAGTAGTGACCGCCGCCCTGCCGGGCGACCGGCCAGTCGGACAGCCCGAAACCGCGTGCATCGGGCGCGATCACCTGCCAGTCGCCCGCGAGTGCATCGACGACGAACTGGAACGACGCCGCAACGTCCATCCAGCCGTGCAGCATGAACAGCGTCGGCGCATCGGGCCGGCCCCAGCGCCGGACATGCAGCTGGACGCCGCGCACCGTGACGAAATCGGAAACAGAACTCGAGGCACTCATTGCAGCCGCCAGAAAAAAGAATGGTCGTTCGATTATAGCGGCGCCGCCCTCTTTCCGGCGTCCGGCAATCGAGGCGCCGCTCTAGCGGTGCGTCGGCTCGAAGGTCCGACGAAACGGCCGGGAAGTGCCATCAGCCGGGTGCGCGGGCCGGCCTGGCGGCAGGCGACACGCAACTGGACACGATCCGGCTAACGCGCCGCGTTTCCGTCCGCGGCGTCCTGCGCGGCCAGTTCGTCGAGTTCAGCCTGCTCGAATCCGGCATCGCGGCGCGCATCGAAATTGAACGGGCCACGCAGCCGTGGCGCATGGTATTGCTCGGCGAGGTGTCGGTAGGTCGGCACGGGATCGCAGCCGGCTTCGTCGCACAGATGCCGGAACCAACGGTTGCCGATCGCGACATGGCCGATTTCGTCGCGCAGGATCACGTCGAGGATCGCGGCCGACGCATCGTCGCCCGCCTGCACGAGCCGCGCGCGGATCGGCGGCGACGCGTCGAGCCCGCGGGCCTCGAGCGTGCGCGGCACGAGCGCCATGCGCGCCAGCACGTCGCCCTTGGTCCGCTCGCACATCTCCCACAGACCGTTGTGCGCGGGAAAATCGCCGTACGCCTGCCCGAATGCCGCCAGCCGGTCGGACAGCAGCGTGAAGTGATAGGCCTCCTCGGCCGCGACCTTCAGCCAGTCCGCGTAAAACGCGTCGGGCAGGCCCGCGAAACGCCAGACCGCGTCGAGCGCCAGGTTGATCGCATTGAACTCGATATGGGCAAGCGCGTGCAGCAGCACGGCGCGCCCTTCAGGCGAACGCATGCTGCGTCGCTCGAGCTGGCGCGGCTCGACGAGCGGCGGCCGCGCCGGGCGCCCGGGCAGATCGGCCGGCTCGGGCAATTCGAGCGACGGAGCGATCGCCGCCTGCCCGGCCAGCAGCGCATCGTGGAGCGCGCGCACCTGTGCGGCCTTGGCCGCGGGTTCGGCGTCACGCAGCGCGGCAAGCGCGGCGCGGCGCACGCAGGCCGGTGCAGTATCGAAAGAAGAAGACTCCATGCTCATAAACGGGGACACCCTGCGCGCGCATCGCGGGAGCGCATGCACGCGACGGTTTACAATAGGCGATTGTTCCGCGGCGCATGCGAATGCGCCGGGCAAACCAGACGCGCCATTCTACCGGCGCCCTTCATCGAAGAGACAAGGAGACTCCGTGACGATCTACAAGCTGGGCGATACGGCCCCGACGATCCACGAAAGCGTATTCGTCGCCGATACGGCGGCCATCATCGGCAAGGTCGTGCTCGAGGAGAACGCGAGCGTCTGGTTCGGCGCGACGATTCGCGGCGACAACGAGACGATTACCGTCGGTGCAGGCAGCAACGTCCAGGAAGGTGCGGTCCTGCACACGGATCCCGGCTTTCCGCTGACGATTGCCGAAAACGTGACGATCGGGCACCAGGCCATGCTGCACGGCTGCACGATCGGAGAAGGTTCGCTGGTCGGTATCCAGGCGGTGGTCTTGAATGGAGCGGTGATCGGCCGCAACTGTCTGGTCGGTGCCGGCGCGGTCGTGACGGAGGGCAAGACGTTCCCGGACAACTCGCTGATTCTCGGCGCACCGGCGAAAGTCGTGCGCGAGCTGTCGGCGGAAGACATTGCGCGACTACGCACGAACGCGAAGACGTACGTCGAGCGGCGTGCGCATTTCAAGGAGCAACTCGTGCGGATCGGGTGATTCGCACGGATTTCAAGGAAGAAGAGTGAGCGACCAGTTACAGAAATTCATGTTCAATGCGGCGCCCGTGCGCGGCGAGATCGTTTCGCTGCGCAATACGTGGCAGGAAGTGCTCTCCCGCCGCGACTACCCCGCCCCCGTGCGCACGGTGCTCGGCGAGATGATGGCCGCGTGCGCGCTGCTGTCCGCGAACCTGAAATTCAACGGCACCCTGATCATGCAGATCTTCGGCGACGGGCCGGTCCAGATGCTGGTCGTCCAGTGCGGTTCGGATCTGTCGATGCGGGCCACCGCGAAGTTCGCCGGCGATGCCGCCCAGACGATCGGCGACGACACGAGCTTCGCGTCGCTCGTCAATGCCAGCGGTCACGGCCGTTGCGTGATCACGCTCGACCCGGCCGACAAGCTGCCGGGCCAGCAGCCGTACCAGGGCATCGTGCCGCTGAACGGCGTCGACGGCCCGCTCGAATCCGTCTCGCAGGTGCTCGAGCATTACATGCATCACTCGGAGCAGCTCGACACGCGGATGTGGCTCGCGGCCGATCGCGACCGCGCGGTCGGGATGCTGCTGCAGAAGCTGCCGGGCGACGGCGGCATCGTGCCGCGTAACGCCGAAACCGATACCGATACGTGGGAGCGCGTCTGCACGCTGGGCGGCACGCTGTCCGCGCAGGAACTGCTCGAGGTCGAACCGGAAGTCGTGTTTCGCCGGCTGTTCTGGCAGGAAAACGTGCAGCACTTCGAACCGGCCGGCACGCGCTTCCAGTGCTCGTGCTCGCGCGAGAAGGTCGGTGCGATGCTGCGCATGCTCGGCCGTGAAGAAGTCGACAGCGTGATCGTCGAGCGCGGCCACGTCGAGATCCATTGCGAGTTCTGCAATCAGCGCTATGAATTCGATCCGGTCGACGTTGCACAGCTGTTCGCGGCACCCGGCGTCGAGACGGGCATCGCGCCCGCGACCGGGCAGCGCCACTGAGCAGGAGCCCGATGCCCGCCGTCCGGGCACGGGCGCATAATGACGCACGAGCGTCGCACGCACGGCCCCGGCGCCGAAGTCGCGCACTTCGGCGCAAGCCGCTTCCCGTCGTCGGCGCGCTGCAGGAGAAACACATGAATCGCCCGCTTCATCGACCGTTTCGCACCATCGTCCTGACGAGCGTTGCAGCCGGCACGCTCGCGCTTGCCGGCTGCGCGATGCCGCCGCCGACATCCACGATCCTGAGCCGCCTGCCCGAACCCGCTGCATCGGGCGGCCAGCCGCCCGCGCTGTCGAGCGCCGAACGCAAGCGCTATGACGAGATCGACCAGCAGGTGCTGCGCGAACAGAACAACGCGATGGCGGCCGAGGCCGCCGCGCGCGCGTGGGCCTATTACTCGCCGCCGCCCGTGACCGTCTACGGCGGGTATTACGGCGGATGGGGCAATCGCTGGGGCACGGGCATCAGCTACGGCTACCCGGGATGGTGGTGGTGAGCGTGCATCGCTCAGTCGATTGACTACCGGCAGGAAATAAAAAAGCGCGGCATTTCCCGCGCTTTTTCAATGGGTTCGAGCCATCGTGCTCAGTGATGCGCGGCCTTGGTCGCCGCCATGATGCCGCGACGGCTTCGCGATCGACTGCGGATTCGGCACGACACGCACCGGTGCCGCCGATACGGCGCCGCGCGTCGACGTATTAGACGGCGTGTTGTTCAGCGGTGCAGCAGGCGCATTCGGCGATACGAACTGCACGAATACCTCGCCGTCCTTCACCATGCCCATCTCGTAGCGCGCGCGCTCTTCGATGGCCGCGGTGCCGCTCTGCAGATCCTGCACTTCGCCTGCGGTGCGCTCGTTGCGCAGCTTCTCGTCCGCGTTCTTCTGGAGCTGGTCGTCGAGCTGCTGACGCAATTCATGCACCCGCAGCCAGCCGCCGTGTCCCCACCATAGGGGATACTGAATGAGCGCCAGCAAGGCAATCAGGACGACAGTGACAAGCCGCATGTAAGAACCGCAGATATAAGAAGCGCCGCTCCGCGCACATGCACAGAGCGGCGTCGATATGACGAACCCGATAGTAGCGCGTTAGCGCAGGTTATAGAAAGCCGATTTACCCGGGTAGCTTGCGATGTCGCCGAGATCTTCCTCGATGCGCAGCAGCTGGTTGTACTTCGAAATACGGTCGCTGCGCGACAGCGAACCCGTCTTGATCTGACCGGCGTTCAGGCCGACCGCGATGTCCGCGATCGTCGAATCTTCCGTTTCGCCCGAGCGGTGCGAGATCACGGCCGTGTAGCCTGCGCGCTTCGCCATTTCGATTGCCGCGAACGTTTCGGTCAGCGTACCGATCTGGTTGATCTTGATGAGGATCGAGTTCGCGATGCCCTTCTCGATGCCTTCCTTCAGGATGCGCGTGTTCGTGACGAACAGATCGTCGCCGACCAGCTGAACCTTCTTGCCGAGGCGATCGGTCAGCAGCTTCCAGCCTTCCCAGTCGCTTTCGTGCATGCCGTCCTCGATCGACACGATCGGGAACTTGTCGGCAAGCGTCGCGAGGTAATCGGTGAATTCGGCCGACGACAGTTGCAGGCCTTCGCCCGCGAGCTGGTACTTGCCGTCGTGGTAGAACTCGGATGCCGCGCAGTCGAGCGCGAGCAGCACGTCTTCGCCTGCACGATAGCCGGCCTTCTCGATCGCCTGCAGGATCGTCGACAGGCACTCGTCGTTGCTGCCGAAGTTCGGCGCGAAGCCGCCTTCGTCGCCGACTGCCGTGCTCATGCCGCGGTCGCTCAGGATCTTCTTCAGTGCGTGGAACACTTCAGCGCCGCAACGCAGGGCTTCACGGAACGTCGGCTGGCTCACCGGGACGATCATGAATTCCTGGATGTCGAGGCTGTTGTTCGCGTGCGCGCCGCCGTTGACGATGTTCATCATCGGCACCGGCAGTTGCATTGCGCCCGAGCCGCCGAAGTAGCGGTACAGCGGCAGGCCTGCCTCTTCGGCGGCTGCCTTCGCGACGGCCATCGACACGGCCAGCATCGCGTTCGCGCCGAGGCGCGACTTGTTGTCGGTGCCGTCCAGCTCGAGCAGCGTCTTGTCGAGGAACGCCTGTTCCGACGCGTCGAGGCCCATGATGGCTTCGGAGATTTCGGTGTTGATATGCTCGACTGCCTTCAGCACACCCTTGCCGTTGTAGCGGCCGGCTTCGCCGTCGCGCAGTTCGATCGCTTCACGCGAGCCGGTGGAGGCGCCCGACGGCACCGCCGCGCGGCCCATCGTGCCCGATTCGAGCAGCACGTCGCATTCGACGGTGGGGTTGCCGCGCGAATCCAGAATCTCGCGGCCGATGATATCTACGATTGCACTCATGGGTTTCCTCTGAGAATGACGATGGATTCTTCAAACTGCGACGGCGCACGCGCCCGGACCGCTTTCGCTACTGACGCGCGAAGCCGTCGCAAGGTTCATTCGATCTTTAATTGAAATCGTTTTCCAGGAACGGACTGCGCTTCACCGCCTGGTCGAGCGTGACGAGGGTCTCCAGCAGCGCGCCCATCCGGTTCAGCGGAACCGCGTTCGGGCCGTCCGACTTTGCTTCGGCCGGATTCGGATGCGTCTCCATGAACAGGCCCGCGACGCCCGTCGCGACCGCCGCACGTGCGAGCACCGGCACGAATTCGCGCTGGCCGCCCGAGCTCGTGCCCTGCCCGCCCGGCAGCTGCACCGAGTGGGTCGCATCGAACACGACCGGGGCGCCCGTCTCGCGCATGATCGCGAGCGAACGCATGTCCGACACCAGATTGTTGTAGCCGAACGAGACACCGCGCTCGCACGCCATGAAGCGATCCTCCGACAGCCCCGCTTCACGCGCCGCTTCGCGCGCCTTGTCGATCACGTTCTTCATGTCGTGCGGCGCGAGAAACTGGCCCTTCTTGATGTTGACGGGCTTGCCCGAGCGCGCGCACGCATGGATGAAATCGGTCTGGCGGCACAGGAAGGCCGGCGTCTGCAGCACGTCGACCACCGACGCGACCTGCTCGATCTCTTCGATCGAATGCACGTCGGTCAACACCGGCAGGCCGAGCTGGCGCTTCACCTCGGAAAGAATCCGCAGGCCCTCGTCCATTCCAAGGCCCCGAAACGACTTGCCCGAGCTGCGGTTCGCCTTGTCATACGACGACTTGTAGATGAACGGAACGTTCAGCTTCGCGCAGATCTCCTTCAGGCGGCCCGCCGTGTCGATCGTCATTTGCTCCGATTCGACGACGCAGGTACCCGCGATCAGGAAGAAAGGCTGGTCGAGACCGACCTCGAAATCGCACAGCTTCATGCTTGCACTCCGCGCGCCTGCTTGTTGGCAAGCGCAGCTTCGACGAACGACTTGAAGAGGGGATGACCGTCACGCGGGGTGGACGTGAATTCCGGGTGGAACTGGACGCCGACGAACCACGGGTGCATCGAACGCGGCAATTCCATCATTTCCGGCAGATCCTCGCTCGGGGTACGGGCGCTGATGATAAGGCCGCCGGCTTCGAGCTGGGGCACGAAGCGGTTATTGACTTCATAACGGTGGCGATGGCGCTCGTTCACGTCCTTGCCATAGATTTCTTCCGCCATCGTGCCCGGCTTGATCGGGCAGCGCTGCGAACCCAGGCGCATCGTGCCGCCGAGATCGGATTCCTCGGTGCGCGTCTCGACCTTGCCGTCACGGTCGTACCACTCGGTGATCAGCGCGACCACGCGTTCCGGCGTATCCGGTTCGAATTCCGTGCTGTTCGCCTGCTTCAGGCCGACGACGTCGCGCGCGAACTCGATCACCGCGAGCTGCATGCCGAGGCAGATGCCGAGATACGGCACCTTGGCTTCACGCGCGTAGCGGATCGCCGCGATCTTGCCTTCCGTGCCGCGACGACCGAAACCGCCCGGCACCAGCACGGCGTCGAGGTGCTTCAGGCTGTCGACACCGTTCGTCTCGATCTCTTCCGAGTCGATGTACTCGATGTTGACCTTGGTCGACGTGTGCAGCGATGCATGGCGCAGCGCTTCGATCAGCGACTTGTACGACTCGGTCAGGTCGACATACTTGCCGACCATGCCGATCGTCACTTCGTGCTTCGGGTTCTCGAGCTTCTCGACGAGCTCCGACCACATGGTCAGGTCGGCGTCCTTCGGCGACAGCTTCAGTTCCTCGCAGATGATGCGATCGAGGCCCTGGTCGTGCAGCATCTGCGGAATCTTGTAGATGCTGTCGGCGTCCCACACCGAGATCACGGCGTCTTCCGGCACGTTGGAGAACATCGAGATCTTCTTCGATTCGTCGTCCGGAATGCGGCGGTCCGCACGGCACAGCAGCACGTGCGGCAGAATGCCGATCTCGCGCAACTTCTGCACGCTGTGCTGGGTCGGCTTCGTCTTCAGCTCGCCGGCCGTCGCGACGTACGGCACCAGCGTCAGGTGCACGAAGCACGCGCTGTTGCGGCCGAGGCGCAGGCTCATCTGGCGCGCGGCTTCCAGGAACGGCAGCGATTCGATGTCGCCGACCGTGCCGCCGATCTCGACGATCGCGACGTCCGGCTCACCGCAGGTGGCCGACGCGGCCCCGCGCTCGATGAACGCCTGGATTTCGTTCGTGATGTGCGGAATGACCTGCACGGTCTTGCCGAGATAGTCGCCGCGGCGTTCCTTGCGGATCACCGATTCGTAGATCTGGCCGGTCGTGAAGTTGTTGGCCTTGCGCATCTTCGTGCTGATGAAGCGCTCATAGTGGCCGAGGTCGAGGTCGGTCTCCGCTCCATCTTCCGTCACGAACACTTCCCCGTGCTGGAACGGGCTCATCGTGCCGGGGTCGACGTTGATGTAGGGATCGAGTTTGAGGAGGGTGACTTTCAGACCGCGCGATTCAAGGATCGCGGCGAGGGAAGCGGCGGCAATACCCTTGCCAAGGGAAGAAACTACGCCGCCGGTGACGAAAACATATTTGGTCATCGCTGGATGCTCGCGGGAAAAACGGATTATACCGTAAAGCCCGCCCTTCTCTCAGCAATTGACTCGATGATCGCGCCCTTTCCCGCCAGCCCGAACCGGCCGTGCGCGCCGGGGCCAAGCCGCCCGCCGGCCGGTGCAACCGTGCGTGCCGGGGGGCGCGCCCGGCCGCCACATCGCGCGTCAGGCGCGCTTCGCGAGCGGGGTGGCGCCCTGTGACACTTCACCCTCGGCCGCCTTCAGCGAATTCAGCATCCGCTGCAATGCGCGGGCGGTCTCGAGCGGCCGCTCCATCGGGAACAGGTGACTGCCCTCCAGCCATTCGACGCGGCCGCGCGCCGCGCGGCGCGTCGCATCGAGCCCGACCTGGCGCACCTCGCGCGACCGCGTGCCGGCGAGAAAACCGAGCGGCACCGGCGCGCCGTGCGCGAGCCGCGGGCCGAGCGTGTGCGGCAGCGTCCGGTAGATCAGGTATTCGACCTGCCGGTCGAACGCGAGCGCCCGCTCGCCGTCGGCGCCGGCTTGAGGAATCCCGTAGTCGATGTAGTCGGCCAGCATCCGTTCGTCCCAGCGCGCGAACGCCGGTTTCTCGCGGAAGTGCCGCCAGGCTTCGTCGCGGCTCGCCCAGCGCGTGCGCCGGTTACGCGTCGCGGCCGCCGGCGACAGCCGCTCGTCGAGCCCCGCCCATTGGCTCGCACGCAATGCGCCGGCGCGCCAGCCCGCGATGATCGGCGAATCGATCATCACGACGCCGCGCACCCATTGCGGCTTCTTCAGCGCAGCCATCAGCGACAGGTAGCCACCGAGCGAATGGCCGACGAGCCAGACGGGACGCTCGTAGCGGCTGCCGATGTCGTCGAGCAGTTGCTCGACGAGATGCGGCCAGTCGCGCGTCACCGGATAGCGACGGTCGTGGCCGATCCGTTCGATGTAGCGCAGCTCGTAGTCGTCGGCCAGTTCGGCGAAGATCGTCCTATACGTCGACGCCGGAAAACCGTTCGCATGCGAGAAATGGAGGATGTCCTTCAAACGCCGATGTCTCCTTTGTCGACCGGAGTGGGTGCTTGAGTGCCTACTCCGGTCTTATGCTTCGCTGTCGGCCGGGGTTGGTGCTTTAGCGCCTACTCCGGTCTTATGCTTCGCGGCCTGCCGGGCCCATGCTTCGGCATCGTGCGCGGAGCCCTGGCCTCGTTTCCCGATACGCCGGCTCTCGCCGCGCTCACCGATCCATCCAGTACCGTCGGCGAACGTCACGATGACGCTCGAACGCAAACCCGCCGTCGGCCGGCGCGACGTCGAACCGCACCGCGCCATCTCGATCGGTGCGCGGCAACGGAATCCCGCGCGCCGCGTAACGGGCGAGAACCGTGCGGTGCGGATGCCCGAAACGATTGCGATAGCCTACAGGAAATACTGCGACGCGCGGCCCGACCGAATCGAGGAAAGGCTCGACCGACGACGTGCGGCTGCCGTGGTGCGGAACGACCAGGATCTGCGCGGCCAGCGCGTCGCGTGCGGCGTCCACGAGCTGGCGTTCGGCGCGTGCCTCGATGTCCCCCGTCAACAGCGCGGACGTGCCGCCCGCATCGATGCGCAGCACGCACGATTGCCCGTTCGACGCGCCCGTCCCCGGGCCGCCCGATGGCCAGAGCATCGTGAAGACGACGCCATCCCAGGTCCAGCGCTGCCCGGTCGCGCACGGCAGACGGTCGGCCACGCCGGCGGCCGCCGCCTCGCGCCACAGCCGGCTCTTCGGCGGGATGCCGGCCAGCAACTGGCGCACGTCGGCCGCCGCATAGACGGCCGGTGCGCCGCCCGCGTGATCGGCATCCGCGTGACTGAGCACGAGCGAATCGATCACCGCGATGCCGCGTGCGCGCAATGCCGGCGCGAGGATCCGTGCGCCGGCATGAGTCGACTCCGCTCCCGGCCCGGCATCGAACAGCAAGGTTCGCCGCGCGGTCTCCACCAACACCGACGCGCCCTGGCCGACGTCAAGCACGGTCAGCCGGAAGCCGCCCGGCGGCGGCGCATCGGCTGCCGGCGCAACCAGCGGCAGCCACGTGAGCGGGGCCGCCCAGCGCAATGGCCAGCCGCGCGGCATCAGCGCCCATGCGACGCCCACGCACGCAAGCGCGAGTACCGGCCAGTCGGGCATGCGCAGCCAGAACACGCCGGCCGGCCAGTCGGCGAGGTGCCCAAGCAGCGTCATCATCGGTTCGAGCGCCGCATGCGCAAGCCGGAACGCGTACGCATCGAGCGGTGCGGGCAGCGCGATGCCGGCCAGCACGACCGGCGTGACGACCGAGCTGACCCAGGGAATCGCGAACGCATTGCCGAGCGGCCCCGACAGGGACATCTGCGCGAACCATGCGGCCGTCAACGGCGCGAGACCGATCGTCACCGCGTACTGCACGCGCGCGGCCTCGGCGATACGGCGCCCGGCGCGTGCGCCCCACGCACGCAACCGGCTCGACAAACCGGCCGCGCCGGCGCCCTCCTCGCTTTCCGCGTCGGCCTCGCGCGCGGCGCGCCAGCCGGCGACGGCCAGCAGGATCACGGCAACCGCCCCGAACGACAACCAGAATCCGGCCGACAGCACGGCCCACGGATCGGCAAGCAGCACGCCGCCGAGCGCCGTGCACAGCACCGCGGAAGCCGGTACGCTGCGCCCGGCCAGGTACGCGATGCAGCCGGCTGCGATCATCCACCACGCGCGCTGCGCCGGCACGTTGAAGCCGGCAAGCGCCGCGTAGCCGGCCGCGGCCGCCAGCGCGGCAAGCGCGGCCGCGTACGGTGCCGGCAGCACGAGGGTCGCGGCCCGTGCGCGCCAGCGCAGACGGCGCCAGACCATCGACACGAGCCCGCCCGCGATCGCACCGACGAGCCCGACATGCAGACCCGAGATCGCGACAAGGTGGCTCGTGCCCGTGCTGCGCAGCACACGCCAGTCGTCGTGGTCAATGCCCGACTGATCGCCGATCGCGAGCGCGGCGACGATGCCGCGATGACCCGCGTCGTCTCCCAGCGTCTCGCCGATACGCGCGCGCAGCGCGTCGCGCAGCCGATCGATCGACGCACGCCATCCCGATGCGCGCGCATCGAGCAATACCGCCCGCCGGGGCGCGCTGACATAACCGATTGCGCGAATGCCTGCGGCAAGCCACGCCGCCTCGCTGTCGCGCACGCCGGGATTGGCCTCGGCATGCGGGCGCTTCAGGCGCACGACGAAACGCCAGCGCTGTGCGGCGCGCAGATCGGGCAGCGCGTCGCGTGCCGCGGCTGCGCCATAGGCGCGCCACGACAGCCTGATCAACGGCGGAAAGCGGGCCAGCCCCGCATCGTTCGACTCGACCGCGAACAGCAGCCGCGCGCCTGTCTCGTCGACCACGGGCAGCCCTCGAATCACGCCAGTGACGACGATGTCGCGCCCTTCCCACTCGACGGGCAGGCTGTCGTCCAACCGCCATTCGGCCCGCGCGGCCGCATAGCCGAACCCGACGACGCAGGCTGCGAGCGCGCACAGCATCCATCCGAACGCGACGGCCGTACGCGTGCGCCGGCGGCGCATGCTCCACGTGCCCAGCACCACGCAGCCCGCGAGCACGGCCGCTCCGATCGTCCATGCGAGCGCACCCGGCAGCGCCGCCTGCCGCTGCAGTACGACCACGCCGAGCGCGAACGCGATCCACCACACGCGCATCGCCCCTCCTCGTCGACCCGGCACCGCCATAGAGAATGCGGCGCCTTCCGGCAACGATTATGCGGACGAAAGTGCGAGTCGCGGCAACGCGACGAGCGCGTTAGCCGAAGTGGATAGGCCAAGTGAACTGGCGTCGATCCCGCGCAATTCGGCAAGCGCGTCGCCGATGCGCGGCACCTGGTCGGGCGTGTTGCGGGATTTGTAGGCCCATTCGGGCGCGATGTCGGGTGCGTCCGTCTCGACGACGATCGCCTCGAGCGGCAACTGCGACGCGAGCCGGCGGATCTGCAGCGCACGCGTGAAGGTCACGTTGCCGCCGAAGCCGAGATGCAGCCCGTGCGCGAGATACGCTTCGGCCTGCTGGAAACTGCCGTTGAACGCATGCGCGATGCCGCGCCGCACGCCGAAACGGCGCAGCCCGGCGAGCACACGATCCTGCGACTTGCGCACATGGCACAGCACGGGCAAGTCGAATTCGCGCGCGAGCTTGAGTTGCCCCTGGTAAAAGTACTGCTGCCGGTCTTCGTCGAGCCCCGGCACGAAATAGTCGAGCCCGATCTCGCCGATCGCGACAAAGCGCGGATCGTCGAGGCTCGCCTCGATCTCCATGCGCAGCAGGTCGAGATCCTCGTCGCGTGCGCGTGGCGTATACATCGGATGGATGCCGAGCGCATAGGCCGCGCCCGGCGTGCGTTGCGCGAGCTCGCGCACCGTCGTGAAGTTGTCGCGCCCGACGCTCGGGATCACGATGCGCGACACGCCGGCCGCGCGCGCCGCGAGCGCGACCGCGTCGCGGTCGGCGTCGAACTCGGCGGCATCGAGATGGCAGTGCGTGTCGATCCACATGGCGGCAGTCCTGCGCCCTGGCGCCGCACGGGGACGAACCCGGCAGCCGGCCAAGCGCGTTCGCTTCTTACACCGGCAACACCGGCTCCTCGTGCAGCACGCCGTCGCGCAGCCGCATGATGCGGTCGCAGCGCGCGGCGAGATCGGGATCGTGCGTGACGATCACGAAGCTCGTTTCGAGCGTCTCGGACAGTTCGAGCATCAGGTTGAACACTGTATCGGCCGTCGTGCCGTCGAGGTTGCCGGTCGGCTCGTCGGCGAGCACGCATGCGGGCTTCGTGACCAGCGCGCGCGCGATCGCGACGCGTTGCCGCTCGCCGCCCGACAGCTCGCCCGGACGATGCTTCGCACGCGGGCCGAGACCGACGCGCTCGAGCATCGCCTGGGCCTGCTCGCGTGCGTCCTCGGTCGTCATCCGGCGGATGCGCAGCGGCATCGCGACGTTGTCGAGCGCGGTGAACTCGGGGAGCAGGTGATGAAACTGGTAGACGAAGCCGAGCGCGCGGTTGCGCAGTTCGTTGCGCTCGCGCTCGGCGAGTTGCGTAAACGGCTTGCCGAGCAGCGACACCTCGCCCGCGCTCGGCTCGTCGAGCCCGCCCAGCACATGCAGCAGCGTGCTCTTGCCGGAACCCGACGCACCGACGACCGCGAGCTTCTCGCCGCGCCGTACCGTCAGCTCGGTATTGTTGAGCACCTGCACGTTGAAGCCGCCCTGCACGAACGCCTTCGTGATCCCGCGCGCCTGAAGCACGTATTCCTGCATACCTGCCGAATCCTGTCTGTTGTGTTGTCGTGAATCCGCGAATGCGGTCGCGAGGTCATTCATAGCGGAGCGCCTCCGCCGGCTTCACCTTCGCGCCGCGCCAGCTCGGATAGAGCGTCGCGACGGCCGACAGCGCGAACGCAATCAGCCCGATCCGGATCACGTCGCCCGCGACGAGCTCGGACGGCAGCTCGCTGATGAAGTACACGGACGGCGGCAGGAACTGCACGCCGAACAGATGCTCGATCATCGGGATCAGCCACGGGATGCTCCAGGCGATCAGGCAGCCGAGCGCGACGCCGGACGCCGTGCCGACGAAGCCGATCGTCACGCCCTGCACGACGAAGATCTTCATGATCGACCCCGGCTGCGCGCCGAGCGTGCGCAGAATCGCGATGTCGGCCTGCTTGTTGGTCACCGTCATCACGAGCGACGACACGAGGTTGAACGCGGCCACCGCGATGATCAGCGTGAGGATGATGAACATCATCCGCTTCTCGATCTGCACGGCCGAGAACCACGTCTTGTTCTGCTGCGTCCAGTCGCGGATGTACAGGCTGCCCGACAGCGTATGCGACAGCTCGACCGCAACCTGCGGCGCCTGCTGCATGTCCTTCAGCCGCAGCCGCACGCCGGTCGGCGCCGTCATCCGGAACAGTGCCTCGGCGTCGCGGATGTTGATCATCGCGAGCGTGCTGTCGTATTCGTAGTGCCCGGACTCGAACACGCCGACGACCGTGAACTGCTTCAGCCGCGGCATCATGCCGGCCGGCGTGATCGACCCTTCCGGCGCGACCAGCGTGACCTTGTCGCCGACCGTCACGCCGAGGTTGCCCGCGAGCGCATCGCCGAGCACGATGCCGAACTGGCCCGGCACGAGCGCGCCGAGCTGGCCCGCCTTCATGTCCTTGCCGATGTCCGACACCTGCGGCTCGAGCGTCGGCTCGACGCCGCGCAGCATCACGCCGCTCACCGCGTCCTGGCGGGTCAGCAGCGCCTGCGCGTCGACGTACGGCGCCGCGCCGATCACCGACGGATTGCGGCGCGCTTCCTGCGCGGTCAGTTGCCAGTCGGGCATCGAGCCCGTCGGCGAGAACACCTCGACGTGCGCGAGCACCGACAGCATGCGGTCGCGCACCTCCTTCTGGAAGCCGTTCATTACCGACAGCACGACGATCAGCGCGGCGACGCCGAGCGCGATCCCGAGCATCGACACGAGCGCGATGAAGGAAATGAAGCCGTTACCGGTCGTGCGTTTGCCGGCGCGCGTATAGCGCCAGCCGATCTGCCATTCGTACGGAAGTTTCAAGCGAATCCTTTCTGCTGGTTACGGCGGGGTGGCGCCCCGCGGCCGGACCGCCGCCCGGTGGCGGCCACCGGCCCGGGCACGGTCGAAAAACGGCCGCCGGACGCGAGCGGGCCGTCAGCCGGCCCGATCACGCGCGCAGTTTGCCATACAATGCGCACCATCATGCACGACCGACGCCTCCATTTTCTCGTTCCGTTCGCGCTGCCGTCGGCGGCCGATGCGGCCTCGTCCCTGCACACGCTGGACAGCCCCGCGCTCGAAAAGTTGCTCGCCCGCGCGAGCCTCGTCGAGCGCGTGACCGGCGAGGACTTCCAGCGCACGCTGCCGCACGAGCGCTGGCTGGCCCGCCAGTTCGGCGCCACCCACGGCAACGCCGCCGACGAGGCGCCGCTCGCGCCCTACATGCTGCTGGCGGACGGCGGCGACCCCGGCGCACACGCGTGGGCCTGCGTCGAGCCCGTCCACGTCGAAATCGCGCACGATCACCTGGTGCTCGTCGATCCGGCGGCCCTCGCGCTCGACGACGGAGACGCAGCCGCGCTGCTCGCGGTCGCGCGGCCGCTGATCGAGGAACTCGGCGTCCGGCTCGAGGCCCCGAACCCGTCACGCTGGTACCTGTCGAGCGAGCAGCTCGTCCGCCTCGCCGGCGCCGCGCCGCTGCGCGCGAGCGGCCGCAACATCGAGATCTGGCTGCCGCACGAGGCACATACGGGCGAGCGCTCGCGGATGTGGATGAAGCTGCAGAACGAAGTGCAGATGGCGTGGTTCCAGCACCCGGTCAACGAGGCGCGCGAGGCGCGTGGCCTGCCGGCCGTCAATTCGATCTGGTTCCATGCGCAAGGCACGCTGAAGCCGGTCGGCAAGCCGTTCGCGCGCGTGCTGTCCGCCTCGCCCTCGGCGCTCGGCCTCGCGCGCGCCGCGCACGCCGACGCCGGTGCGCCGCCGGCCGCGTTCGGCACGCTGCCCGCCGCCGATGGCGCGACGCTCGTCGAACTGCCGGCGCTCACCACCCCGTTCATCGCGCAGGACTGGGCGCGCTGGCACGACGGACTCGCCGCGCTCGAGCGCGACTGGTTCGCGCCGGCCCTCGCCGCACTGCAGAGCGGCGAGCTCGCGAGCGTCGATTTCACGCTGTGCGGCGACACGAGTTCCGTAACGCTGCACGCGACGCGCGGCGACCTGCGCAAGTTCTGGCGCCGCCGCGCGCTTGCCTCCCTGTTCGAATAACAAGCAGACCCCGTATGACCCGGATCGTTACCCGCCCCGTCGCGCCCGCCGACGCCGAAGTGCTCGCGCGCCACGGCCTGCATCCCGTCCTTGCGCGCCTGTACGCATCGCGCGGCGTGCAGTCCCCCGCCGACATCGAGACCGCGCTTGCGCGGCTCGTTCCGCCCACCGAGCTGAAAGGCTGCGCCGACGCGGCATCGCTGCTCGCCGATGCAATCGCCGACAAGCGGCGCCTGCTCGTCGTCGCCGACTACGACTGCGACGGCGCGACCGCCTGCGCGGTCGCGGTGCGCGGGCTGCGGATGTTCGGCGCGCAGATCGACTACCTGGTGCCGAACCGCTTCGAATACGGCTACGGCCTCACGCCCGAGATTGTCGAACTCGCCGCCGCGCGCAAGCCCGACCTGCTGATCACCGTCGACAACGGGATCGCGAGCGTCGCGGGCGTCGAAGCCGCGAACGCACGCGGCATCGACGTGCTCGTGACCGATCACCACCTGCCCGGCGACGCGCTGCCCGCCGCGCGCGCGATCGTCAACCCGAACCAGCCCGGCTGCGCGTTCCCGAGCAAGCACCTCGCCGGCGTCGGCGTGATGTTCTACGTGCTGCTCGCGCTGCGCGCCGAGTTGCGCCGCCGCGGCGCCTTCGCGAGCAAGGAAGCCGAGCCGCGCCTCGACGGCCTGCTCGATCTCGTCGCGCTCGGCACCGTCGCCGACGTCGTGCGGCTCGACGGCAACAACCGCGTGCTCGTCGCGCAGGGACTGCAGCGCATCCGCAACGGCCGTATGCAGCCGGGCGTCGCAGCGCTGTTCCGCGCCGCCGCGCGCGAGGCGCGCACGGCATCGGGCTTCGATCTCGGCTTCGGCCTCGGCCCGCGCCTGAACGCCGCCGGGCGGCTTTCCGACATGTCGCTCGGTATCGAGTGCCTGATCACCGACGACATCGGCCGCGCGTGGGATCTCGCGCAGCAGCTCGACGTGATGAACCGCGAACGCCGCGAGATCGAGGCCGGCATGCAGCAGCAGGCGCTCGCCGATCTCGCCGATGTCGATCCTGCCGACGCGTGCACGATCACCCTCTTCAACCCCGAGTGGCACCAGGGCGTGATCGGCATCGTCGCCGGCCGGCTCAAGGAAAAATTCCACCGCCCGTCGTTCACGTTCGCGCACGCGGACGAGGAAGGCAAGCGGGTCAAGGGTTCGGGCCGCTCGATTCCCGGTTTCCACCTGCGCGACGCGCTCGACCTCGTGTCGAAACGCGAACCGGACCTGATCGTCGCGTTCGGCGGCCACGCGATGGCGGCCGGCCTCACGCTCGACACCGAGAACGTGCCACGCTTCGCGGCCGCGTTCGAGGCCGTGGCGCGCGAGTGGCTGTCCGACGACGCGCTTGCCCGCGTGATCGAGACCGACGGCGAACTCGAGGACGCGTACTTCACGCCGCAGTTCGTCGGGCTGCTCGACGAGGCCGTCTGGGGGCAGGGTTTTCCGGCCCCGCTTTTCTCGGGCGAATTCGACGTCGTGTCGCAGTCGCTCGTGAAGGAAAAGCACCTGAAGCTGCAGCTTGCGCGCGGCCGGCAGCGCTTCAACGCGATCTGGTTCAACCACACGGAGCCGCTGCCGGAGCGCGCGCTGGTCGCCTACCGCCTCGTCGCCGACACGTGGAACGGCGTCACGCGCGTCCAGCTGATCGTCGAACACGCAGCCGGCTGAGCGCGGGCCGCCCGGCCCGCGACGCCCGCCGACGCATGCGCACCGCGCCGGACGCCACCGCCGCGCGCGGGCAGGCACGGTTTGCGCCACCGGGCAACCCTGCCGATCGGCTATAATTCCGCTTTTTTACGAAGCAAGAATAGCGAGCGATCATGGAAGCGGAACGTCTCAACGCGATCGAAAGCTCCCTGCTCGACCTGCGCAATCGCGCGGGCGAGCTCCGGGGGTATCTTTGACTACGACGCCAAAGCTGCGCGTCTGACCGAAGTCAACAAGGAACTCGAAGACCCGAACGTCTGGAACGATTCGAAGAACGCCCAGGCGCTCGGTCGCGAGAAGAAGCTGCTCGAAGGCGTCGTCACGACGCTCACCGCGCTCGATAGCGACCTGCGCGACGCGCTCGACCTGTTCGAGCTGGCCCGCGAGGAAGGCGACGAGGACACCCTCGTCGCGTCGGAAGAAGACGCCGCGAAGCTCGAGGCACGCGTCGGCGACATCGAGTTCCGCCGGATGTTCTCGAACCCGGCCGACCCGAACAACTGCTTCATCGACATCCAGGCCGGCGCCGGCGGCACCGAGGCGTGCGACTGGGCATCGATGCTGCTGCGCCAGTACCTGCGCTACTGCGAACGCAAGGGCTTCAAGGCCGAAGTGCTCGAAGAGTCCGACGGCGACGTCGCCGGCATCAAGAACGCGACGGTCAAGGTGTCGGGCGAATACGCATACGGCTTCCTGCGCACCGAAACGGGCATCCACCGCCTCGTGCGCAAGTCGCCGTTCGACTCGTCGGGCGGCCGCCACACGTCGTTCTCGTCGGTGTTCGTGTATCCGGAAATCGACGACTCTATCGAAGTCGAGATCAACCCGGCCGACCTGCGCATCGACACGTACCGCGCATCGGGCGCGGGCGGCCAGCACATCAACAAGACCGACTCCGCGGTGCGGATCACGCACATGCCGACCGGTATCGTCGTGCAGTGCCAGAACGACCGCTCGCAGCACCGCAACCGCGCCGAAGCGATGGCGATGCTGAAATCGCGCCTGTACGAAGTTGAAATGCGCAAGCGCCAGGCCGAACAGGACAAGCTCGAATCGAGCAAGACCGATGTGGGCTGGGGCCACCAGATCCGTTCGTACGTGCTCGATCAGAGCCGCGTGAAGGACCTGCGCACGAACGTCGAAATGAGCAACACGCGAGCCGTCCTCGACGGCGACCTCGACGACTTCATCAGCGCGAGCCTCAAACAGGGCGTGTAAGCGCCGCGGTGCGACCCTGCCGGGTCGCGCCCCCTTGCCCTTCCCGTTTGCGTTGCCGCACCACTCCGAATTCCGACCATCATGACCGAACCGACCCAAACGCAGCCCGCCGTCACCGCGGACGAAAACCAGATCATCGCCGAGCGCCGCGAGAAGCTGCGCGCCCTGCGCGAGCAAGGCGTCGCCTACCCGAACGATTTCCGCCCGACGCATCACGCAGCCGATCTGCAGACGACATTCGCCGACTCGGACAAGGCCGCGCTCGAAGCGAACCCGGTCGAGGTGTCGGTCGCCGGCCGCATGATGCTCAAGCGCGTGATGGGCAAGGCGAGCTTCGCGACGGTGCAGGACGGTTCGGGCCAGATCCAGTTCTTCGTGACGCCGAACGACGTCGGCGCGGAAACCTACGACGCATTCAAGAAGTGGGATCTCGGCGACATCGTCGCCGCGCGCGGCGTGCTGTTCCGCACCAACAAGGGCGAGTTGTCGGTCCAGTGCAAGGAACTGCGCCTGCTGTCGAAGGCGCTGCGCCCGCTGCCGGACAAGTTCCACGGCCTGTCGGACCAGGAAATGCGCTACCGCCAGCGCTACGTCGACCTGATCGTCACGCCGGAAACGCGCGACACGTTCCGCGCGCGCACCAAGACGATCGCGTCGATCCGCAAGTTCATGGATTCCGCCGACTTCATGGAAGTCGAGACGCCGATGCTGCACCCGATCCCGGGCGGCGCGGCCGCGAAGCCGTTCGTCACGCATCACAACGCGCTCGACATGCAGATGTTCCTGCGGATCGCGCCGGAGCTGTACCTGAAGCGCCTGATCGTCGGCGGCTTCGAACGCGTGTTCGAAATCAACCGCAACTTCCGGAATGAAGGCGTGTCGCCGCGTCACAACCCGGAATTCACGATGATGGAGTTCTACGCCGCGTACACCGACTATCGCTGGCTGATGGACTTCACCGAGCAACTGATCCGCCAGGCGGCGATCGATGCGCTCGGCACTGCGACGATCCAGTACCAGGGCCGTGAACTCGACCTCGCGAAGCCGTTCCACCGCCTGACGATCACGCAGGCGATCCAGAAGTACGCACCGGAGTACACCGACGGCCAGCTGTCGGACGACGCGTTCCTGCGCACCGAACTGAAGCGCTTCGGCGTCGACGTGTCGCAGCCGGCGTTCCTGAACGCGGGTATCGGCGCGCTGCAGCTCGCGCTGTTCGAGGAAACGGCCGAAGCGCAGCTGTGGGAGCCGACCTTCATCATCGACTACCCGGTCGAAGTGTCGCCGCTCGCACGCGCATCGGACACGGTGCCCGGCATCACCGAGCGTTTCGAGCTGTTCATGACCGGCCGCGAGATCGCGAACGGCTTCTCGGAGCTGAACGATCCGGAAGACCAGGCTGCGCGCTTCAAGAAGCAGGTCGAGCAGAAGGATGCGGGCGACGAGGAAGCGATGTTCTTCGACGCCGACTACATCCGCGCGCTCGAATACGGGATGCCTCCGACCGGCGGCTGCGGGATCGGCATCGACCGTCTCGTGATGCTGCTGACCGACAGCCCGACGATCCGCGACGTGCTGCTGTTCCCGCATCTGCGCCGCGAAGACTGATCGCGGCACCCGCGTGTGCGCCGCCCCCTGCGGCGCGCACGCGTCAGCTTTGTAACGACGCGTAAATCCCGCCCGCCGGCGTCCGCCGGCTTTCGATCCTCCCCCGTTTTATCCCCTCATTGCGACGGCCTACCCCGGGTTTCCCCGGTAACGATCGCCCGCGCCCCGCTGCAATTCGTTACACCTTGATACGGTGCGCCCGTCGCCGCTCGACGACACTCCTTTTGCGTCACCACGCATGACCGCGGGACCAGAACGAGGCGCCGGAACGCCGAGTCTGCTCGACCCCGAAGCGTGGGATCCGGCCCGGCGCCGACGCGCCGATCCGAATCGACATCGGAGAAAAAAATGGACAACCAGAATCAGACCACGCCGCAAAAGCAACGCCTCCATCCGCTGATCGCCACCGCCGCCGGCGCCGTCATCGTCGCCAGCCTCGCGGCGACGGCAGCGATCACGGGTGTATTCCCGAAGGCCAGCAGCAGCAACGAACAGAACGGCCAGACCCAGGCCGCGCTGATCGCGTCGCAGCCGGCCGTCGATACGGCCGCGGCCGCGAGCGCCGCGCTGGCCGCGCAAGCCCAGCAGCAGGCCGCCGAACAGGCCGCCGCGCAGCAGAAGGCGCTCGCGCAGGCCGAACCGAAGCCCGCCCCGCGCCCGACGACGACGCACCGCCGTCACACGTCGGCGCCGCAGCCGCCGCAATACGCGCAACAGCCGTCGACGCCTGCCCAGGCGGCCTACTGCCAGAGCTGCGGCACGGTCGTCGCGATCACGCAGACGCGCACGCCGGGGCAGAGCTCCGGGATCGGCGCCGTTGGCGGCGCGGCTGCCGGCGGCCTGCTCGGCAACCAGTTCGGCCACGGTAACGGCCGCACCGCGATGACGATCATCGGCGCGCTGGGCGGCGGTCTCGCCGGCAACCAGGTCGAGAAGCAGGTACGCGCGGAAACCGATTATCAGGTGCAGGTACAGATGGAAAGCGGCGCGACGCGCACGTTCACGTACCACAATCCGCCGCCGTTCGGCCAGGGCCAGCGCGTGCGGATCGAGAACGGCACGCTGGTCGGCGCATAAGCGCCCGCTGCCCGCGCGTCGCACGGGCAAGCGACCTGAAAACGAAAACGGCTCGCGAGCGATCGCTCACGAGCCGTTTTCTCATTCGAGCCGGCGTGCGCCATGGCGGCACACGCCGTGCTCAATCTTCGTCGTCGAAGTCCGATTCGTCGATCCAGTGCGCCTGGATCGCTTCGAGGATCTTCTCTCCGGAATGCTTCGGATCGTCGTCGAAGCCGTCGAGCTCGAGCACCCACTGGCGCAGGTCGACGAAGTTGATCCGCTGCGGGTCGATGTCCGGGTGCTTGTCCGCCAGCGCAATGGCTATTTCACGCGAATCGGTCCATTTCATCGCCTGCCTCCGGTTCCTGTCAGTGGTTTTCCTTCGCGTGGTTGATCGAGTACTTCGGAATCTCGACCACCAGGTCCGAATCTTCCTTCACGATCGCCTGGCACGACAGGCGCGACGTCGGCTCGAGGCCCCACGCCTTGTCCAGCAGATCGTCCTCGTCCTCCTCGGACGGCGTCAGATCGTTAAAGCCTTCGCGGATCACCACGTGGCACGTCGTGCACGCGCACGACTTCTCGCATGCATGCTCGATCTCGATTCCGTGGTCGAGCAGGTTGTCGCAGATACTCTTGCCGGGCGTCGCGTCGATCACTGCGCCATCCGGGCACAGTTCGACGTGAGGCAGCACCACCAGTTGAGGCATGTCCGTTCCGTCAGTCAGGGTGCGGCGCCAGGCGCCGCACGGTTCATTATCGCGCGGGCCGTCGCCGGCCGATGCGCAGTTCGTGAGTTCAGATCTCGTCGAGCCGGCGGCCCGACAGCGCGCGCTTGATGCTCTTGTCCATCCGGCGCGCCGCGAATTCGTCGGTGCCGTCGGCCAGCGCCTTGGTCGCCGCTTCGATCGCGTTCGTATCGTCGCCTTGCGCGACCGCACGCAGCGCCGCGGCCAACGTGTCGACTTGCGTGCGCTCGTCCGCATCGAGCAGTTCGCCGTCGGCCGCCAGCGCAGCCTGCGTCGCCTCGAGCATCCGTTCGGCCTCGACCTGCGCTTCGCGCAATGCGCGCGCACGCATGTCGATTTCGGCGGTCTTGAAGCTGTCCTCGAGCATCTTCGCAATGTCGTCGTCGGCAAGACCGTACGACGGTTTCACGACGACCGATGCCTCGACGCCCGACAGCTGTTCGCGGGCAAACACCGACAGCAGGCCGTCCGCGTCGACCTGGTACGTCACGCGAATGCGTGCGGCGCCGGCCGTCATCGGCGGAATGCCGCGCAGCTCGAAACGCGCGAGCGACCGGCAATCGGCGACGAGTTCGCGCTCGCCCTGCACCACGTGGATCGCCATCGCGGTCTGGCCATCCTTGAAGGTCGTGAATTCCTGCGCGCGTGCGATCGGAATCGTCGAGTTGCGCGGAATGATCTTCTCGACGAGGCCGCCCATCGTCTCGACACCGAGCGACAGCGGAATCACGTCGAGCAGCAGCCAGTCGTCGCCGGTGCCGCGATTGCCCGCGAGCAGGTCGGCCTGGATCGCCGCGCCGAGCGCGACGACCTGGTCCGGATCGAGGTTCACGAGCGGCGGCTGGCCGAAATATTTCGCGACCGCATCGCGGATCACCGGCATGCGCGTCGCGCCGCCGACAAGCACGACACCCTTGATGTCGGCCGGCGTCACCTGCGCATCGCGCAGCGCCTTGCGGGTCGGCGTGAGCGTGCGCTGCACGAGCGGCTCGACGAGCGACGCGAATGTATCGTGGGAGATCGTCTGCACGAGGTGCGCGCCACCCGACAGCGTGACGTCGAGCGACGCCTGCGGTGCGGACGACAGCGCTTCTTTCAGCACGCGCACGCGGTCGAGCAACAGGCGCACGTCCTCGGGCGCGAGCGTCCTCGCATCGATGCCGGCCTGCGCGAGCACGTGATCGAACAGCACATGGTCGAAATCGTCACCGCCGAGCGCGGAATCGCCGCCTGCGGCCAGCACCTCGAACACGCCCTTCGTCAGCTTCAGGATCGACAGGTCGAACGTACCGCCGCCGAGGTCATAAACCGCGTAGAGGCCTTCGGCCCCGTTGTCGAGACCGTAGGCGATCGCCGCGGCGGTCGGTTCGTTCAGCAGGCGCAGCACGTTGAGGCCCGCGAGGCGCGCGGCATCCTTGGTCGCCTGGCGTTGCGCTTCATCGAAATACGCGGGCACCGTGATCACCGCGCCGACCAGGTCGTCGCCAAGCGAATCTTCCGCGCGATAGCGCAATGTCGCGAGAATCTCGGCCGACACTTCGACCGGACTCTTCACGCCGTCGATGGTGCGGATCTGCACCATGCCCGGCGCATCGACGAATTCGTACGGCGCGTTCGCCGCGCCTTCGACCTCGGCCTTGCCGCGCCCCATGAAGCGCTTGACCGACACGATCGTGTTGCGCGGATCGGTCGCGGCCTGCTCTTTCGCCTCATGGCCGATGCGTCGGCCGCCCTTCTCGAGATAGCGGACCACCGACGGCAGCAGCACGCGGCCCGCTTCGTCCGGCAGGACTTCGGGCACGCTGTTGCGCACCGCCGCGACGAGCGAATTCGTCGTGCCGAGATCGATCCCGACGGCGAGTCGCCGCTGATGCGGCGCCGGTGCCATGCCCGGTTCGGAAATTTGCAGTAAAGCCATCTTGGTTCGTTCGGGCGCTCGGCCCGTTTGCTGCGCGTGCCGCAAGGCACGCGGTTAAGTTTCGAGGCGCTCGATCTGCGCGCCCACTTCCGACGCGACCCGTTCGATGAACATCAGCTGGCGCACGGCCTCGGCGGCCGCCTGATCGGCGCCGCTGTCGAGCAGCGTGCCGAGGCGCTCCACGCGCACGCGCCGCTCTTCGCGCAACTCGGCGAGCAGCGCGTCGAGCGCATCGACGTTGCGGGCGGCCGCGGCATCCTCGATGCCCTCGCGCCACTCCATCTGCTGCATCAGGAACGCAGGCTCCATCGCGGTGTTGTTTTCCGCGCCGATGTCGACGCCGCGCAGCGACAGCAGATACGACGCGCGCTTCAACGGATCGCGCAGCGTGCGATACGCCTCGTTCGTGCGGGTTGCCCATTGCATCGCGATGCGCTTCTGCGCATCGCCGGCCGCCGCGAAGCGGTCCGGATGCACCTGCGTCTGCACCGTCCGATAGGCGGCGTCGAGCACCGTCTCGTCGAGCGCGAATTGCGCCGGCAGGTGAAACAGGTCGAAGTGGCTGTCTTTCAGCGAAACCATCGTCGCGTTCAATTCCGGTTCGTCGCACGGCAAACGCCGCACATTAAAAAGGCGGCCCGTGCCGCCTCTTGCCCGCATCGCGCGGAGATCCGCGTCGTCACACGCGGAACGATTCGCCGCAGCCGCATTCGTCCTTCACGTTCGGGTTATTGAACTTGAACCCCTCGTTCAGGCCTTCACGTGCAAAGTCGAGCTCGGTGCCGTCGATGTAGGCCAGGCTCTTCGGATCGACAACGACCTTCACGCCATGGCTCTCGAACACCTGATCCTCGGGAGCCAGCTCGTCGACATACTCGAGCTTGTACGCGAGCCCCGAGCACCCGGTCGTGCGAACGCCAAGCCGCAGGCCCACACCTTTGCCGCGACGGACGAGGTATTTCTGGACGTGCTGTGCTGCTTTTTCGGTCAGTGTAATTGCCATGATGTCCTTGCCGCGGCGCGCCACAGGGACCCGCCGCGTTCCTTCACTCGCGTGCTCGATGCCGCTCAGGCCGCTGCCTGATCGCCTTCCTTGGTGTCGTGACGCTTCTTGTAGTCGGCCACGGCTGCCTTGATCGCATCTTCCGCGAGGATCGAGCAGTGAATCTTCACCGGCGGCAGCGCGAGTTCCTCGGCGATTTGCGTGTTCTTGATCGACAGTGCTTCGTCGAGCGTCTTGCCCTTCACCCACTCGGTGACGAGCGAGCTCGACGCGATCGCCGAACCGCAACCGTAGGTCTTGAACTTCGCGTCTTCGATCACGCCGTCCGCGCCGACGCGGATCTGCAGCTTCATCACGTCGCCGCAGGCCGGCGCGCCGACCATGCCCGTGCCGACCGTGTCGTCGTCCTTCGCGAACGAACCGACGTTGCGCGGGTTTTCGTAGTGATCCAGAACCTTGTTGCTGTAAGACATGACTCAGACTCCTTGACTCGTTACGTCTGCGTGCGCGAATCCGCCCGCGGGTATGTTCAGTACGGCGCTCAGTGAGCGGCCCATTCGATCGTCGACAGATCGATGCCTTCCTGGTGCATTTCCCAGAGCGGCGAGAGTTCGCGCAGCTTCGCGATCTTGCTGTTCAGCAGGTTGATCACGAAGTCGACTTCCTGCTCCGTCGTGAAGCGGCCGACCGTGAAGCGGATCGAGCTGTGTGCCAGCTCGTCGTTGCGGCCGAGCGCACGCAGCACGTACGACGGCTCCAGCGACGCCGACGTGCATGCGGAGCCCGACGACACCGCGACGTCCTTGATCGCCATGATCAGCGACTCGCCTTCGACGAAGTTGAAACTGATGTTGAGGTTGTGCGGGACACGGCGCTCCATGTCGCCGTTCACGTACGTTTCCTCGATCTGCGACAGGCCGCGCAGCAGCTTGTCGCGCAGCATGCGGACGCGCTCGTTTTCCGTCGCCATTTCTTCGCGCGCGATACGGAACGCTTCGCCCATCCCGACGATCTGGTGCGTCGCCAGCGTGCCCGAACGCATGCCGCGCTCGTGGCCGCCGCCGTGCATCTGCGCTTCGATGCGCACGCGCGGCTTGCGGCGCACGTACAGCGCGCCGATGCCCTTCGGGCCGTAGGTCTTGTGCGCCGAGAACGACATCAGGTCGACCTTCAGCTTCGCGAGGTCGATCCCGACCTTGCCGGTCGACTGGGCGGCATCGACGTGGAACACGATGCCCTTCTCGCGGCAGATTTCACCGATCGTCTCGATGTCCTGGATCACGCCGATCTCGTTGTTCACGTGCATCACCGACACGAGGATCGTGTCCGGGCGCAGCGCGGCCTTGAACACGTCGAGGTCGATCAGGCCGTCATCCTTCACGTCGAGGTAGGTGACTTCGAAACCGTCACGCTCGAGCTCGCGGCACGTGTCGAGCACGGCCTTGTGCTCGGTCTTCACCGTGACGATGTGCTTGCCCTTGCCCTTGTAGAAGTTCGCGGCGCCCTTGATCGCGAGGTTGTCCGATTCCGTTGCACCGGACGTCCAGATGATCTCGCGCGGATCCGCGTTCACGAGCGCGGCCACGTTCTCGCGCGCCTCCTCGACCGCACGCTCCGCGTCCCAGCCATACGCGTGGCTGCGTGACGCCGGGTTGCCGAACTGCTCGCGCAGGTACGGCACCATCTTGTCGACCACGCGCGGGTCGACCGGCGTCGTCGCGCTGTAATCCATATAGATGGGCAGGTGGAGAGTGTCTTGGGTCATCTGTCGCTCCGGGAATTCTGTGCAGGGACTATGTGCGTTATGGGGTATGGCGGCGCTTTCGCGCTCACGAACTCGCGATGTTGAACACCGAATTGGGGCCGAGCGGCATCGTACGCACCGGTTCGGCCGGCGCGGCGACGGGCTCCGGCGTGCGCCGGTCGCGCAGCACCGCAGGGGCGCCCTCGCGAGCGCGCTGCTGATCGACGAGATCCTGCAGCGACACCGAATCGAGGTATTCGACCATCTTCTGGTTCAGCGTCGACCACAGCTCGTGCGTCATGCAATGGCCGTCGGGCTGCTTCGAGCCGTCGCACGTGCCTTTGCCGCCGCACTGCGTGGCGTCGAGCGGTTCATCGACCGCGATGATGATGTCGGCAACGGTGACGTCCTGCGCGCGACGCGCGAGGTTGTAGCCGCCGCCGGGGCCGCGCACGGATTCGACGATTTCATGCCTGCGCAGCTTGCCGAACAGCTGTTCGAGATACGAGAGCGAAATCCGCTGGCGCTGGCTGATGCCTGCAAGCGTCACCGGGCCCTGCTCCTGGCGCAGTGCCAAGTCAATCATCGCCGTGACGGCGAAACGGCCTTTGGTGGTGAGTCTCATGGTGTCTAGGGGACTGCAATCTTGACGATTTTGGTCAAGTATAAATATTTGACGATTTTAGTCAAGTATCCATGTCTTTGAAAGGGTATTCGCAGACCGCTGAATACCGCGCGATCAGCGCTCCGTGCGGGCCCGGAGCGTCTCCAGCAGGCCCGCGCACGCGCGCTCGACCTGATCGAGCACCCGCTCGAAGCCCTGCGCACCGCCGAAATAGGGATCGGCCACTTCGGTTTCGGTCGAATCCGGCGCGAATTCCATCAGCAGGCGCACTTTGTCGCGATACTGCGGCGGACAGCGGCGACGCAACTCCGCGAGATTCGCCTCGTCCATCGCGAGCAGCAGGTCGAAGCGTTCGAAATCCGCCGCGCTCACCTGTCGTGCGCGCAGCGCCGACAGGTCGTAGCCGCGGCCACGTGCGGCAGCCTGCGCACGCGTATCGGGCGACTCGCCGACATGCCAGTCGCCCGTCCCGGCCGAATCGATCGCGATCCGGTCCGCCAGCGCGGCCGCGTCGACCTGGTGACGCATCACCCCTTCCGTGGTGGGCGAACGGCAGATGTTGCCGAGACAGACGAAACAGATCGAAACGCGGGTCATCGCACTATCGCAAAGCCGCGGCAAGCCGCGTGGGAGAACAACGCGCCATTATACAAAGGCGGCCGAAATCGCGCCGCCGCGCAAAGCGACGGCGCCATGCCTTACAGCGCCTTCGGCGCGGTGAGCACGACATCGCCGGAAGCCGCCGGCAGCGGCGTCGCCGCGTCGCCGACCAGCCCGAACGACACCGCGCGCGCCAGCTCGGCGGAAGCCTGGTGAACCGCGAGCGGACCACGCGACGGCGCGTCGGCCATCGCATGAAGATAGGCAGCCGCGGCCAGCGGAACGACGATTGCCAGCGGCCAGTACATCGATATTGTCTTTTTCATGATGCGGACCTCCTTGACCCCGTACCCCGGAACCTAATTCCGGAGACTACAGACAGGATTCTATAGCCCGCATCTATCGAGATAAATATGTAAATAGCGAACGCACTGTTGTCGCCGGATGAACAGTCGTCAGCCGAGGTGGCTTTGCGACGCCGCGTACAGTTCGCGGAACGTGCGCCCGGTCGGCGTCGGCATGTCGCGCGTGTCCATCCAGCCGCCCATCATCGGCAGGCGCCGCAGCGTGCCGCCGTTGCCGCCCAGCCGCTCGAGGATGCGTACCGCGAGCTTGGTCGTCAGCGCGTACAGCATCGGCCGCCGCGCGACGAAGCCCCACGCGGCGAGCGCCGCGCGCTCGCGCCACGGCCGCAGGTGCCGCTCGACCTGCTTCTCGCGCAGCGTGCGCAACAGGTGCGACAGCGGAATCCCGGCCGGGCACACGCTGTCGCATTCCCCGCATAGGGTGGCCGCCTGCGGCAGGTCGAGCGAGCGGTCGAGCCCGACGTAGCTCGGCGTCAGCACTGACCCCATCGGCCCCGGGTAGACCCAGCCGTACGCATGGCCGCCAACCTTCTGGTAAACCGGACAATGGTTCATGCATGCGCCGCAGCGGATACAGCGCAGCATCTCCTGGAATTCGCCGCCGATCAGCCCGGTGCGGCCGCCGTCGACGAGCACCACGTAGTTGTGCTCGGGACCGTCCTCGTCGTCCGGCCCGCGCGGCCCGGTCAGCAGCGAGAAGTAGTTCGACGTCTTTTGCCCCGTCGCGGAGCGCGGCAGCAGGCGCATCGCGGTCGCGAGATCCTCGAGCGTCGGCAGCACCTTCTCGATGCCCGTCACCGCCACATGCACGCGCGGCATCACCGTGCACATCCCTTCGTTCCCTTCGTTCGTCACGATCGCGACCGAACCCGTCTCGGCGATCACGAAGTTGCCGCCCGTCACGCCCATGTCGGCCGACATGAAATGCGGGCGCAGCACCTCGCGCGCCTCGCGCGTCATGTCCGGAATTTCGGTGAGCCGCTCGCGATGGTGCGTGCGCGCGAACAGGTCGGCAATCTCGTCCTTGTCCTTGTGCACGACGGGCGCAATGATGTGGCTCGGCGGCTCGTTGTCGTTGATCTGCAGGATGTATTCGCCGAGATCCGTCTCGATCGACTGCACGCCCATCTCCGCGAGCACCGCGTTCAGACGCATTTCCTCGGACACCATCGACTTGGTCTTGATGACCTTCTTTACGTCGTGACGGCGCGCGATGTCGGCCACGAGCCGCGCGGCATCCGCGGTCGTTTCGGCGAACAGCACCGTCGTGCCGCGCCGCGTCGCCTCGCGCTCGAACGCCTCGAGCCACACGTCGAGGTTCTCCAGCGCGCGGTTGCGGCGGTCCTTCAGTGCGGCTCGCGTGGCCGGGAAGTCGATCGCGGTCATCGCGTCGGCGCGCGCGGACACGAATTTCGTCGACAGCTTCTTCAGGTTCTGCTGCAGGCGCTGGTCGGCGAGCTTCTGGCCGGCGCGCGCCTTGAAATGCATCGATTGGACTTGCATCGCGGTATCGGGGGAAAAGTGAGCGGAACCGGGCGTCAGACGTCGCCCGCCAGCACCTGCGCGATGTGCAGCACGCGCGTGTCGCGGTCGCCGGTGCGGCGCAACCGCCCTTCGATGTTCAGCATGCAGCCGAGATCGCCGAGCACGACGGCGCCCGTGCCGGACGCGCGCACGTTCGCGCATTTCTCGTCCGCGATAGCCGCCGAAATGTCGCCGTACTTGATCGCGAACGTGCCGCCGAAGCCGCAACAGTGCTCGCAGTCCTTCATCTCGGTGACCGCGATGCCGCACTGCGCGAGCAGCGCGCGCGGCTGCGCTTTCACGCCGAGCTCGCGCAGGCCCGAGCACGAATCGTGGTAGGTGACGGGCCCCGTGAATTCGCCCGGCGCGAGCGACACCTTCGCGACGTTCGCCAGGAAGTCGGTCAGTTCGTAGACCTTCTGCTGGAACCGCAGGTAGCGCCCCATCAATTCGGGGTCGTCGCGGAACAGGTCGCCGTAGTGCGCGCGGATCATCCCGCCACACGAACCCGACGGCGCGACGACGTAATCGAACTGCTCGAATTCGCGCAGCGTCTTTTCCGCGAGATCGCGTGCGAGCGCGCGGTCGCCCGAGTTGTAGGCCGGCTGGCCGCAGCAAGTCTGCGCGGGCGGCACGATCACCTCGTAGCCGGCGTCGCGAATCAGCTTGAGCGCCGAAAAACCGATTTCGGGGCGCATCAGATCGACCAGGCAGGTCACGAACAAACCGACTCGCATACGTGCTCCTTCGAGAAAACGGCTCTCATTATCCGCCGTTTGGCCGGCAGGACCAACGCCGGCTCACGCGCAAGCCCGCACTGCACGAAACGAGGACTTCCTCGAACGGCGTTCGCTTTTTTCACAATACGAGATACAATCAGCCCAACTCCGCTTGACGCGTCAACCGATTTCTCCCCCGACATGAGCCAACCCACCCCGGATTCAAAAACGTCGATCCAGGTGATCGAACGCATGATGCGGTTGCTGGACGCGCTCGCCGCGCACAGTGACCCTGTCAGCCTGAAAGAGCTTGCGCAGCGCACGGAGCTGCACCCGTCGACCGCGCACCGCATCCTCAACGACATGGTGACCTGCCGTCTCGTCGATCGCTCCGATCCCGGCACGTACCGCCTCGGCATGCGGCTGCTGGAACTCGGCAACCTCGTGAAGGCGCGCCTGTCGGTACGCGACGCGGCGCTGATGCCGATGCGCGAGCTGCACCGTCTCACCGGGCAAACCGTGAACCTGTCGGTGCGCCAGGGCGACGAGATCGTCTACATCGAGCGTGCATACTCGGAGCGCTCGGGGATGCAGGTCGTCCGCGCAATCGGTGGCCGTGCGCCGCTGCACCTCACGTCGGTCGGCAAGCTGTTCCTCGCGGCAGACGAAACGTCGCGCGTGCGCGCCTATGCGACGCGCACGGGGCTATCCGGCCATACGCAGAACAGCATCACCGACATCGCGAAGCTCGAGCGCGAGTTGACGATCGTCCGCCAGCAATCGTGCGCACGCGACAACGAGGAGCTGGAGCTCGGCGTGCGCTGTATCGCGGCCGGCATCTACGACGATTCGGGCAAGCTCGTCGCGGGCCTGTCGCTGTCGGCGCCGGCCGATCGTCTGCAGGATGCGTGGCTCGGCCAGTTGAGCCGCACGGCCCTCACCATTTCGGAATCGCTCGGCTACCGGCCGGCGCCCGGGAAGGATACGGACGGGCTGCAGCGGCAGGCGTAAACCGCTCCCGCGCTCCCAATGAAAAAGCCCCGCAAATGCGGGGCTTTTTTTCAGCCAATCGGCGAGGCGGCGAACCGCCACGCGATCGTGCGATCAGGTCCCGCCGTTCGGCGTGTTGGCCGCCGTCAGGCGCTCGCCGCCGCCGGCGTCGAGCCAGTTGCGCAGGCGCACCGCATCGGCGAAGCGCGAATACTTGCCGAACGAATCGAGCAGCACCATCACCATCGGCTTGCCGTGAATCGTTGCCTGCATCACGAGACATTCGCCGGCTTCGTTGATGAAGCCCGTCTTCTGCAGACCGATGTCCCACGAACCGTTGCCGCGGATCAGCGCGTTCGTGCTGTTGTAGACCAGGTTGCGCTTGCCCGTGTACACCTCGTAGGTGCGATCGGTCGAGAACTGGCGGATCATCGGGTACTGGTACGCCGCATTGACCATCTTCACGAGGTCGCGCGCGCTCGACACGTTCGAGCTCGACAGGCCCGTCGAATTCTCGAAGTGCGTATCGGTCATGCCGAGCGACTTCGCCTTCGCGTTCATCGCGGCGATGAACGCCGGACGGCCACCCGGGTAGTAGCGCGACAGCGCGGCGGCCGCACGGTTTTCCGACGCCATCAGCGCGATGTGCAGCATGTCTTCACGCGACAGCACCGAACCGACCGACAGGCGCGAGCCCGTGCCCTTCTCGTAGTCGCGGTCTTCGTCGGTGACTTCGATCTGGTCGGTCATCGGCGACTTCGAGTCGAGCACGACCATCGCCGTCATCAGCTTCGAGATCGACGCGATCGGCACGACGGCGTGCGAATTCTTGTCGAACAGCGGCTCGCCCGAGTTCTGGTCGACGACGTATGCGACGCTCGAACGCAGCGCGAGCGCGTCCGGCGTGTCGTGCAGGCCGAAAGCTTGGCCGACGGTCGGCCGGCGCGGCTGGAACGCGACCTTGCGGACGGCGCCGTGATGGACGCCATGCACGTTCGACGCGAGCGTCACGCGCTTGCGCGACGCCTTCGCGCGCGGCGCGTCGGCGGCCGCAACCTTCGCGGATTTGTCGGAGCTGGCCTTGGCCGACTTCTTCTTCGCGGACGAAGCAGGAGCGACAGCCTTTTTCTTGGCGGCGTGTTGGGTCTTCGCAGTGGCGGCAAAGGCGTCAGCAGGCGCGACGGACGCGGTGGTCGCCAGCAAGGCGACTGCGACCGACACAGCCGTGCCGAGCGTCATGCTCTGCAACAATCTGCGCGGTGAAAACGATTCGGCTTTCATTGGGGTCTGGACAAAGCGGGCGGGAGGTTTCCGCAAGTGTAGTTAAAGCTGAAAAAAAGAGCAATATTAGGCACTTACCGATCGTCGTTAAACCGGAATGTAAGGGTCGGTCAACCTCTGACCAATGAACCCTCCCGCTCCCATCGAAAAAATTCATGGGTTGCGCTGCCCGACAATACCCGTCTCCCGATTACACACGGTTAATTGAGATAACGTCACTTCGGAGGCAATTTAAAGCGGGGAAACTACGTATCCGGCGCTCGGGGTGCCAGGCGCGCCGGTCTCGGCCGCGGCGGCGGCACGTCGCCACGGTACGCGCATCGAAACGGCGCGTTTTCGACAGGAACAGAAGGATAACGTTCCACAGGCCTGTCAGGTTTACCTGTGCATGATCATGGTGCACCGCGCTTGCCCCGCCGCCGTGCGCACCATCTGGGATCACGCATGAAACCGATTCCGAGCGGGCACGATAACTTGTTGTTTTATCGATAATTTGTCGCAATTGTGCAACGCACAAAAAATACTTGACAATGGTTTTCTCTGCCCTAAAATAAGCCTCATTGCTGCGTTGCACAAAGCACGCGCATCCGAGGTTCCCCAGCGTAGTGCCCTTTATCCTGCGATCGACGCGATCGCTTTTCAGGAGCTTGACATGTCCTTGCTGACCCCCGAGCAAATCGCCGCCGCCCAGAAAGCCAACCTCGAAAGCCTGTTCGGTCTGACGACCAAGGCATTCGAAGGCGTCGAAAAGCTGATCGAACTCAACCTGCAGGTCGTGAAGTCGACGCTGGCCGAAGGCCAGGAAAACGCACAGCGCCTGCTGTCGGTGAAGGACGCGCAGGAACTGATCGCGCTGCAAGCCAGCCTGTCGCAGCCGGTCGCGGAAAAGGTGCTGTCCTACGGCCGTCACCTGTATGAAATCGCATCGTCGACGCAAGCCGAGTTCGCGAAGGTTGCCGAAGCGCAATTCGAGGAGCAGAACAAGAAGGTCCAGGCGCTCGTCGACAACGTCGCGAAGAACGCCCCGGCGGGTTCGGAAACGGCTGTCGCTGCACTGAAGTCGGCTCTGAACGCTGCGAACACCACGTACGAAACGGTTCAGAAGGCAACGAAGCAAGCCGTCGAAATCGCCGAAACGAACTTCAACGCTGCTGCTGCCGTCGCAACGAAGGCTGCTACCGCCGCTGCGGCTCGTCGTACCAGCAAGCCGGCCGCGTAAGCGTCCGCTGCTCCTGAAAGAGCCGCGCCCAGCGCGGCTTTTTCGTTGGTGGTGCCGGAACACGCTGGAACCGGCACGTTGCCGACCGTTCTCGAACGGTCGTTGAGCACCAGCCGCATGCAATAGAAAACGCCGCCGCCCGGATTGCCCGGGCGGCGGCGTTTTTTCATGGCCGGCAGATTGCCGGCCGAGCCGGCCGCGTTACTTCTTGCGTTGCGGCGGCAGGTCCGTACAGACGCCTTCGTACAGCTCGGCGGCCATGCCGACCGATTCGCCGAGCGTCGGGTGCGGATGAATCGTCTTGCCGATGTCTTCCGCGTCCGCGCCCATCTCGACGGCGAGGCACACTTCGCTGATCAGGTCGCCCGCGTTCAGGCCGACGATCGCGCCGCCGATCACGCGATGAGTTTCCTCGTCGAAGATCAGCTTCGTGAAGCCTTCGTCACGGCCGTTCGCGATCGCGCGGCCCGATGCGGCCCACGGGAACACGGCCTTGCCGTACTTGATGCCTTCGGCCTTGCACTGGTCTTCCGTCTTGCCGGCCCAGGCCACTTCCGGATCGGTGTACGCCACCGACGGGATCTGCAGTGCGTCGAAGTACGCCTTCTCGCCGTGTGCGGCTTCCGCTGCGACGTGGCCTTCATGCACGGCCTTGTGCGCGAGCATCGGCTGGCCGACGATATCGCCGATCGCGAAGATGTGCGGGACGTTCGTGCGCATCTGCTTGTCGACCTCGATGAAGCCGCGATCCGTGACCGCGACGCCAGCCTTGTCGGCGCCGATCTTCTTGCCGTTCGGGCTGCGGCCCACCGCGACGAGCACGAGGTCGTAGCGCTGCGCTTGCTCCGGCGCCTTCTCGCCCTCGAACTTCACGTAGATGCCGTCTTCCTTCGCTTCCGCGCCGACCGTCTTGGTCTTCAGCATCACATTGCCGAAGCGCTTCGCGTTGTACTTTTCCCAGACCTTCACGAGATCGCGGTCCGCGCCCATCATCAGGCCGTCCATCATTTCAACGACGTCGATCTCGGCGCCGAGCGTCGAGTACACCGTTGCCATTTCGAGGCCGATGATGCCGCCGCCGATCACAAGCATGCGTTTCGGCAACTGGCGCAGTTCGAGTGCGCCGGTCGAATCGACGACGCGCGGGTCTTCCGGCATGAACGGCAGCTTCACGGCCTGCGAGCCCGCAGCGATGATCGCCTGCTTGAACTTCACGACCTTCTTGCCGTTTTCGCCCTGCACTTCCATGTGATACGGATCGACGAATGCGCCGACGCCCGTGACCACTTCGACCTTGCGTGCCTTCGCCATGCCGGCGAGGCCCGTCGTCAGCTTCTTGACGACGCCGCCCTTGAAGTCCCGCAGCTTGTCGAGATCGACTTCCGGCTTGCCGAACGTGATGCCGTGCGACGCGAGCGCCGCGGCTTCTTCGACGACGAGCGACGTATGCAGCAGCGCTTTCGACGGGATGCAGCCGACGTTCAGGCACACGCCGCCGAGCGTCGAGTAGCGTTCGACGAGCACCGTCTTCATGCCGAGATCGGCTGCGCGGAACGCGGCCGAGTAGCCACCGGGGCCGGCGCCGAGCACGAGCATGTCGCATTCGATGTCGGCGGCACCTGCGTAGCTGCCGGCTTGCGGCGCGGGCGCCGGAGCGGCTGCAGCCGGTGCCGGCGCAGCGGCTGCGGGCTTGGCTGCTTCGGGTGCTTTCGCGGGCGCGGCGGCGCCGGCCGTTGCTTCGACGATGGCGATGACGGTGCCTTGCGAGACTTTCTCGCCGGCTTTGACCTTGACTTCCTTGACGGTGCCGGCGACGTCGCTGGGCACTTCCATGGAGGCTTTGTCCGATTCGAGCGTGATGAGCGTCTGCTCTTTTTCGATCACGTCGCCCGGCTTCACGTTGACTTCGATGACATCGACGCCACTGAAATCGCCGATATCCGGAACCTTGACTTCGATGAGACTCATTACTGTCCCCTTCTTGATTAGCTGCAGACAGAGGGGGAGAAACCCGCGATGACCCTGTTACGGCCTGACAAAAGAACGCGAACCGGAGCAGAACCACCTTTGCTGTCCGCTCAAGGACGCGCCTTTCTTTTGGTTACTTTTCTTTGGAAGACAAAGAAAAGTGACCGCCGCCCCGCGCAGGGGCGACGCTAGCAGACCGTCAAGAAAGCCAGTTCAACGACGAAGCGTGGATAACAGACAACAAACCCACGCCCCCGCGAGCCACTCCCCGCTCATCAAAGAATGATGCGACGGAAATCCGCGAGCAACGCGCCGAGATACGCATTGAACCGCGCGGCTTCCGCGCCATCGATCACGCGATGGTCATACGACAGCGACAGCGGCAGCGTCAGACGCGGCACGAACTGCTTGCCGTCCCACACCGGCTTCATCTGGCCGCGCGACAACCCGAGAATCGCCACTTCCGGCGCGTTGATGATCGGCGTGAAGTTCGTGCCGCCGATCCCGCCGAGCGACGAGATCGAGAAGCAGCCGCCCTGCATCTGGTCCGGCTTCAGCTTGCCGTCGCGTGCGGCCTTCGACAGCTCGGCCATTTCCTTCGCGATATCGACGAGACCCTTCTTGTCCGCATCGCGGATCACCGGCACGACGAGACCGTTCGGCGTGTCCGCGGCAAAACCGATGTGGTAGTACTGCTTGAACACCAGGTTGTCGCCGTCGAGGCTCGCGTTGAAGGTCGGGAATTTCTTCAGCGCGGCGACCACCGCCTTGATCACGAACGCGAGCATCGTGAACTTCACGCCCGCCTTCTCGTGCTCCTTGTTCAGTTGCACGCGCAGTGCTTCGAGCTCGGTGATGTCCGCTTCGTCGTTGTTCGTGACGTGCGGGATCATCACCCAGTTGCGATGCAGGTTCGCGCCCGAGATCTTCTTGATGCGCGACAGCGGCTTCGCCTCGAACGGGCCGAACTTCGAGAAGTCGACCTTCGGCCACGGCAGCAGGTTCAGCTCGCCGCCGCCTGCCGGCGCGGCTGCCGCGGCCGGCGCTGCGCGCTGGCCCGTCATCACGCCCTTCACGAAGCCCGTGACGTCTTCCTTCGTAATGCGGCCCTTCGGACCCGAACCCTGCACACGTGCAACCTCGACGCCGAGTTCGCGCGCGAATTTGCGCACCGACGGCGATGCGTGGCTGGCGCGGTATTCGCCCGACGCGGCGGCCGGGGCCGGCGCAGCAGCAGCCGGTGCCGGTGCGGCCTTCGCGGGGGCAGCGACGGGTGCCGGCGCCGGTGCGGCAGCGGCCGGAGCCGGTGCGCTCGCCTGCGGCGCGGCAGCCGCGCCTGCGGCTTCGAGCAGCACGATCAGCGTGCCTTCCGACACCGAATCGCCCACCTTGACCTTGATGTCCTTCACGACGCCCGCGGCCGGGCTCGGCACGTCCATCGTCGCCTTGTCCGACTCGAGCGTGACGAGCGACTGCTCCTTCTCGACCGTGTCGCCGACCTTCACGCCGATCTCGATCACCGGCACATCCTTGTAGTCGCCGATGTCAGGGACCTTCACTTCGAGCGTGCCGCCGGCTGCAGCCGGTGCGGCCGCCGGTGCAGCGGCCGCCGGTGCCGGCGCTGCCGCCGGAGCCGGTGCGGGCGCGGCCGCGCCGTTCGCCTGGGCCGCTGCGGCGCCTTCGAGCAGGATGATCAGCGAGCCTTCCGACACGGAATCGCCCACCTTGACCTTGATTTCCTTCACGACGCCGCCCACCGGGCTCGGCACGTCCATCGTCGCCTTGTCCGATTCGAGCGTGACGAGCGACTGCTCCGGCTCGACGGTATCGCCGACCTTCACGCCGATCTCGATCACCGGCACATCCTTGTAATCGCCGATATCCGGCACCTTCACTTCGATCGCTTGACTCATCTGTTTCTGTCTCCATGGCCGCGCGCGCCCCTCGCTAAGGCGGCGCACGGCATCACACGGCGTGTGCGTTAAACGGTCATCGGGTTGGGCTTCGACGGATCGAGGTTGTACTTGGCGATCGCTTCCGCAACCACCTTGCGCTCGATCGTGCCCTCGTCGGCCAGCGCGTTGAGCGCGGCGACGGTGACCCAGTGACGGTCGACTTCGAAGAAGTGACGCAGCTTCTCGCGGGTATCCGAGCGGCCGAAGCCGTCCGTGCCCAGCACGACGAAGCGGCGATCGATCTGGCCGCGGATCTGGTCGACCAGTGCGCGGACGTAGTCGGTCGATGCAATGACCGGGCCCTGCGTGTCCTTCAGGCACTTCTGCACGTGCGACAGACGACGCTCCTCGGTCGGATGGAGCAGGTTCCAGCGTTCGACCTGGTGGCCTTCACGCGCCAGCTCGGTGAAGCTCGGCACGCTCCACAGGTCGGCGGCGACGCCCCAGTCGTTCTTCAGCAGGTCGGCGGCGGCAATCACTTCGTTGAAGATCGTGCCCGCGCCGAGCAGCTGGACGCGCGGCGCCTTCTTGTCGGCGTCGGCCTTCTTGAACGCGTACATGCCCTTGATGATGTCGGCCGCCACGTGCTCGCCCTGCGGAATCGCCGGGTGCTCGTAGTTCTCGTTCATCACCGTGATGTAGTAGTACACGTCTTCCTGGTCCTGCACCATGCGGCGCAGGCCGTCCTGGACGATCACCGCGAGTTCGTAGCCGAACGTCGGGTCGTAGCTCACGCAGTTCGGCACCGATGCCGCCCACAGGAGCGAGTGGCCGTCTTCGTGCTGCAGGCCTTCGCCGTTCAGCGTCGTGCGGCCCGCGGTACCGCCGAGCAGGAAGCCGCGCGAACGCATGTCGCCCGCGGCCCATGCCAGGTCGCCGATCCGCTGGAAGCCGAACATCGAATAGAAGATGTAGAACGGCACCATGATCTCGCCGTGCGTCGAGTACGACGTCGCCGCAGCGATCCAGTCGCACATGCCGCCCGCTTCGTTGATGCCTTCCTGCAGGATCTGGCCGGTTTCCGATTCCTTGTAGAACATCAGCTGGTCGGAATCTTCCGGCACGTACTTCTGGCCTTCCTGGTTCCAGATACCGATCTGGCGGAACAGGCCTTCCATGCCGAACGTACGCGATTCGTCCGGGACGATCGGCACGACGCGCTTGCCCAGCGCCTTGTCCTTCAGCAGGATGTTCAGGATCCGCACGAACGCCATCGTCGTCGAGATCTCGCGGCCTTCGCCCGTGCCCTTCAGCAGCGGCTCGAATACGTCGAGTGCCGGCACCGGCAGCGACGTCGCCTTCTCGCGGCGATGCGGCAGGTAGCCGCCGAGGTCCATGCGCTTCTGGCGCATGTATTCGAGCTCCTTCGAGCCTTCCTCGAACTTCAGGTACGGCACGTCGGCGATCTGCTCGTCGGTGATCGGCAGGCGGAACTGGTCACGGAACTTCTTCAGTTGCTCGACCGGCAGCTTCTTCTGCTGGTGCGTGATGTTCATCGCCTGGCCCGACTCGCCCATCCCGTAGCCCTTGATGGTCTTCGCGAGGATGACGGTCGGCGCGCCCTTCGTGTTCGTGGCTTCGTGGAAAGCCGCGTAGATCTTGTGCGGATCGTGGCCGCCGCGGTTCAGCGCCCAGATGTCGTCGTCCGACCAGTCGGCGACGAGTGCCTTCAGTTCAGGCGTGTTGAAGAAGTGCTCGCGCACGAACGCGCCCGATTCCGACTTGTACGTCTGGTATTCGCCGTCGACCACTTCCATCATGCGGCGCATCAGCGCGCCCGTCTTGTCGCGCGCGAACAGCGCATCCCAGCGGCTGCCCCAGATGACCTTGATCACGTTCCAGCCGGCACCGCGGAATTCCGATTCCAGTTCCTGGATGATCTTGCCGTTGCCGCGCACCGGGCCGTCGAGACGCTGCAGGTTGCAGTTGATCACGAACACGAGGTTGTCGAGCTTCTCGCGGCTCGCCATCCCGATCGCGCCGAGCGATTCCGGTTCGTCCGTCTCGCCGTCGCCGAGGAACGCCCACACCTTGCGGCCTTCCGTCTTCGCGATGCCGCGCGCCTGCAGGTACTTCATGAAGCGCGCCTGGTAGATCGCCATGATCGGGCCGAGGCCCATCGACACGGTCGGGAACTGCCAGAAGTCCGGCATCAGCCACGGGTGCGGGTACGACGAAATGCCGTTGCCGTCGACTTCCTGGCGGAAGTTGTCGAGCTGCTCTTCCTTCAGGCGGCCGAGCAGGAACGCGCGCGAGTACACGCCCGGCGACGAGTGGCCCTGCACGAACACGAGATCGCCGCCGTGCTGGTCGGACGCTGCATGCCAGAAGTGGTTGTAGCCGACGTCATAAAGCGTCGCGGCCGACGCGAACGATGCGATGTGGCCGCCGACGTTCGTATCCTTGCCTGCGCGCAGCACCATCGCCAGCGCATTCCAGCGCGTGTACGAACGGATGCGGTGCTCGATATCCTGGTCGCCCGGAATCTTCGCCTGGGCTTCGACCGGAATCGTGTTGATGTACGGGGTATTCGCGGAAAACGGCAGGTGCTCGCCATGCATGCGTGCGAACTCGATCTGCTTTTCGATCAGGTAGTGCGCGCGGCCGGTGCCCACGGAGGAGATCACGCCATCGAGCGACTCCAGCCACTCGACGGTTTCTTGCGGGTCGTCGTCACGTTCGGCGGCGACATATTTCATCACTTCGTTCGGTACAGCGGACATTCTCGTCTCCTGGGTCCTGGAATGTGAGGATCGCTCTCGTGCAGACGACGCGACGCGACCGGCTGCGGGCAAGCTCCGACGGATTGTAATGAGCGTGCGCGGGCGTGCGCAACAAAATTTTCGAATTGTGAGATCTTTTCTCGCAATGCGGAATATTGCTGCGCTGCACCCATATTCCGGGGCTCTCCGGCGCGTCTCCGCTGAACAAATCCGTTTCCGTTCAACATATCCGGTACAGGTTTTCCATGTATTGCGCTGCGCTACAATCCTGCCATGTTGACCGATCGGCTTTTCGCACGCTCGGCGCGACCGTCGGGCCCGCCGGCGGAGTCGCAGCCGTCCCGTTGGCACCACGGACCGTGGTGGTCCAATTCCTATTTGCTGACGCCACTGCTGTCGATCCTCGTGTTCCTGGTGGTGATGAGCCTCATCCTGTGGAGCCTCAATCGTCGCGAGCAGCAACAGCAGGAAGACACCCTCTTCCGTAACGTCGCGTGGGCGCAGCAGCAGATTCGCCTGTCGATGACGGGTGCGCAGGAACAGCTCCAGGCACTGTCGCGCGATCTCGCAGCCGGCCGCCTCGATCAGAACGCGTTCCAGATGGCCGTCGCGGACGTGATGCAAACGCATCCGGAAATCCTCTACCTGAACTGGTACACGACGCCCGGCGTGCAGCGCTGGCCGACCGTGCATCCGCCGCTGCTCGGCCAGCGGCTCGCGAAGCCCGGCGATGCGCAGATGCAGGACGCCGTGCGCGGCGCCTACGACGAGGCGCGCAGCACGCGCCGCCAAGCCTATTCGCCGCTGCTCTACGACGACTTCGGCAACGGCTTCATCACGCTGCAGACACCCGTGATGCGCGGCGATCGCGAGTACCTCGGCTCGATCGCCGCGGTGTTCTCGGTCGAAGGCATCCTGAAGCACGATATCCCGCAGGAGCTGTCGTCGAAGTACAAGATCTCGATCACCGACGCGAACAATCGCGAACTGTCGTCCACGTCGACGCGCCCGCGCCTGCCGCGCGACTCGCACTACGACCTGCCGCTGGATCCGCCCGGCCAGGGGCTGACCGTGCGCGTGTACGCATTCCCGCAGCTCACGAACCTGACCAACAACACGCTCGTGTGGCTCGTCGCTGGCCTGTCGTGCTTCGTACTGTGGAGCCTCTGGAGCCTGTGGAAGCACACGCGCCAGCGCTTCGAGGCGCAGCAGGCGCTGTACGCGGAAGCGTTCTTCCGCCGCGCGATGGAAAATTCGGTGCTGATCGGCATGCGCGTGCTCGACATGCACGGCCGCATCACGCACGTGAACCCCGCGTTCTGCCGGATGACGGGCTGGGACGAAACGGACCTCGTCGGCAAGGTCGCGCCGTTCCCGTACTGGCCGCGTGACGCGTACCCGGAAATGCAGCGCCAGCTCGACATGACGCTGCGCGGCAAGGCGCCGAGCTCGGGCTTCGAGCTGCGCGTGCGGCGCAAGAACGGCACGCTGTTCCATGCGCGCCTGTACGTGTCGCCGCTGATCGACAGCTCGGGCCGCCAGACCGGCTGGATGTCGTCGATGACCGACATCACCGAGCCGAAGCGTGCGCGCGAGGAACTCGCGGCCGCGCACGAGCGCTTCACGACGGTGCTCGAAAGCCTCGACGCCGCGGTGTCGGTGCTGGCTGCCGACGAGGCCGAGCTGCTGTTTGCGAACCGCTACTACCGCCACCTGTTCGGCATCCGCCCGGACGGCCATCTCGAGCTGTCGGGCGGCGGCTTCGACCGCGCGCAGGCATCGTCCGACTCGATCGACATGGTCGACGCGTTCGCGGGCCTGCCGGCCGCCGCGCTGACGAGCAGCACCGCCGATGCGCAGGAGGTGTACGTCGAAAGCATCCAGAAGTGGTTCGAGGTGCGCCGCCAGTACATCCAGTGGGTGGACGGCCACCTCGCGCAGATGCAGATCGCGACCGACATCACGACCCGCAAGAAGGCGCAGGAACTCGCGCACCAGCAGGAAGAGAAGCTGCAGTTCACGAGCCGATTGATGACGATGGGTGAAATGGCGTCGTCGATTGCTCACGAATTGAACCAGCCGCTCGCCGCGATCAACAACTACTGCTCGGGCACGCTCGCGCTCGTGAAGAGCGGCCGCGGCACGCCGGAGACGCTGCAGCCCGCGCTGGAAAAGACCGCGCAGCAGGCGTTGCGCGCGGGGATGATCGTCAAGCGGATCCGCGAATTCGTGAAGCGCAGCGAGCCGAAGCGCCAGCCGGCGCGGGTCGCCGACATCGTCGCCGACGCGGTGGGGCTCGCCGAAATCGAGGCGAGGAAGCGCAGGATCCGGATCGTCACGGAAATCCTCGCAAGAATGCCTATTATTTATGTCGACCCCGTGCTGATCGAGCAGGTGCTCGTGAACCTGATGAAGAACGCGGCCGAAGCAATGGCCGACGTGAAGCCGGCGTCGGCGGACGGCGTGATCCGCGTCGTCGCCGACATCGAGGCGGGCTTCGTCGACATCCGCGTGATCGACCAGGGCCCGGGCGTCGACGAAGCGACCGCCGAGCGCCTGTTTGAACCGTTTTACAGCACCAAGTCCGATGGCATGGGCATGGGGCTGAATATCTGCCGTTCGATCATCGAATCGCATCGGGGGCGTCTGTGGGTGGTCAACAACGTCGAGCCGGATGGCCGCATATCCGGCGCAACGTTCCACTGCAGCTTGCCCATTGGGGAACCCGCTGATCTCGGCCAAGGGGGGCGCGAGGCATCGGCATCACATACCGTTACGGGAGAACTATGAATAGCCCTGTCACCACCACTCAGGAAACCGTCTTTGTCGTTGACGACGACGAGGCCGTACGGGACTCGCTGCGCTGGCTGCTGGAGGCGAACGGCTATCGCGTTCAATGCTTCTCGAGCGCCGAGCAATTCCTCGATGCCTACCAGCCAGCCCAGCAGGCCGGCCAGATCGCGTGCCTGATCCTCGACGTCCGGATGTCGGGCATGAGCGGCCTCGAACTGCAGGAGCGCCTGATCGCCGACAATGCCGCGCTGCCGATCATCTTCGTCACGGGTCACGGCGACGTGCCGATGGCCGTCTCGACGATGAAAAAGGGTGCGATGGACTTTATCGAGAAACCGTTCGACGAAGCCGAGCTGCGCAAGCTCGTCGAGCGGATGCTCGACAAGGCCCGAAGCGAAAGCAAGAGCGTCCAGGAACAGCGCGCCGCGAGCGAACGCCTGTCGAAGCTGACCGCGCGCGAGCAGCAGGTGCTCGAACGGATCATCGCGGGCCGCCTGAACAAGCAGATCGCCGACGATCTCGGCATCAGCATCAAGACGGTCGAAGCGCACCGCGCGAACATCATGGAAAAGCTCAACGTCAACACGGTGGCCGACCTGCTGCGCCTCGCGCTGTCGAAGAAACAGGCCTGAGCGTTCGCGGGCCGCGGCGGCACTGCCCGCCCGGCCTGGCCGCCCCGCGCGATGCGGCCCACTCGCGCGGCGGCGGCCTTTCCTCCCGGCGCGCGAGCGCCGCGGTCATGACGCTTCCTGTTGATTTGCTGTCGGACGGCAGCAGGCGAACGGTATAATCGCGTGCTTTGCTGCGACGCTTCGGGCGCCGCACGACCGCATTCCAACTTCCCGGCAGGACCACCACCATGACAGCCCTCCTCATCGACGGCAACGCCCTTTCGAAGACCCTGCGCGCACAGGCCGCCGAACGCGCCGCCGCCCTGACCGCACGCGGCCACCAGCCCGGTCTCGCGGTGATCCTCGTCGGCGCTAACCCGGCGAGCGAAGTCTACGTGCGCAACAAGATCAAGGCGTGCGAGGACAACGGCTTCTTCTCGCTGAAGGATGCGTACCCGGACACGCTGTCGGAGGCCGACCTGCTCGCGCGCATCGACGCGCTGAACCGCGATCCGAAGATCCACGGCATCCTCGTCCAGCTGCCGCTGCCCAAGCACATCGACAGCCACAAGGTGCTCGAGGCGATCGCGCCGGAGAAGGACGTCGACGGCTTTCACGTCGCGAACGCCGGCGCGCTGATGACCGGCAAGCCGCTGTTCCGCCCGTGCACGCCGTACGGCGTGATGAAGATGTTCGAGGCACACGACATTGCGCTGCAGGGCGCGAACGCGGTCGTGATCGGCCGCTCGAACATCGTCGGCAAGCCGATGGCGATGATGCTGCTCGACGCCGGCGCGACCGTGACGATCTGCCACAGCAAGACGCGCGACCTCGCCGCGCACACGCGGCAGGCCGACGTCGTGGTCGCCGCGGTCGGCAAGCGCAACATCCTGACCGCCGACATGGTGAAGCCCGGCGCGACGGTGATCGACGTCGGCATGAACCGCGACGACGCCGGCAAGCTGTGCGGCGACGTCGATTTCGTGGGCGTGAAGGAAGTGGCCGGCCACATCACGCCGGTGCCGGGCGGTGTCGGCCCGATGACCATCACGATGCTGCTGATCAACACGATCGAAGCCGCCGAGCGCGCCGCCGACGCGGCCGCCTGAGCGCCTGCCCGTTCAGCCGGCGCGCGATTCCGCGCGCCGGTGCCTCGCCGGCCGCACCGCACCGCGTCGGCCGCGCCCTCAGACGCCTCCGCCCGGCATTCGACCCCGCGTCAATCGCATCGTTAGAAACTAACGATTGGAAAGCGCGCGATGCGCCCCAATAATGTCGATACCGGGCGCCGCGTTGCCTTGCGCGCCTTACCCTTTTCACTCCGGTTCATCCGGCAACAGACAGGGAGTCTTATGTCCGCCAGCGCCAACACCAACCCGCTTCTCGATTTCTCGGGGCTGCCCCGCTTCGGCGAGATCCGCCCGGAACACGTGACGCCCGCGCTCGACACGCTGCTCGATGCCGCCAACCGCGCGGTCGAGACGGCAAGCGCGGCCGCGACGCCGGCAACCTGGGCGGAAGTCGTCGAGACGGTCGAGCGCGCAACGGAGCCGCTCGGTCGCGCGTGGGGCATCGTCGGCCACCTGAACGCGGTCGCCGATACACCCGAACTGCGGGCCGCCTACGGCGAGAACCTGCCGCGCGTGACCGAATTCTGGTCGAGCGTCGGCCAGAACCTCGCGCTGTACGAGAAGTACAAGGCGATCGCCGCGAGCGCCGAATACGCGACGCTGTCCACCGAACGCAAGAAGATCCTCGACAACGCGCTGCGCGATTTCCGCCTGTCGGGCGCCGAGCTGCCCGAGGACCAGAAACCGCGCTTCGCCGAACTGCAGGAACAGCAGGCCGCACTGTCGAAGGCATTCTCCGATCACGTGCTCGACGCAACCAACGCGTACGCGTATTTCGTGCAGGACGAAGCCGACCTGGCCGGCCTGCCCGGCGACGCGATCGAGGCCGCCCGCGAAGCCGCGCAAAAGGATGCCAAGGAAGGCTGGAAATTCACGCTGCACTTCCCGTCGTACTTCCCGGTACTGCAATACGCCGACAACCGCGCACTGCGCGAGACGCTCTACCGCGCCTATGCGACGCGCGCGTCGGAACTCGGGCCGCAGTACGGCGACGGCAAGGCCGAATGGGACAACACGGCGATCGTCGCCGATGCGCTGAAGCTGCGCCGCGAAGAGGCGCTGATGCTCGGCTACCGCAACTTCGCCGAAGTGTCGCTCGCGCCGAAGATGGCCGAATCGCCGCAGCAGGTGATCGCGTTCCTCGAGGATCTCGCGACGCGCGCGCGCCCGCACGCGGACAAGGACTGGGACGAGCTGCGCACGTTCGCCGCGAAGGAACTCGGCCTCGCCGAACTCGCGCCGTGGGACGTCGCATTCGCGGCCGAGAAACTGCGCCAGCAGCGCTACGCGTTCTCGGAAAACGAGGTCAAGCAGTATTTCCCCGAGCCGGCCGCGCTGAAGGGCCTGTTCACCGTCACCGAGACGCTGTTCGGCGTGCGGATCAAGCCGGACGACGCGCCGGTGTGGCACAAGGACGTGCGTTTCTTCCGCGTCGAGAACCGCGACGGCTCGCTCGTCGCGCAGTTCTATCTCGACCTGTACGCACGCGAAGGCAAGCGCGGCGGCGCATGGATGGACGATGCGCGTTCGCGCGCGAAGCGCGGCAGCAGCGTGCAGACGCCGGTCGCCTATCTCACCTGCAACTTCTCGGCGCCGGTCGGCGGCAAGCCCGCCTGCTTCACGCACGACGAAGTCATCACGCTGTTCCATGAATTCGGCCACGGGCTGCACCACATGCTCACGCGTGTCGACGAACTCGGCGTGTCGGGCATCAACGGTGTCGAATGGGATGCCGTCGAGCTGCCGTCGCAGTTCATGGAAAACTTCTGCTGGGAATGGGACGTGCTGTCGTCGATGTCGTCGCACGTCGACACAGGCGCCGCGCTGCCGCGCGAGCTGTTCGACAAGATGATCGCGGCGAAGAACTTCCAGAGCGGGCTCGGCACGCTGCGCCAGATCGTATTCTCGATGTTCGACATGCTGCTGCACGTCGACTTCGACCCCGCGGGCGCCACCGACGTGACCGCATTCGCGCGCGAGATCAACGAACGCTATCACGTGATCCCGCAAGCCCCGTTCTCGCGCTGGCCGAACACGTTCAGCCACATCTTCGCGGGCGGCTACGCGGCCGGCTACTACAGCTACAAGTGGGCCGAGGTGCTGTCAGCCGATGCGTACGCAGCGTTCGAGGAAGCGGCCGCCGCGAGCGGCAGCGTGCTCGACGCGGCGACCGGCACGCGCTATCGCCGCGAAATCCTCGAGGTCGGCGGCAGCCGCCCGGCGATGGATTCGTTCAAGGCGTTCCGCGGCCGCGAGCCGCAGATCGATGCGCTGCTGCGCCACAACGGGATGGCTGCGCCCGCGCACTGAGCGCCGCCCGGCCTGTTCGGCTGCAGGCAAGCAAAGGCACCGCTTCGGCGGTGCCTTTTTTCATGGCGCGGGCGATTCGTCGTCGAACAGCGAGAATTGCCCGTGGCGCTCGGCCGTATCCTCGTCGATGCGCACGCCGACGCCGAGCAAGCGCACCGCCTGCGCACGCCGTTGCAGCCCCTTCGCGAGCAGCGTGACGGCCGTGTCCGCATTCGTCGCATCGGCCACGCACTCGACCGTCGTGCGCTGGAAATCGGCGAAGCGTATCTTCACGTAAAGCTTGCGGATCGACCGCGCGGCGCCCGCCCGTTCGATCCGCGCGTCGAGTTGCACGACGAGGCGGCGGATTTCCGCCGCGCACTGCTCAAGCGTCGTCAGGTCGGTCACGTAGGTCGTCTCGACGCTGACCGACTTGCGCTCCTGGTCGGCCTGCACTCGCCGCTCGTCGATCCCGCGCGACAGTTCGTACAACCGCCGCCCAAACGCGCCGAATTCGCGGTGCAGGTCGATCAGCGGCCAGTCGCGCAACTGCGCGCAGGTCTGGATGCCGAGCCGGTCGAGCCGCGTGGCCGTCACCTTGCCGACGCCGTGCAGCTTGCGCACCGGCAGCGCCGCGACGAACGCATCGATCTCGTGCGGCCGCACGACGAACAGCCCGTCGGGCTTGTTCCAGTCGGACGCGATCTTCGCGATGAACTTGTTCGGCGCGACCCCGGCCGACACGGTCACGCCGACCGTGTCGAACACGCGCTGGCGGATCTCCCGTGCAATCAGCGTCGCGCTGCCCTGGCACCGCTCCGACCCGCTGACGTCGAGATACGCCTCGTCGAGCGACAGCGGCTCGACCTCGGGCGTGTAGTCGCGATAGATCGCCATGATCTGCCGCGACGCCGCGCGATACTTGTCCATCGCGGACGGCAGGATCAGCAGGTCCGGGCACTTGCGCATCGCCAGCGCCGACGACATCGCCGAATGCACGCCGTAGCGCCGCGCCTCGTAGTTGCAGGTCGCGATCACGCCACGCTGGTCGGGCCGGCCGCCGACCGCGAGCGGCCGGTTGCGCAGCGTCGGGTCGTCGCGCATCTCGACCGACGCGTAGAAGCAGTCGCAGTCGCAGTGAATGATCTTGCGCATGCGCGGCAGCGCGTCGCCCGGCGGCGGCACGTGCGGATCGGCAGGCGGAATGATGGTCGGGTTCACGGTGCCGATACTGTACAAAAACACAGTGCCGGTTTCAACTGTCTCGTGCGGCCTCGCCCGGCGTCACCGTACTGGCCCGCTTTGCGCGGATCGTACCGGCCGGGCGCGGACAGCGGCGCCTATACTCGTCTGCCGCAATAGATGAAACGCAAAGGTGACGGATGAAGACGATCGGACTGATCGGCGGGATGAGCTGGGAATCGTCGGCCGAATACTACCGGATGATCAATCGGCATTCGAAGATGCTGCACGGCGGGCACCACAACGCGAAGAGCGTGCTGGTCACGGTCGATTTCGCGGAAATCGAGGCGCTGCAGCGCACGCACGACTGGGCCGCGCTCGGCGAGCGGATGGCCGGCGCCGCGCGGCAGCTCGAAGCGGCCGGCGCCGATCTCGTCGTGCTGACCACCAATACGATGCATCGCGTATGTGATGCGATCGAAGCCGCGGTGACGCTGCCGTTCCTGCATATCGCCGATCCGACCGGCGACGCGCTGCGCGATGCCGGCGTTCAGCGCGTCGCGTTGCTCGGCACGCGCTACACGATGGAGCTGCCGTTCTACGCTGAACGGCTGCGCGGCAAATTTGGGCTGGACGTGCTCGTGCCGGACGAACGCGGGCGCGACGACGTGCACCGGATCATCTACGACGAGCTGTGCCACGGCATCATCTCGCCGGAATCGCGCGCGACGTACGTGACGATCATCGACGCGCTGGCGCAACGCGGCGCGCAGGCCGTGATCCTCGGCTGCACGGAAATCACGCTGCTGATCGGCGCGAACGACTCGCCGCTGCCGGTGTTCGATACGACCGCGCTGCATGCGAAGGCGGCGGTCGAGTGGGCGGCACGCTGATCACAGCCGGGCAGAAAACAAAAAACCCGGCACGAGGCCGGGTTCTTGTCGACGAAGCGCGCATCGGTCATTTGCGCTGCACATCGTCTGGTGTGCTTGGTTGCGGGGGTAGGATTTGAACCTACGACCTTCGGGTTATGAGCCCGACGAGCTGCCAGACTGCTCCACCCCGCGTCAGAGAAATAAATTATAGGGTGAGGGAGTACTCACGTCAATACTTTTGTCACAATTTCTTCTCGGCCCATCGAAACCGCCGCGCGCGGCGCCTCCCCCGCCCCGCACGATGCGCGCGTTCGCGCCGCGTGCTCGCGGTAAGATGGCGGCCTTCGCATTTACCCCGCACGCACACTCCCGTTCATGAAAATCGCCACCTGGAACGTCAACTCGCTCAACGTCCGCAAGCAGCATGTGCTCGACTGGCTCGCGCAAAGCGGAACCGACGTGCTGTGCCTGCAGGAACTGAAGCTGCCGGACGAGAAATTCCCGCGCGCCGACCTCGAGGCGGCCGGCTACCGCAGCTGGTTCACGGGCCAGAAAACCTACAACGGCGTCGCGATCCTCGCGCGCGACACGCTGCCGTTCGACGAATCGGACGTGGTGCGCAACATCCCCGGCTTCGACGATCCGCAACAGCGCGTGATTGCCGCGACGATCGACGGCGTGCGCATCGTGTCCGCGTATTTCCCGAACGGCCAGGCGCCCGACTCCGACAAGTTCGTCTACAAGATGCAATGGCTCGACGCACTGCAGGCATGGCTGCGCACCGAGTTGCAGCGCTACCCGAAGCTCGCGCTGCTCGGCGACTACAACATCGCGCCGGAAGACCGCGACGTGCACGACCCCGCGAAATGGGAAGGCCAGAACCTCGTGTCGCCGCAGGAGCGCGCACACTTCGCGCAACTGATCGAGCTCGGCTTCGTCGATGCGTTCCGCCGCTTCGAACAGCCGGAGAAGACCTTCACGTGGTGGGACTACCGGATGATGGCGTTCCGTCGCAACGCGGGGCTGCGCATCGACCACGTGCTGCTGTCGCCGGCGCTCGCGGAAACCTGCACGTCGTGCGAAGTCGATCGCACGCCGCGCACGTGGGAACAGCCGTCCGACCACACGCCCGTCGTCGCGGTCGTCGGCTGATCGCTCGGGCAGCCCGCGCGCGTTCAGCGCCGTGCGGGCGCCGGCCCGAGATGAGCCCACAGGAACCCGAATTCCGCCGCATCGGCTTCCGCGCGTTCCAGATCGTCGGCGCTGCCGTGGCCGCCGTCGGTGTTCTCCCAGTACCACACCCGTTCATGACCGAGCGCATGCATGCGCGCGGCCATCTTGCGCGCATGCGCGGGATGCACGCGGTCGTCGCGCGTCGACGTCGTCAGCAGTAACGGCGGATACGCGACGCCGTCGCGCACGCGGTGATACGGCGAGTACGCGGCCAGCGCCGCGCCTTCGTGCGGATCGTCCGGGTCGCCATATTCGTCGAGCCATGCGGCGCCCGCGTGCAGCTTCGGATAACGCCGCATGTCGAGCAGCGGCACGCGGCAGAGCACCGCGCCGAACAGCTCCGGCCGCTGCACCATGCACGCGGCGACCAGCAATCCGCCATTGCTGCCCCCCTCGATGCCGAGCTGCGCGGCGGTCGTCACGCCGGTCGCGGCCAGATCCTCGGCCACCGCGATGAAATCGTCGAACGAACGCTGGCGATGTTCGCGCTGCGCATCGACGTGCCAGCGCGGCCCGAACTCGCCGCCGCCGCGGATATGCGCGAACGCCATCACGCCGCCGCGCTCGAGCCATCCGATACCGAACGCATCGCTGTAGCCCGGCAGGTTAGGAATCGCAAAACCGCCATAGCCCGACAGCAGGCACGGCCGCGCAACGCGGGCAGCGCCGTCGGCCACGTCGAGTGCATCGCGCGGCCCGATCAGCGTGTACGGCACCATCGTGCCATCTCGCGAACGCGCGCTCGCGCGACGCACGACGAGCCCGGCCGCGTCGAACTGCACCGGCGGCCGATCGAGCAGCACGCGGCGCGACGGCGCATCGTCCGCGCGATCGGCAAGATCGGCCAGCCAGCATTCGGGCGGATCGAGACAGGTGTCGACGTCCACGTAAATCTCGTCGTTCAGCGTCGCTTCGACCGGCTCGACGTCGATCTGCGCATCGCCCGGCCCCGGCCACTCGAACGGCCGGGCATCCCACGTCCACGTGCCGTCGTCGGCCTGGCTCGGCTGCCACAGCATCGTGCGGTTGTGCACGTCGTCGAGCCAGCTCGCGATCAGCGTCGTGCGCGTGTTCGTCCACGTGCACGCGGACGTCGAAGATTGTGGTGCGAACAGCGTCGTGAATTCGCGCGACCCGGCCAGGAACGCCTGCTCGCGGATCGCGAGCAGCGAACCGCCCGCATGGCGCACGCCGTCGCAATCCCAGTCGAGACGCGGCTCCAGCACGAGCCAGCCTTCCCAGAACCCGACCTCGACATGGGCCGGTACGTCGTAGCGCGCCCACTCGCCCGTATCGGTCAGCCGGTACGCATGCGCGTCGAAGAAATCGACGCTGCGCCACGCGACGTGGCGGTTGTCGATCGGATCGTAGCCCGCACCCGCGCTGATGTCGTCGGGTTCGCCACGGAAGACGACGGGCGCATCCGCGAGCGCCGTGCCGCGCACCCAACGCCGCGCTTCATACGGATAACCGGCCGCGGTCGCATGCGCTTCGCCGCGATCCCAGCTTACGTAGACGGTATCGCGGTCGATCCAGCCGACCGTGTGATGCCCCGGCTCGTCGATCGTGAAGCCGCCGTCGACGAAACGCCGTTCGACGAGATCGAATTCGCGCACGACGACCGCGTCGGCTCCGCCCGGCGACAGCGACAGCAGTGCGCGATCGCCGTCCGGATACAGGATCGAGTCCTGCTCGAACACCCACGACTCGCCCTCCTCCACACCGAGCGCGTCGACGTCGAGCAGCGTTTCCCACGCCGGTTTTCCCGCGCGCCAGTCGTCCCAGCGCGTGCGGCGCCACAGCCCTTTCGGATGGAGATCGTCCTGCCACAGGTCGTAGGCCCAGTCGCGCCAGCGGGTCGGAATCACCGGGCGCTCGCGCGGCAGGTACGCTTTGGCGAGGCGCGCCGTCAGCGCGCGATGGGCGGCGTCGTCACGCAGCGCGGCGCGCGTGCGCGCATTCTGCTCGTCGACCCACGTGCGGGCGCGCTTGCTGTCGAGGACTTCGAGGAAACGGAACGGGTCGGCCCCGGCGGGCCAGCGGAAAGAATCGGACATTGCGGATGGGCGGAATGGCAAGCTGCGTGCAAACCGCGATTATGTCCGATCGCGGCATGCGCGATACCCGCGCATGCCGCGAATCGTGCTCAGGGCTCCAGATGGAGTTCCTGGATCTTGCGCGTGATCGTGTTGCGGCCGATGCCGAGCCGTTCCGCGGCTTCGACCTTGCGGCCACGCGTGAAGTCGAGCGCCTCGCGAATCACGGCCGCCTCGAAGCGGCGTGCGAGTTCGTCCATCACGTCGGCCGAGTTCTCGCGCAACAGTCGGGCAACCTCGGTGCGCAGGCCATGCTCCCACAACGGATAGCCGGCCGGCGCGCTGCCGTTCGGCGCCGACGCGACAGGCGCCGACACCGCCGGTGCCGCACCGATCGCCGGCGGCGAGAACGCCGTATCGCCACCACCGGCGTGCGCATCCGCACCGTCGCCCGTCGCGGACACCGGCGCACCGGCCGGCACGAGGTCGGGCGGCAGGTCCTTGATCTCGACCGTTTGCGCGGGCGCCATCACCGTCAGCCAGTTCGCGAGATTCTCGAGCTGGCGCACGTTGCCGGGAAACGCCAGCGACGTGAGGTAAGCCAGCGCTTCGTCGGACACGCGCTTCGGCTCGACGCCGAGATCGCGCGCGCTCTTCTGCAGGAAGTGGCGCGTGAGCAGCGCGATGTCCTCGCTGCGTTCGCGCAGCGGCGGCAAGCGCAGCCGGATCACGTTGAGCCGGTGGTAAAGGTCCTCGCGGAACAGCCCCTGCCGCACGCGCGATTCGAGATTCTGGTGCGTCGCGGCGATCACGCGCACGTTCGCGCGCAACGGGTTGTGCCCGCCGACCCGATAGAACTGCCCGTCCGACAGCACGCGCAACAGGCGCGTCTGCAGGTCGAACGGCATGTCGCCGATTTCATCGAGGAACAGCGTGCCGTTCTCGGCCTGCTCGAAGCGACCCTGCCGCGTCGTCTGCGCGCCGGTGAATGCGCCGCGCTCATGGCCGAACAGTTCGGATTCGAGCAGGTCCTTCGGAATCGCCGCGGTGTTCAGCGCGATGAACGGCCCGTTCGCACGCGGGCTGTGACGGTGCAGCGCACGCGCGACGAGTTCCTTGCCGGTGCCCGATTCGCCGGTGATCAGCACGGTCGCGGCCGAGTGCGACAGGCGGCCGATCGCGCGGAACATGTCCTGCATCGCGGGCGCCTGGCCGAGCATTTCGGGCGCCTCGGCCACGCGCTCGTCCAGCGGCGCGCCGCCGCGCAGGCTTTCCTCGACCGCGCGGCGGATCAGCTCGACCGCCTTGTCGACGTCGAACGGCTTCGCGAGATATTCGAACGCGCCGCCCTGGAACGCCGCAACAGCGCTGTCGAGATCGGAGAACGCCGTCATGATGATGACGGGCAGGCCCGGCAGGCGCTCGTGCATCGCCTGCAGCAACTCGAGGCCCGAGCCGCCCGGCATCCGGATGTCGGATACGAGCACCTGCGGTGTCTCGTGGTCGAGCGCGGCCAGCGCATCACGCACGTTCGCGAAGCTCTTCGTCGCGAAGCTGTCGCGGGCGAGCGCCTTTTCGAGCACCCAGCGGATCGATTGGTCGTCGTCTACTATCCAGATCGGCTTCATAGGTCGGTCAGATATTGGTGAATCTGGTGAATCGCGCCATGCTGCCGCTCAATGGTCGAGCGGCAGCAGGATCTGAAATTCGGTACGTCCGGGCCGGCTTTCGACCTCGATCATCCCGTCGTGCTGCTGCACGAACGTCTGCGCGAGCGTCAGGCCGAGACCGCTGCCGTCGTCGCGCCCGGATACGAGCGGGTAGAAGATCCGGTCGCGGATTTCTTCCGGAATGCCGGGCCCGTTGTCGATCACGTGCAAGTCCAGTGCCAGCCGGTACAGGCGCTTCGCGATCGTCACCTTGCGCGCGATGCGCGTGCGCAGCTCGATCTTCGCGTCGCCCTGCGCAATCCGTTCGCGCAGCGCCTGCGCGGCGTTGCGCACGATGTTCAGCAGCGCCTGGATCAGTTGCTCCTTGTCGCCACGCAGGTCCGGCACGCTCACGTCGTAGTCGCGCTCGATCGTGAGCCCGCGCGGAAATTCCGCGAGCATCACCGCGCGCACGCGTTCGCATACTTCATGGATGTTCACGTCGCCGACGATGTGCGGATGCCGGTGCGGCTCCAGCAACCGGTCGACGAGCGTCTGCAGGCGATCCGACTCCTTGATGATCACCTGCGTGTATTCGCGCAACTCGCCGCGCTCGCGCTCGCCGAGCTCGAATTCGAGCAGCTGGGCTGCGCCGCGGATGCCGCCGAGCGGGTTCTTGATCTCGTGCGCGAGGTTGCGGATCAGTTGCTTGTTGACCGCGGTCAGGTCGTGGATGCGCTCCTCGCGATCGGTGCGCGACTGCCGCTCGTTCTCGAACAACTCGACGAGCACGAAATCGGGCGCGGTCTCGAGGAAGCCGACGATCGCATGCACATGCAGCGGTTCGCGGCCGGGCCGGTCGAGCACGGTATCGAGATGCGTCGCGTGAAAGCGTTCCTCGCCGATCGCGGTGATCGTCGACGCAAGCTCGTTCGCATTCGGAAAAATCTCGCCCCACGGCCGCTGCGCGAGCTGCCGGCGCGAAATGTCGAGCATCGCCTCGGCAGACGGGTTCGCGAACGCGATCCGCAGCGTCTTGCGGTCGAGCACGATCACGACCGTCGGCAGCGCTTCCAGCCCCGCCAGCAGGCCCGAGCGTGCGAGCCGCTCGTCGTCCGTCAGTCGCTCGGGCTGCCCCGTTTTCGCCTTGATCAGATTCTTCAGAACCATCTGCGTGCTTGTCGCGCCTCTACGGGCCAGAAAAGGAAAATCACCGGAACAAAAAAGGGACGGCTGGACGCCGCCCCTTTCAGACTCCGCCGTTCCCGCCGCAGGCCGCGCGACGGGAACGAACCGGCATGACGGCGCTGAATCGAAGCGCCATCCATCGCCGATTAGAGCGAGTAGTACATCTCGAACTCGATCGGGTGCGTCGTCATGCGGAACTTCGCCAGCTCCTGCTCCTTCAGCGCAAGGTACGCGTCCAGCATGCCGTCCGTGAACACGCCGCCGCGCGTCAGGAACTCGCGATCCTTGTCGAGTGCTTCGAGCGCCTGGTCGAGGCCCGCGCACACGGTCGGGATCTTTGCATCTTCTTCCGGCGGCAGGTCGTACAGGTTCTTGTCCGCTGCTTCGCCCGGATGGATCTTGTTCTGGATCCCGTCGAGGCCGGCCATCATCAGCGCCGTGAAGCACAGGTACGGGTTCGCCATCGGATCCGGGAAGCGCGTTTCGATACGGCGGCCCTTCGGGTTCGACACGTGCGGAATGCGGATCGATGCCGAACGGTTGCGTGCCGAGTAGGCCAGCTTGACCGGTGCCTCGAAGTGCGGGACCAGACGCTTGTACGAGTTCGTCGTCGGGTTCGTGATCGCGTTCAGCGCACGGGCGTGCTTGATGATGCCGCCGATGTAGAACAGCGCCAGTTCCGACAGGCCGGCGTAGCCGTTGCCCGCGAACAGGTTCTGGCCGTCCTTCCAGATCGACTGGTGAACGTGCATGCCCGAACCGTTGTCGCCAACGACCGGCTTCGGCATGAACGTCGCCGTCTTGCCGTACGAGTGCGCGACGTTATGGATGATGTACTTCGACCATTGCGTCCAGTCGGCGCGCTGCACGAGCGTCGAGAACTTCGTGCCGATTTCGTTCTGGCCCTGGCCCGCCACTTCGTGGTGGTGCACTTCGACCGGGATGCCGAGCTGTTCGAGCAGCAGGCACATTTCCGAACGGATGTCCTGGAACGTATCGACCGGCGCGACCGGGAAGTAGCCGCCCTTCGTGCCCGGACGGTGGCCCGTGTTGCCGCCTTCGAATTCCTTGCCTGCCGACCACGGCGCTTCTTCCGAGTTGATCTTCACGAAGCAGCCCGACATGTCCGTGTTCCACTGGACCGAGTCGAAAATGAAGAATTCCGGCTCCGGACCGAAGTACGCCGTGTCGCCGATGCCCGTGCTCTTCAGGTACGCTTCGCCGCGCTTCGCGAGCGAACGCGGATCGCGCTCGTAGCCCTTGCCGTCGGCCGGCTCGACCACGTCGCAGGTCAGCACCAGGGTCGACTCTTCGTAGAACGGGTCGACGAATGCGGCGTTCGGATCCGGCATGAGCAGCATGTCCGACGCCTCGATGCCCTTCCAGCCCGCGATCGACGAGCCGTCGAATGCATGGCCGCTTTCGAACTTGTCTTCGTCAAACGCCGAAACCGGCACCGACACGTGCTGTTCCTTGCCGCGCGTATCCGTGAAGCGGAAATCGACAAACTTGACGTCCTCGTCCTTCACGAGCTGCATGACGTCGGCGACGGTTTTACTCATAACCTCTTCTCCTGATTGAACAATTCCGGCGGACTGGGAACCGCCTCGTTTATCGAGCTGATCGGGATCTTGCTTTGGCGCAGCGCGCCCCGATTCGACCGAATCCTTTAAAGCAGCTTCCGTGCCACCTATGCGCAAGATTGGCGCGAATCGCGCCAGCGCTCGTCGCGACGGGGCTGTGCTGCGCAATTCCGGGGCTCGGCTTCGCACCGCTTGCCAACCGAAAGCACCGCGATGGTGCAATCACAGCAACGCGCCGCGCCCGCCGAATCATTCTGGTGCACGCGTGCCATTCTGCACTTTTTTGGTGAACGTATGTGAGGCACGCGCACCGTACCGCACACGGCCATCCTTGCCGCGACGCCGCGCTAGAATGTTCGTTTGACCGATAGGAGACTCCCTGCCATGAGTACGCTCGACCAGCTTTATGCGAAGGCCGACGAACGCCGCGCACAAGCCGCGCTCAACTACGCCGGGGCGCTGCTGCCGGCCGAGGCCTTCGAACTGCTGCAGCTCGATCCGTCGGCGCGCCTCGTCGACGTGCGCACCCGCGCCGAACTCGACTGGATCGGCCGCCCGCTCGTCGGCGACGCTCAGTACCTGCACCTCGAATGGACGCGCTACCCGGGCGGCGTGCCGAACGCCGAATTCGTCAACGAACTGAAAGCGGCCCTCCCGGCCGATACGCCCATCCTGTTCCTGTGCCGCAGCGCCGCGCGCTCGAAGCTCGCCGCGGTCGCCGCCACACAAGCCGGCTTCACGAAGGCGTTCGATCTGCTCGAAGGCTTCGAGGGCGCAAAGGACGCCGAAGGCCACCGCAAGACGGTCGACGGCTGGTGCTTCCGGAAACTGCCGTGGATCGGCGCCTGACGGCACGCCGCTCCCGCCGGTGACGACAACCCCATCGTCGGACCGGGCGATGACATGCCGATGACGGGCCGCGTTGCGCGGCCCGTGGCTTTTGTACGGCTGATCGAGTGGGCGCTCAGGCGCGCGGCGTATCGGGTTCGACGACGTCGCCGCCGAGCAGGTGCACGCCTTCGCGCAGTTTCACGTACGCGGCCGCGACCGCTTCCGGCTCGCCCTTCACGCCGAGGTCGATGTGACGGCGCGCATAGATCCCGCCGCGCTCCGCATCGCCGACGCTCGGCAGGCTGAACACGCGCACGCCCGGGAAATCGCGCTCGATGCGCTCCATCAGCGGCGTGAGCGTCGATTCCGGCAGCTCGAACACGTACAGCGAGCGCTCCGCGTGCGGCGTCGCGTGATGCAGGTGCGCGTACTTCGTATCGAGCACCCATTCGATCATCGGCCACGCCATCACCGGGAAGCCCGGCACGAAGTGCAGGTCGCCGACCGAGAAGCCGGGAATCCGGTTGTAGCCGTTCGGGATGATCGTCGCCCCCGCCGGGAACACCCCCATGTTGAAGCGGTGCCGGTTTTCCGGCGAATCGAAGTCGACCGGCGTGGCCGGATCGGCGTGCGTTTCGCGGATCCGCTCCGAAATCAGCACCTTCGCTTCCGGATGCAGCTCAAGCGGCACGCCGAGCGCGGCGGCCGCGCACTGGCGCGTGTGGTCGTCCGGCGTCGCGCCGATGCCGCCCGTCGAGAACACGATGTCGCCCGACGCGATCGCGCGTGCGAGGGTCGCCGTGATGCGCGCCGGATCGTCGCCGACGTATTCGGCCCAGTCGAGCGTGAGGCCGCGCGCGCCGAGCAACTCGATGACCTTCGCCAGATGCTTGTCCTGCCGGCGGCCCGAAAGGATTTCGTCGCCGATGATGATGATGCCGATGCTCATGCCTGCCCCATGTCGATTGCGGTGGCGCGCGAACTCGCACGCAGGTCCTCCAGCGCGCGCAGGCAGTAATGCCCGAACCACAGCGCCGAGAAGACGAGGATGAAAGCGTAAACCCAGATCATGGCCGCCGCGACGAACGGGAACAGCACCATCATCCAGACCGACGATACCCATACGAAGGTCGGCACGGTGCCGAGCAGCCCGGTCGCGACGCCGATGCCGATCAGCGGCCAGCGGTGCTGCCGCACGAGCGCCCGGCGCTCGTCGCGGCTCGCGTGCAGCGCGAGCGCGTCGTAGGTCATCACGCGGTACGTGAGCCAGCCCCAGATCACGGGCGGCAGCAGCGCGAAGAACGGCGGAATCAGCCACAGCGGGATCGTGACGACCAGCACGACGACGCCGGCCAGCGCCGCCCCCAGCGAATTGAACACGCTGCCGAAGAAGGTGCCGCCCCGCTTCGGCTCGAGCGCCGCGAACTGCCGGTTCGACAGGTGCTTGATCACGACCGGCATCGAAATCGTCGCGATCAGCAGCAGCACGGTCAGCACGATGAGCGGAATCGCGAGCGACACGACCACGAACGGCGCAACGACCGCGTGCAGCTGCGACATGCCGATCGCGTCGAACGCGCGGTACAGCATGGCCGTCAGCACGAAGCCGTCGAGCGCGCCGCGTGCGAGATCCAGCAGCGTCTGCCACGAGAACCACAGCACGACGCCCCACAGGACGGCCGAGACGAGAAACGGCATCAGGGTGAGCCAGAGCATGCGCGGATGCAGTGCGCTCGCCAATGCCCGGACGAAGGAACGCAGCAAGTCGTTCATGCGAGCCTGTATCGACGGAGAAAAACGGGGAAAGGATAAACCACGCGGCCCGCATGCGCCAAAGCACATGCGGGCCGCGTGGGAGAGCCGCTCAACGTGAGAATGGCCGGATCAGGCCGATGCCGCGCCACGCTTGGCAGGGAACAGGCGCCGGAAGATCCGCACGAACGCGAGGCCGTGCTGCGCCCAGAAGCCTTCGCCGTAGGACACACCCTCGACCTGGTCGCGGATGCCGGTCGGCTCGACCGTGCGGTTCCACGACGCGGTGCCGAACATCATGTCCCACCACGGGAACAGCACGCCGAAGTTGCAGCCGTACTTGGTGCCTTCGTGACCGTAGCCGACCGCGTGGTGGCGCCGGTGGAAGATCGGGCTCACGACGAGGCGCTCGCCGAGCCAGCCGAACGACAACCGCGCATTCGTGTGCTGGATGCTCTGCATGAAGTTGGTGAACGCGGTCAGCACGACGAACTGCGACGGCGACACGCCGATCACGAGCGCGATCGCCGCGAAGAAGCCGGCCTGGATCACGTCGTCGAGCAGGTGGTTGCGGTCGTCGCACCACAGCGACATCTGGCGCTGGCTGTGATGCACGGCATGCAGCTCCCACCAGATGCCGATCTTGTGCTGCCAGCGGTGATACCAGTAGCCGGCGAAATCGAGCACGACGAGATAGATCGCGAACGTGACGATCGGCTGCGACGTGACGCCCGGCCACAGGTAGTCGAGGTCGAAGTTCGCGATGCCATACAGGCGCAACCATGCCTGGAAGTTGTCGAACAGCGGCTGGAACGCGAAGAAGAACAGCAGCGAGAAGATCCCGAGCTTGGAGATCGCCGTGTAGATCACGTCGACCCGCACGGCCTTGCGGTCCTTCCAGTCCTCGAGGGGCCGCAGCGCCTCGAGCGGGCGCAGCAGCACGAACATCACGATCATCTGCAGCGCGCCGATGATCACCCAGTACAGCGCGTCGTAGGTGTCCTCGTCGTAGTCCATCATGTTGAACTTGAAGAGGAGCGGCTGCACGACGTCGACGTACAGCCAGGTCTGGATGTTCGACACGAAGGTATCGATCAGGTGAAGCATCGCGAACCTCCGTCCGTCAGGCGCCGTTCGCCGCGCGCCACGGCGCACGGTCGTAGAAGTAGATGCCGTGCGGCGACCGGCCGACGGAAATCGTCTGCACCAGCTTGCGCGACGGCAGGTCGATGATCCCGACCTTCTTCGCGAAGCGGAACGTCACCCACAGCGTCTTCTTGTCGGCGGACAGTTCCATGTCGTCCGGGCCCGGCAGCAGGCCGGTGATGTCGCCGACGTTGGTGAGCGTGTTCTCATCGATGATGCTGATCGTGTTCGCGACCCGGTTCGTCACCGCGACGTGCGTGCCGTCGGCGAGCGAACGGAAGTTGTGCGCGCCCTTGCCCGTGACGATCTGCTTGACGACCTTCTGGTTGCGCCAGTCGACCACCGCGACGTAATCCGAGCCCGTCATCCCGACGAGCAGGTACTTGTCGTCCGGCGTGAGCCACAGGCCGGCCGGCACCTTGCCGACCTTCATCTTCCATTTGACCGTCTGCGTCGGCAGGTCGATCGCCGCGATCTCGCCGGAGACCTGCAGCGATACGAGCAAGGTCTTGCTGTCCTTCGTGAACGCGAGGTGGCTCGGCATCACCTCGAGCGGCACGCGCTTCGCGAGCTTCAGGTCGCGGCCGTCGTAGCTGTAGATGTCGACGCGGTCGAGGCGCAGGCCGGCGGCCGCGAACCACTTGCGGTCGGGCGAGAAGCCGAGCTGGTAAGGATCGTCGATCCCTTCGACGGTGTGCTGCAGCTTGCCCGTCTTGGGATCGAGGAACATCAGGCTGTTCGAGACCGAATTCGCGACGATCAGCGACGAATTGTCGGGCGTGATCATCAGGTGATGCGGTTCCTTGCCGGTCGGCATCGTGCCGACGACCTGGCGGGTCTGCTGGTCGATCAGGGAAAGCGTCGCTTCGGCCGAATTGAGGACGATCACGTTATTGGCGTGTGCGGCGGGCGCCAGCACGGCGGCGGCCAGCGCGAGCGTGCGGCCGAGGGAAAGGAAAGTGCGCATGAAGACTCACGTCGTGGAACAACCGTCATTGTAAAACGTTCAACCGGCCCGGCCGGTTGACCGAAGCCGGCATTGCGCCCCTTCGACGCACGCCGCGGCGGCCCTGTCGGCCGGCGCGGCAGGCGCCGCGCGGCCGGCCGGGGCCGCCCGCCGGTGCGGGCCCGGCAACCGATGTTGCGCTAGCGCTGCATCGACTCCCAGACCTTGTGCAGACGCTTGACAGAGACAGGCATCGGCGTGCGCAGTTCCTGCGCGAACAGCGAAATCCGCAGTTCCTCGAGCAGCCAGCGGAATTCCGCGAGCCGCGAATCGGCGACGCCGCCGCGCTGCGACACCGCGCGCTGGTACTGCTGGGCGAGCGGCAACAGGTCGGCCGACTGCTTCGCGTCGCGCGCCGGATCGGCCTTCAGCTTGTCGATCCGCAGCGCGATGCCCTTCAGGTAGCGCGGGAAGTGCGCCAGTTGCGCGTAGGGCGTATCGATCACGAAGCGCTTGCCGACCAGCGCGGCGAGCTGCTGCTGCAGGTCCGCATGCGCCTGCGCGAACGGCTTCGCCTGCGCGAGCTTCTTCACGAGCCCCGCGTATTCGGCCAGTATCTGCCCGACCAGCCGCGCGATTTCCTGCGCGAGCAGGTTCAGGCGGCTCCGGCCCTCGTCGCGGCGCGCGTGGAAGCTCGCGTCGTCGTCGGGCAGCGGATCCTGCAGGCACGCGCGATCGAGCGCCGTGTCGATCAGCTGGTCGCGCAGCTCGTCCTGCGTGCCGAGCGACATGTACTGCATCGCCATCTCGCGCAGGCCCGGCAGGTTCTTCTCGAGGAACTTGATCGGCTCCTTCAACTGCAGCGCGAACAGCCGCCGCAGGCCGGCCCGGTGGATGCGCGCGGCCTCCTCCGGCGAATCGAACACTTCGACGTCGCAATGCGTGCCGCGATCGACGAGCGCCGGGTAGCCGTACAGCGTCTGGCCGCGCCGCCGGATCTCCAGCAGCTCGGGCAGCTTGCCGAAATTCCACGTCGTCAGGTTCTCGTACAGCGCCGTCGCGCCGGCTTCCGCCGCAGCGGCCGTCTGCGGCACCGCGCCCTTGCCGGCCTTCGCGTTGCGGGCGGCGGTACCGGTCGCGGCGGCCGTCGCCGGCGCCTGGCCCATGGCCTGGCCGTCATCGGCATCGCCGCCGGCCGCGATCGTCGACGCCGCCGCGATCTTCTGGAACTGCTGCTGCGCCTGCGCGCCGAGCTCCTGGCGAAGCTGCGCGAGATTGCGCCCCATCGCGAGCTGGCGGCCGTGCTCGTCGATCACCTTGAAGTTCATGAACAGGTGCGCGGGCAGCGTCTCGAGCTTGAAGTCGGCCGTTTTCATCGCGACCTGCGTCTCGCCGCGCACATCGGCGATCAGCGCCTCGACCAGCCCGCCCGCACCGAAGCGCTCGCGGCCCATCCGCTCGACGAAGCCGGCCGCATATTCGGGCAGCGGCACGCAATGCCGGCGCAGCTTCTGCGGCAGCGACTTCAGCAGCAACTGCACCTTTTCCTTCAGCATCCCGGGCACGAGCCACTCGCAGCGGCGCGCGTCGACCTGGTTCAGCGCGTACAGCGGCACCGCGAGCGTCACCCCGTCGCGCGGCGTGCCGGGCTCGAAGTGATACGTGAGCGCCATCTCGACACCGGCCATCGTCGCGCGCTTCGGGAACAGCTCGGTCGTCACGCCGGCCGCCTCGTGGCGCATCAGGTCGTCGCGCGACAGGTACAGCAGCCGCAGCTTGTCCTCGGGCTGGCCGCCCTGCTTCACCTCGTCGCGATACCAGCGCTCGAACGCGGCGCCCGTGTGAACGCCCGCCGGAATCGCCTGGTCATAGAACGCGTAGATCAGCTCGTCGTCGACCAGCACGTCCTGCCGGCGCGACTTGTGCTCGAGCTGCTCGATGTCGGCGAGCAGCTTGCGGTTGTGCGCGAAGAACGCAAGCTTCGTGTCGAACTCGCCTTCGACCAGCGCGCCGCGGATGAACAGCTCGCGTGCACGCGACGGATCCTGCTTGCCGAACGCGACGCGCCGGCGGTGATAAATCGGCAGCCCGTACAGCGTCGCGCGCTCGTACGCGCTGACCTGCGCCGGGCGCTTTTCCCAATGCGGCTCCGACAGCGACTTCTTCAGCAGGTGCGCACCGATCTTCTCGACCCATTCGGGCTCGATCTTCGCGAGGCAGCGCGCGTACAGCCGGCTCGTCTCGACAAGCTCGGCTGCCATCACCCAGCGGCCGGCCTTCTTCGCGAGCACGGAGCCCGGCCACAGGTAGAACTTGATCCCGCGCGCGCCGAGATAGTGCGGATCGTCGTCGGCCTTCAGGCCGAGGTTGCCGAGCAGGCCCGTCAACAGGGCCAGATGGACCTGTTCGTAGGTCGCCTCGACTTCGTTCAGGCGCCAGCCGTGCTCGCGCACGACGGTCAGCAGTTGCGAATGGACGTCGCGCCACTCGCGCAGCCGCAGGTGCGACAGGAAGTTCTGCCGGCACGCGTCGACCAGCTGGCGGTTCGACTTCTTGTGCGCGACGGCCTCTTCGAACCACGCCCAGATCTTCAGCCACTGCAGGAATTCGGAACGTTCGTCGGCAAACCGGCGGTGCGCCTGGTCGGCCTGCTCCTGCGCTTCGATCGGGCGGTCGCGCGGGTCCTGCACGGACAGCGCGCTCGCGATGATCAGCACTTCACGCAGCGACTGCTGGTCGCGCGCGGCAAGAATCATCCGGCCGACGCGCGGGTCGAGCGGCAGCCGCGCGAGTTCGCGGCCGAGCGGCGTCAGCGCGTTGTCGTCGTCGACCGCACCGAGCTCGTTGAGCAACTGGTAGCCGTCCGCGATCGCGCGGCCGGGCGGCGGTTCGAGGAACGGGAACGATTCGATCGCCGTCAGGTGCAGCGACTTCATCCGCAGGATCACCGACGCGAGCGACGAGCGCAGGATTTCCGGATCGGTGAAGCGCGCGCGCGCCTGGTAATCGCTTTCCTCGTACAAGCGGATGCAGACGCCGTCGGCCACGCGGCCGCAGCGGCCCGCGCGCTGGTTCGCGGCCGCCTGTGAGATCGACTCGACCTGCAGCTGCTCGACCTTGTTCCGGTACGAATAGCGTTTCACGCGCGCGAGGCCCGTATCGACGACGTAGCGGATGCCCGGCACCGTCAGCGAGGTTTCGGCCACGTTGGTCGCGAGCACGATCCGGCGCGCGTTCGACGCCTTGAACACCTTGTCCTGGTCGGCCGCCGAGAGCCGCGCGAACAGCGGCAGGATCTCGGTGTGCGGCGGGTGGTGCTTGCGCAGCGCCTCGGCCGCTTCGCGAATCTCGCGCTCGCCGGGCAGGAACACCAGCACGTCGCCGGGGCCTTCGCGGCACAGCTCGTCGACGGCGTCGACGATCGCGTCCATCAGGTCGCGCTCGGCTTCGCGCGCGGTCTTCACGCGGTCCCGGCCGGCCGTGCCTTCGGCGTTCTTCACGGCCGGGCGATCTTCGGCCACGGGCCGGTAGCGCATCTCGACCGGATACAGCCGCCCGCTCACCTCGATCACGGGCGCGGGACGCTCGTCAGTGCCGAAATGGCGCGCGAAGCGATCGGCGTCGATTGTCGCGGACGTGACGATCAGCTTCAGGTCCGGCCGCCTCGGCAGGATTTCCTTCAGGTAGCCGAGCAGGAAGTCGATGTTCAGGCTGCGCTCGTGCGCCTCGTCGATGATCAGCGTGTCATACGCCTTCAGCAACGGGTCGGTCTGCGTCTCGGCGAGCAGGATCCCGTCCGTCATCAGCTTCACGGACGCGCCCGGCGCGAGGTTGTCGGTAAAGCGCACCTTGTAGCCGACCACTTCGCCGAACGGCGTGCCGAGTTCCTCGGCGATCCGGCGGCCGGTGGACGACGCGGCGAGGCGGCGCGGCTGCGTATGGCCGATCAGTCCCGTGCCGCCGGCGCCGAGGCCGCGGCCGAGATCGAGACAGATTTTCGGCAGCTGCGTGGTCTTGCCCGAACCGGTTTCGCCGCAGACGATGACAACCTGATGACCGGCGATCGCGCGCGCGATTTCGTCGCGCTTGCCCGACACGGGCAGGCTTTCGGGGTACGTGATCGGCGGGACCGGGTTCGGTGCGACGACGGTGCGCGGCGCACGCTCGCGGCGCGGCGCGCGCTCGCCCGTCGCAGCGGACGCGTCCTTCGCGGCCGGCTGGCGCGCGTCGCCGCGCGATTCGTCGCCGCGCGGCCCGCGCGGCGCTTGCGCAGGCTGGCCCGCCTGCTGTTGCTGCGGCCGGCGCGGCGGCTGGCCCTGCTGCTGGCGTGCATCGGCCGCACCATCCGGGTGCCGGGCCGACGGCGCTTTGGCCCGCGTCGGCGCGGGACTTTTAGGTACATTCGACATGGGGGCGCATTATAATCCCGCCCATGAATTCCCAAACCGACCTCCCTCCCGCCCAGACCGGCGCCGCGACGCCGCCGGCCGCCGACGATTCGGCCGCCAGCCACGCGCAGTTCGTCGACTGGATGCGTTCCGTCGCGCCCTATATCCACAAGTTCCGCAACAGCACGTTCGTCGTGGGGTTTGGCGGCGAGGTGGTGCAGCAGGGGCTGCTGAACGCGCTCGTGTCCGATATCGCACTGCTGCAGGCGATGGGTATCCAGATCGTGCTGGTGCACGGTTCGCGCCCGCAGGTCGAGGAGCAGCTGAGCCTGCACGGTGTCGAATCCGAGTTTTCGCACGGCCTGCGCATTACCGATGCGCGCGCGCTCGAATCCGCGAAGGAAGCGGCCGGTGAAGTACGTCTCGACATCGAGGCCGCGATCAGCCAGGGTCTGCCGAACTCGCCGATGGCGCACGCGCACATCAGCGTCGTGTCGGGCAACTTCGTGACCGCGCGGCCGGTGGGGATTCTCGACGGGGTCGATTTCGCGCATACGGGCATCGTGCGCAAGATCGACGCCGAGTCGATCCGTCATTCGCTCGCGAGCCGCAAGCTCGTGCTGCTGTCGCCGCTCGGCTTCTCGCCGACCGGCGAAGCGTTCAACCTGTCGATGGAAGACGTGGCGTCGGCCGCCGCGATCGCGCTGCGCGCCGACAAGATCGTGTTCCTGACCGACGGCCCCGGCATCGTCGACGACGAAGGCGGGCTGATCCGCGAAATGTCGCTCGACGCGGCGGCCGAGCTGCTCGATTCCGGCAACATCCAGGGCGACGACGCATTTTTCCTGAAGCATTCGATCCGCGCGTGCCGCGGCGGCGTGACCCGGGCGCACCTGATCCCGCAATCGCTCGACGGCAGCATGCTGCTCGAACTGTTCCTGCACGACGGCGTCGGCACGATGATCTCGTACGAGAACCTCGAAAGCCTGCGCGAGGCGACGCCGGACGACGTCGGCGGCATCCTGTCGCTGATCGAGCCGCTCGAGTCGGACGGCACGCTGGTGCGGCGCGGCCGCCACCAGATCGAACGCGACATCGACCACTTCTCGGTGATCGAGCACGATGGCGTGCTGTTCGGCTGCGCGGCGCTGTATCCGTACCAGCAGGAGAAGATCGGCGAGATGGCGTGCCTGACGGTCGCGCCTGAAGCGCAGGGCTCGGGCGACGGCGAACGCCTGCTCAAGCGCATCGAGCAGCGCGCGCGCGCGCGCGGCCTCACGCATATCTTCGTGCTCACGACGCGCACCGAGCACTGGTTCCTCAAGCGCGGCTTCGTCAAGGTCAGCGTCGACGACCTGCCGGAAGACCGCCGCAAACTCTATAACTGGCAGCGCAAGTCGCTCGTGCTGATGAAGCAGCTCTGAACGGCGCAAGACGCCCGCCCTCCCCCAGTCCGATTACAGGAGAAGTACACGATGGCCCGTATGATTCAATGCGCGAAGCTCGGCAAGGAAGCCGAAGGTCTCGATTTCCCGCCGCTGCCGGGCGAACTCGGCAAGCGCATCTATGAAAGCGTCTCGAAGGAAGCGTGGCAAGGCTGGCTGAAGCAGCAGACGATGCTGATCAACGAAAACCGCCTGAACATGGCCGACCCGCGTGCGCGCCAGTACCTGATGAAGCAGACCGAGAAGTACTTCTTCGGCGACGGCGCGGACCAGGCGTCCGGCTACGTGCCGCCGACGGAAGGCTGATGACGCGATGCGCGCGGCCGGCAGCCTGCCGGCCGCGCACTCCGGGGAAAGACGGCATCGTGTTTCGCACGGTGCCATTTTCTTTTGGGGATGCGCGTTAGGCGTGTTCCGGCCTCGCGCGTGGCGGTATTCCGTGCGGCTCAGCCGGCCGGCTTCAGCGCGCTGCCCTCGCCCGGCTGCGCACGCCCGTCGGCCGCAGCCTCCGCGCTGCCGCCTTCGGTGCCCCATTCAGCCGCGTCGCTGCGTTCGGCGGTCGACAGTTCATCCGCGCGATAGCCGGTGCGGTTCAGCAGCGCCAGCATGCAGACAAGCGACACGAACGCGTAAAGCCCCGACGCGACCGCGACGCCGACGATGCTGCCCGTCGAATTGAGGATCGCCTGCGCGAGCACGGGCGTGCCGCCGCCGACGACGAGCGCGCTCAGTTGGTACGCGAGCGACAGGCCCGTGTAGCGAATGTTCGCCGGGAACACGCGTGCGAGCACGCCGCCGACCGCGCCGTAGAACATCGCTGACGGAATCGTCGAGATGCACATGCCCGCGACGGCCACCCAGTACGAACGGGTCGCGAGCGCATGAAACATCACGGGCATCAGCACGATTTCCGGAATCAGGATCCAGCACATCGCGCGACGCATGTCGACCTTCGACACGAACCACGCGCCGACCGGCTGCATCAGGAACTGCACGACGAGCGAGATCGACAGGATGCCGAGGAACGTGCCCTGCGCGTAGCCGAGCTCCTTCGTCGCCCACGACAGCGCGAACGTGCTGCGGAAGTACGTGACGTTGATCACCGGCAGCGTGCCGGCCGCGAGCAGCACGACCACCCAGTGATCGCGCACGACATCGCGCAGCGGCAGCTTCACGGTGCGCTTGCGCGCGAGCACGCGCTGCATGTCGACCGACTCCTCGAGCTTCAGCCGGATCACCATGCCGATGATCACGAGCACGGCCGACAGCAGGAACGGAATGCGCCAGCCCCACATCAGGAACGACGGTGTCGGCAGCGCGCTCAGCGCGAAGAACGCGGCCGTGGCGAGCAGGTTGCCGGTGGGCGAGCCCTGCTGCGCGAACGCCGCATACAGGATGCTGCGATGCTTCGGCGCGTTCTCGCTCGCGATCAGCACCGCGCCGCCCCATTCGCCGCCGACCGCGATGCCCTGCAGTACGCGCAGCACGACGAGGCCGGCCGGCGCCCAGACGCCGATCTGCGCATAGCCGGGCAACAGGCCGATGCCGGTCGTGGCCAGCCCCATCATCACCAGCGTGATCACGAGCGCGGTCTTGCGGCCGACACGATCGCCGAGATGCCCGAACACGATGCCGCCGAGCGGCCGCGCGGCGAAGCCGGCCCAGAACGTGACGAACGCGAGCAGCGTCGCGACGCCGGGATCCATCGTGCTCGCAAAGAACACCTTGCCGAACACGAGCGCCGCGGCCGTGCCGTAGATGTAGAAGTCGTACCACTCGATCGTGGTGCCGACGAACGCCGCGAAGGCGGCGCGGCCGGGCCGCGGTTGCGGCGCGGCGGTCGGGGATTGCTGACGGCTCATCGATGTCTCCATGTTGGGTTTCGGGGGCGCGACTGTCGCGCGCCTTTCCCGGTGGCCGGCATGACGCCGCCGGCCGGCGGCGTCATGTCAGTCGGGGGGCGCGTGGCCGGGCGCCGTTTTCAGCACGCCGGCATCGAGCAGTTGCTGCTGGAGCGCGCGATCGACGCCGAGGCGATCGAGCACCGCGCGCGTGTCGCCGCCGAGCGCGGGTGGCGGCGAACGATAGGTGGCCGGCGTGCGCGACAGCTTCACCGGCGACGCGGTGCCGCGATACGCGCCGATCTCGACGAACAGGTTCCGGTGCATTGCATGCGGATCGTGCGCGACGTCGGCCACCGTTCGCACGGGGCCGCACGGCACGCCGGCCGCCATCAGGTCGCGCGCGAGCGGCTCGCAGGCGTGCGCGGCGAGCCGTGCCTCCAGTTCGGCCTTCAGCTCGGGCCGGTGCGCGCAGCGGCTGCGGTTGTCGACGAAGCGCGGATCGCTTGCGAGCGCCGGCGCGCCGAGATGCGCGACGAGCCGCGCGAACTGCCGGTCGTTGCCGATCGCGAGGAAGATCGGCACGGTCGCCGTGCGGTAGCTGTCGTACGGCGCGATGTTCGGATGCGCGTTGCCGCTGCGCTCCGGCACGCGCCCCGAGCCGAAGAAGTTCGGCAGGTGCGGATGCAGCAGCGACACGCCGCAGTCGTACAGCGCGATGTCGATCGACTGCCCGCGCCCGCTCTTCTCCCGCTCCGCGAGTGCCAGCAGGATGCCCGCGAGCGCGTTGAGGCCCGTGACCATGTCGACGATCGGCAGGCCGATCCGCGTCGCGTCGCCGTCGCGCTCGCCGTTCACGCTCATCAGCCCCGCCATCGCCTGGATCACCGCGTCGTAGCCGGGCAGCCCGCCGAGCGGACCGTCCGCGCCGAAGCCCGTCACCGCGCAGTGGATCAGCCACGGAAAGCGCGGTTGCAGGTCGCGTGCATAGTCCATCCCCCAGCGCGCGAGCGTGCCCGGCTTGAAGTTCTCGACGAGCACGTCGGCTTCGTCGAGCAAGCGCCACAGGATCGCGCGGCCTTCGTCGCGCGACAGGTCGAGCGCGAGCCCTTCCTTGTTGCGGTTCACGCCCATGAAGTACCACGCGGTATCGCCGAGGAACGGCGGCCCCCAGCCGCGCGTCTCGTCGCCGTCCGGCGGCTCGATCTTGACCACCGTCGCCCCGTGGTCGGCAAGCGCCTGCGTGCAGTACGGACCGCCGAGCACGCGGCTCAGGTCGACGACCTTCAGGCCATCCAGTGCGCCACGCGTCGTGCTCATCGTTCAACCTCCGGCAGCAGGTCGAGCGCGGTATCGAGCGCGATCGGCGTGCCGCGCAGCAGCGCGCCATAGGCGGCCGATTCGTCGTCGCGCGATGCCGGCGCAAGCGGATCGACCGGCAGCAGCTTGTGGCGCACGATCAGGTGCGCGAGCGCGAGCCGCCGGAAATCCGGCGCGAGCCGCACGCCCTCGCACGCCATCAGCACCGCGGCGCTCGCGTAGTACAGCGCGGACGCGACCTGCCGCACGCGAGCGTCGTCGCCTTCGGCCGCGACCCGCATGAGCGCGTCGCAAGCGCGCGCGAGAATGCGCCGCAGCGCCGCACGGCTCGCATCGGGCAGCGGCGCCCCGCCAAGCCGGTCGCCGAGGAACGCGCGCAGCGCATCGAGCGACTGTTCGCGCTGCGCGGCCCGCGCGACGTCGAGCGCGACGATGTTGCTCGTGCCCTCCCAGATCGAGCCGAGATGCGCGTCGCGCACGACGCGCGCGTCGCTCCATTCCTCGATGTAGCCGGTGCCGCCGCGCACTTCCATCGCATCGCCCGTCACGCGCCTCGCATCGCGGCACGCGCGGAACTTGATCAGCGGCGTCAGGATCCGCACGCAGCGCGCGGCCTGCTCGTCGCCCGCATCGGCCTGCGGCAGCAGCAGCGCGATCTGCATGAACATCGCGCGCGCGGCCTCGGCCGGCAACAGCATCTTCAGCAACTGGCGCTGCATCAGCGGCATCTCGATCAGCTTGCGACCGAAGGCCTCGCGATGCGCGGCGACGTGCAGCGCTTCGTTCAGCGCGCGCCGCATCAGCCCGGCCGCGCGCACGCCGTTCGACAGTCGCGACATGTTGATCATGTCGGCCATCTGGTGAAAGCCGCGGCCGATCTCGCCGATCAGGTACGCCTGCGCGCCTTCGAGCGCGATCTCGCCGCTCGCCATCGAACGGCTGCCGAGCTTGTCCTTCAGGCGCACGATCCGGTAGCGGTTGCGCGTGCCGTCCGGCAGCGTCTTCGGCAAGAGGAACAGCGCGAGACCCTTGATGCCGTCCGGCGCGCCGTCGGGCCGCGCGAGCACCATCGCGAGATCGGCATCCGCGTTCGAGCAGAACCACTTGTCGCCGGTCAGGCGCCAGACGGTCTCGCCGTGCGCGTCCGTCTCGCGCGTCGCCAGCGTCGAGATCCGGCCGACGTCGGAACCGGCCGCCTGCTCGGTCATGAACATCGCGCCCTGGTACAGCGTGTCGAAGTCGCGCGACGCCAGCATCGGCAGGTAGCGCGCGACGAGCGCCGGATCGCCGAAACGGCGCAGCGTGCGCGTCAGCGAATCGGTCATGCTGACCGGGCAGCACAGCCCGAATTCCGCCTGCACGAACAGGAACGTCAGCGCGTACTTGACGAGCGGCGGCACCGATTCGGCCCCGTGGCTCAGCGACGCGAGCCCGAGCTCGGAATACGCGACGCGTTCGAGCGCGACATACGCGGGATCCTTGTCGATCCGCTGCACGGCCTCGCCGCGCCGGTTGCGATGCTCGAGCACGGGCGGGTGCTTGTCCGCGCGCGACGCCCATTCGTCGAGCTCGCCCGACACGCGTGCGCCGAGCGCGCGCAGCCGCGGCTCCAGATCGGCATAGTGCGCATCGCCGAGATGCAGCTTCAGCAACGCGCCGAAATCGGGATCGACCGTGAAGAAATTGATGCCCCGGCTGTCGGGGATGTTGGATGCGCCGGCGTCCGGCGTGCGAGCGGTGTCGTTCATGCGTGCGTCTCCTGGGTTGCCTGCACGTCGGCTGGAGGGCGCGCCGCGGCGCCCGGCCAGTCCCGTGCAAAGCCTTCCGCAGAGCGTAGGCGCGCGTTCGATAAGCGTCCAATACAGGATTTATCCGGTACGATAGATATCGCTTATCGATACCGACGCCGCGAGGAGACCCCATGGAACTGAGGCAGTTGCGCTACTTCGTGGCGGTCGCCGAGGAACTGCACTTCGGGCGCGCGGCGAAGCGCCTGTTCATCTCGCAGCCGGCGCTGAGTTTCGACATCCGCAAGTTCGAGGACGCACTCGGCGTCCAGCTGTTCTCACGCACCAACAAGACCGTCGCACTGACCAACGCGGGCGAGGTACTGCTCCGCGAAGCGCGCCGGCTGCTACTGCAGGCGGCCGAGGCCGAACGCCTGACGGTGCGCTCCGCATCGGGTCTCGCGGGCCGGCTGCGGATCGGCTTCGTTCATTCGATGCTGTATCGCGGGCTGCCCGATGCCGTGCGGCGCTTCGAGGCCGACTATCCGGGCGTCGAGGTCGTGCTGAGCGAAATGAACACCCAGTCGCAGGTGCAGGCGATCCAGCGCGGCCAGATCGATCTCGGCTACGCGCACTGGGGCCACTTCCCGCCCGAGGTCGAATCGACGCCCGTCTATGCGGAACCGTTCGTGTGCTGCCTGCCGGCCGCGCATCCGCTCGCGCGGCGCAAGCAGGTCGCGCTCGCCTCGCTGGCCGCGGAACCGTTCATCCTGTTCCCGCGCGAAGCGGCGCCGCACTATCACGACCTGATCATCGCGCAGTGTGTGAATGCCGGTTTCAGCCCGCTGATCCGCCACGAGGCACGGCTGTGGCAGACGATCCTGTCGATGATCGAGTTCGGGATGGGGCTCGCGCTCGTGCCACGCGTGTTGCAGCAGGTGAAGAGCGACCGGCTCGCGTTCCGGCCGCTGAAGGATGCGTCGCTCGAATCGCGCACGCTCGCGCTGAAGCGCAGCGGTACCACTGAACCGGTTGCGCTGCGCTTCGCAGATTACGTCCGCGCGTCGATCGACGCACTGCCCGCGCTCGCGGGCTGAGCGCACGCACCCGCTGCTACGTCACACCTTCGCGTCGGGCTGGAGTACCGGCTGCGCACGCCGGTACCACACCGCGTACACGACCGACAGCGCAACCAGGAACGGAATGCCGAAGATCAGCGTCATGTGGAATTCCGCCGTGAAGTAGGTCGTCACCATCACCGCGAGCATCAGGCCCGCGCCGAGCAGCGTCAGCAGCGGAAAACCGCGCATCCGGAACGCGGGCGCCGGCAGGCCGAGCGCCGTCCGGCGACGCCGGAAACAATAGTGCGTGACGAAGATCATCATCCACGTGAACAGCGCACCGAACATCGATACGGCCATCATGATCGTGAACGACGCGTCCGGATACAGCACGCTCAGCACGGTCGCCAGCGCGATGCCGAGCGTCGACAGCATCAGCGCGCCGAACGGCACGCCGCGTGCGTTCACTTCGCCGAGCGCCTTCGGCGCATGGCCCGCACGCGACAGGCTGAACATCATCCGCGTCGTGATGTAGAGCTGGCTGTTCATCGCGGACAGCGCGGCGATCAGCACGACGAAGTTGATCAGCCCGGCCGCGCCCGGCAGGTGAATCGCCTCCATCACCTTCACGAACGGGCTTTCGTCGCGCCCCGCCGCCGTCCACGGCACGATCGCGAGCATCAGCGCGAGCGTGACGAGGTAGAACAGCACGAGCCGCACGATCGTCGAGCGGAACGCACGCGTGACCGCGCGCTCGGGGTCCTCGGCTTCACCGGCCGCGACCGCGATCATCTCGATGCTCAGGTAGCTGAAGATCGACACGATCACCGCGACCCACGTGCCCCACGCCCCCTTCGGAAAGAAGCCGCCGTGATCCGTGTAATGGTGGAATCCCGCGCGTGCGGCGCCGTCGCCGACCAGCCCCGGATTGCCGAACACGACATAGGCGCCGAGCAGGATGAAGCCGACGATCGCCGCGATCTTCACGACCGAGAAGCCGTACTCCACCGCGCCGAACACGTCGACGCTGCGCGCATTGACGAACACCAGCAGCGCGGAGAACCCGACGATCCACAGCCAGCCCGGCACGCCCGGGAACCAGTACTTCATGTACAGCGCGATCGCGGTGACCTCGGTGCCGACCGCGAGCACGATGCACGCCCAGTACGCGTAGCGCACGAGGAATCCGGCCCACGGGCTCACGTAATGTTCGGCATACGCGCCGAACGAACCGGAGGTCGGGTGCGCGACCGTCATCTCCGCGAGACAGCCCATCAGCAGCAGCGAGATGAACGCGCCGATCGCGTAGCTCACGAGTACGCTCGGGCCCGCGAAGCCGATCGCGAAGCCGCTGCCGAGAAAGAGACCGGTGCCGATGGCGCCGCCGATCGCGATCATCGCCATCTGCCGTGCGGAAAGCGTGCGACGCAGGCCCTGCTCGCGCGCCGCGATATGCTGGAATTGCCCTTCTGGTTGCATCGAATGACCTCGTTCGAAAGCGATTGTCCGGTCGGAACGTCGACGGCGCGCGGGCCGGCGCCGGACCGGCCGGCCGCTGCGCGCCGCGTGCTCAGAACAGGTGGCGCAGGCCGGCCGCCACGCCGGTCTGGTTGCCGCGTCCGGGCAATTCCGTGAACGCGCCGCCCGTCACGCGGTTGTAGTCGAGCGTCGCGTAGACCTGCGTTGCCTTCGACAAAGCGTACTCGGCCTCAAGCACGCCGGTATAGCGCTTGCCGCCGTTGCCGGCGACGCCGTTGACGTCGCGGATGTCGTCGTAATACGCGACGCCCGTCACCGACACGGCCGGCGTGACCTTGACGCTCGCGCCCGTATAGAAGATCGCGTCGCGACGCGGGTTGTCCGCGAACGCACCGTAGGTCACGTCGCGGCCCGGCGCGTTCAGCAACTGCTGGTCGAGCATGCCCGTGCGGTCGATGCCGCCGAGATAGCCCGCGTACAGGGTCGCCGCGCCGAACGCGTAGCGTGCGCCCGCGCCCCACGCCTGCTGCGCACGGCTGTTCAGGTCGCGCACCTGCTGGTACGTCGCGCCAACCATCAGCCCGCCCTGCGTGTACGACACGTGCGTGCCCCAGTACGCATTCGCGCCGAGGCTGCCCGCGACGCCGCCGAAGCCGTAGCTCGCGCCGACGTTCAGCCCGCCGAACGTGCCGTCGTAGCTGACGGCGTTGCTCGCACGCCCTTGCGTGAGGAAATACGGCCACATGTTGGCCGTGTAGTTGCCGACCGTCAGCGGATCGAGATCGCCGAACAGGTTGAACGCCTCGGTCGCCTGGCGGCCGAGCTTCACGGTACCCCAGTCGCTCGCGAGGCCGACATACGCGTAGCGGCCGAACAGCGCGCCGTCGAGTTGCCCGTTCTGCGGCTCGAAGCCGCTCTCCAGCCGGAAGATCGCCTGCAGCCCGCCGCCGAGCGCCTCGCTGCCCTTCAGCCCCCAGCGGCTGTTCGTGATCGCGCCGTTGGTCATCTGCACGCTTGCATCGTTCGACGCGTCGGCATGCGTCGTATAGCGAATGCTCTGGTCGACGATCCCGTACAGCGTCACGCTGCTCTGCGCCATCGCACCGCTCGCGGCAAGCGCACCCGACATCATTGGTAGTGCGAATCGATTGATTGTCCTCATGTTCTCCTCCAGTCCTGCTCTTGTTTATCGATGATTGCGTGAATGCACACCGCGCAATGCGGTGTTCCTGCTAGGTGCGCGCCGCGGGTAGCGCGACGTACGCGACGAGTTCGACGCGCATCGCCGGATGGGCGAAACCCTGCACACCGACGCATGTCCGGTTCGGATACGGTTCGCGGAAGTGGCGCCGGTATTCGGTATCGAATTCGGGCATCGCCTTCACGTCGGACAGGTAGACAATCACCTGCGCGACGTCGTCCATCGTCGCGCCGGCCGCCGCGACGGCCTTCGCGAGATTCGCGAGCGTGACGCGCGCCTGTTCGCCCATCGTGTCGCCGGCAATCGCACCGGACGCGTCGACCGGCCCGTGACCCGTAAACATCAACCCGCCCGCGCGGGTCGCCCACGAGAACGGTTGCGCGAGTTGCGGCAGGTCGACCGGGATCGTTTCAGCCAGCGTGTCCTCCTTTGGATCGGGGTCGGGAAATTCAGGCGGCCTGCCGCGACGCGCCGCCGAGCACATCGGCGATCGCGTTCGCGACGTGGTCGACGTTCGCATCGTTCAGGCCCGCGATGCACATGCGCCCTGAGCGCAGCAGATAGACGCCGTGCGAGGCACGCAACCGGTCGACGTCGGTCGCGGCCATGCCCGTGTAGCTGAACATCCCGCGCTGCGTGACGAGTGCATCGAACGCGCGGTCCGGCAGCCGCGCGTCGAGCCGGGCCTTCAGTTCGCCGCGCATCCGCTTGATGCGCGCGCGCACCTGCGCGACCTCGTCGTCCCAGCGCACGCGCAACGCGTCGTCGTTCAGCACCGTCGACACGAGTTGTGCGCCGAACAGCGGCGGGCTCGAATAGGTGCGGCGCACGCCGGCCTGCAACTGGCTCAGCACGGTCGCGGCCTCGCCCGCGTTCGCACAGACGACCGACAGCCCGCCGACGCGCTCGCCGTACAGCGAGAAGTTCTTCGAAAACGAATTGCCGACGATCGCGGGCAGCCCGGCATCGACGATCGCGCGCACGGCCCATGCGTCGTCGGCGAGACCGTCGCCGAACCCCTGGTATGCCATGTCGAGGAACGGAATCAGCCCGCGCCGCGCGAGCACGTCGATCACCGCGCGCCATGCGTCGCGGCCGAGGTCGAGCCCCGTCGGGTTGTGGCAGCACGGCTGCAGCAGCACGACGCTGCGCGCCGGCAACGCATCGAGCGTGGTGAGCATCGCGTCGACGCGGATGCCGTTGCGCAACGCGTCGTAGTACGGATACGTGTGCACGTCGAGGCCGGCGGCCGAGAAGATCACGCGGTGGTTGTCCCACGTCGGGTCGCTGATCCAGATCGCGCTGTCGGGGAAATAGCGCTTCACGAATTCCGCGCCGAGCCGGATCGCGCCCGATCCGCCGAGCGTCTGCAGCGTCGCGATGCGCCCTTCCGCGAGCGCCGCGCAGTCGTCGCCGAACACGAGGCGCTGCACACCCTGCCGGTACGCGGCGAGCCCTTCCATCGGCAGATACGTGTGCGGCGCACCGGCCTCGCGTAGCCGCGCGGCCGCGATGCCGGTGCTGTCGAGGACCGGAATCCGGCCCGAGTCGTCGTAGTAGAGGCCGATGCTCAGGTTGACCTTGTGCGGATGCGCATCCTGCTGGAATGCCTGGAACAGCGACAGGATCGGATCGCCCGGGTAGGCGGGAATGTGTTCGTACATGGCGGAATGACGGTAAAGGTTGAAGGCGGCGGGACAACCGGAGGCATCACGTTGCGTCGGGATGAGCAGCCAGGACATGGGGCGCATGTTATCGAGGACGAAATAGAATGAGCTTCACTTTTCGATGACGAACCCGCCGGATTTCAGTAGAGTCTGCGGATCTCATCTATAAATTCACCGGATTCTGCGAAATGACCCTGGATCGAACCGACATGCGGATCCTCCGGCACCTCGAACGGGACGGACGCATCAGCAATCAAGACCTCGCGAACGCGGTCGCGCTGTCGCCGTCGGCATGCCTGCGGCGCGTGAAACTGCTGGAGGAACGTGGCGCCATTGCCGGGTATCGCTGCGCGATCGAGCCGAAGAAGGTCGGTGTCGCGTTCGAGGCGCTCGTGCATGTGTCGATGCGGCCGGACGTACCCGAGTGGCACGACCGGTTCGTGGAGGCGATCCAGCAGTGGCCGGAGGTCATCGCGGCGCAGATCGTCACGGGCGGGTCGAACTACGTGCTGACGGTTCGCGCGCGCGATCTCGATCACTATTCGGATTTCGTGATCAACCGGCTGCACCGCGCCGCAGGCGTGATGTCGATCAACTCGAGCATCGTGCTCGCGACGCTCAAGCGCGACGGGTCGATCCTCGAGCTCGTCGAGCCGTCCACGACCGGCTGACCGGTCGTTGCGCGGGTCTGAAAAAAATTTGCAGAAAGGGCTTTACGAACCCCAAAAGCTCTGACATAATTTCAGCTTCTTTGGGCGGTTAGCTCAGCGGTAGAGCACTGCCTTCACACGGCAGGGGTCACTGGTTCGATCCCAGTACCGCCCACCAAAGAATTCGCCGCTTGTGGCGACGCGTTAAACGCTGGATCGAGCAGTTCTCTCCGGCGCCAGCGCAAAGCCACTAGGCAAAGAAAAAGCCCTGCACTCGCAGGGCTTTTTTTTGGTTTCATTCGCTCGTTCCGTCGCCGGGACACTTTCACATCGCTCCCACCCAGCAAGCGGCCATTCCGCCCTCAAGGGAGAGCATCGCTTTTTCATTCTATCGCGCCTTGCCGGCGGTTTCCTCCGCTGCGGACAGACGTGCTCAACTCAAATTTTACATGCCGGGCTTGAGTGTTCTCTACCAAGCTTCAGGCTTAATCGAAGTCGTTTGCGTATTAATTGAAACGCGCCCATTTTCACATTTGGCGAAAATGATTACCGATACTTTGTATTTTGTATCGCCTTGATTTTTTAAGTATATTTTTAAATCACCGCGCACCTCTCCGTTGCCGCCGGTCTTTTGGATGATTTCGTCCTCAAGTTGGTCTGCAAAGACGTAATAAGATCCGCTTGGCGTAATTAAACGAGGTTCTTTCTCCACGAGAGCAGGCCCATCACCCATTTTCGAACCCCAAAGGAATATGTTGGTTTGCCCTTTGTTGTATATATTGATTCTTTTGGTTGATGGATCATATGTCACCTCGGCGGACACTACATAGGGCAGCTCTGCAAGGTTTTTGCTAATCTCGGTTTGCTTAAGGCTAATCTCCGTTTGCTGGCTACTTATCTGAATTTGCTTAAAACCGATGTACAGAGCAACTATAAGCGTGCCGAGCAAAATGATGGTTTGTGTGATTAGCGTGACGACCTGCCATCGTTCATAGGCGTTCATGGTCTTCATTATTTTTCCTATCCGTTGATTGCCATATTTTCCGGGAGAACGTGTTGGATATCGTCAAGTTGCAGGGATGCCCGGTTGCCCAAGTTTACCAGCGCCAAAGACTTGCGAGCACGCAGTTCGTCTTTCGGTCACGTGCCCGAAGGCACGATCAGGCGAGTGGCTGTAGTAGACAAACAACCGCCCGTTGATTGCAGTACCGGCAAAGGGCGGCAACGGGTCGGCAAGCGACATCCACGAAGAATCTTTCTTTGGTTCATCGATGAGACTCAGGTTCAGTGGGCGCTAATGCTTCTGCGCGAGGGCCAACAGCATGCTCGGTGAGGCGCTCGAGGATCTGCTTAAGGCCGCTCATCATTTCCCTCTGGTTCTGGACCAGTTCGATCTGCGTGTTGCGCTGCTGTTCAGCGACGGTGGCATCGACGGGCGATGCCTTGACCTCCATCGGTAGATTCTTGTTGCCTGCGAGCACCTCAATTGCCAGATGGCGTATGGCCTGCAGCTGTAGCGCGACCGTGCCATGTGCTTCGGGCGAATAGCTACCGCCTTTCAGCGCGGCGCGTTCAAACTTGTAGCTCATGACTGCGGCGAGCCGGTCGAGCAGATCAGTTAGCAGTTCGTCACAGCGATCGTTCCAGTCGCGTTGCTCGCTTTCGTTCGCGGGTCGATTTTGTGGAGAAACCGTCAGGTGAGCGTGGTAGTCGTGCCACGCGTCGAGAACCGCCTGCGAACCCTTACTGCGCCATACCTTGCCAAGCACACGCGTACCGTAGAACGCGAGGTCGATCATGTTCAGCGCGCGCACGTGCTCCATTGAAACGCGGTCTTGTCGAGTCGCCATCAGGGTGCTGAAAATCCAGTCCCGGCGTTGTGCGGATGCACGGGCACGCTCCACCCATTTCTGCGCCTGCACCGCGAGGATCGGCCCGGCAACCGTTGCGGCAACCGTCATCCAGTCTCTCGTTTCCATTCCCCACATTTTCTTCACCCCGTTATTGGCAAGCTCAAGCCGAATCCAGCTTCAGTCCGGCCACTGTTGCCGGGCATGCTTCACGCTCAGAACCTCCACCACGTCCGCATCAATGCTGTACACGACAACGTAGTTGTGATGCACCACCATCTCTCTCGTTCCGGAAACGCGCCCCACTCGGTACAGCTTCGGGCGAGCCCTCAGCCCCTCGACCTTTTCACGGATCAGCTCTACCAACGCTAATGCAGCATCCGGATCGTCCTCCCCGATAAACTCCAAGATACCCAACAGGTCTGCCTCGGCCATCGGCCGCCATTTAAGTCTTAGCACGCTTCCCCTTTCGCATCCCTTCGACACGAGCCAGAGCCTTTTTCATTACGTCCTCATGCTCGATGCTCGGGCGCGGATCGTCAATCGACGCCTGCACCTGCTCGCGCAACCATTTGTCATAAGCCGCCGCATTCGCGTGCGTCTGCTTCATCGCCTCTGCGCGATCCGGACGGCTAGAACGTTCGATCTCTACCTCATCCGGCCGCCACGCTTCGAGCGAGAAACGCCCCGACTGCAACCCAAGCTCGCGGATCACCTCAAGCGCCTTGACGGGGTTCCGGAACGCGCGCGGCCGACGATTGTTCGAAGTGACCAGCACAGCCGTTCCGGCCGTCCGCGTCTCCAGCTCGACGTAAAATGAACCGCCCTCGGCTTTGAGGACAGCGGACAGGACGCCTCCCGCGTGTGCTGCGGCAGCAGCCTGAGACACATCTAACGTTTTCATAGCACAACCTTTAGAAGATAACGGCACGATCTATAATACATCGTGCCACACTCAATAGCATTCCGCCCCCTTTATTTGACGTAAAACCTCATCCAGTCGTCACCGCCTCACGCCTAGGCGTGCAGCGTCCGCACCGCCTCGCGCCCCATATGCGGGGCCAGATGCGCGTACCGCTCCGTCACCGTGATCGATGAGTGACCGAGCAAATCCTTCACGACGTACAGCGACACGCCCGCCATGACGAGCCAAGAGGCGAAGGTATGGCGCAAGTCGTGCACCCTGAAATCGTCGATCCCCGCGCGAACGCACGCGGCGCGGAAACCCTTCTGAATCGTCGTCAGGCGACCGCCCGACGCCACCGCGAACACCCACGGCGAACGAGGCACTGTCACCCGCACCCACTCTCGCTGATGTCTTAACGCCGCCATTGCCTCATCGTTCAGCGGCACAACGCGACGCTTACCGTTCTTTGTATCGCGCGGCTCCAGCGACAAAACCGCTCGATCAAAATCCACCCGCGACCATTCGAGCTTCAGCAGTTCGTTTTTCCGGCAACCGGTATGCAAAGCAAGACGAATGAAGTTTGGCAAATGCGGCCGACGTGCGAAGCGTGACGCACATATCACCAGTGCGTCAGCGTCCTGCCGACTGATCCACCGAACCCGAGCCGCCCCAGACGACATAGCCAGCTTAATAACCGGATTCGGTAAATCGGGCCGATCATATTCCAATCGCACAAAATTTATCGCCGCAGAAAAAACCCTCAATTCACGCTGTATTGTCGATTCCTGAACACCATCCGCCTGCCGAACTGCAATGTACCGCCTCACGTCGGCCCGCTTCAGCACGCACAAATCCCTGTCAGAAAAATACGGCCTGAGCCGCTTCAATGCGTACAGATCACGTTGCCTGCTTCGATTATTTTTCGACGCGAGGTATACGTCTATTACTTCTTCGAATGTCATTCACCAGCCCTCTCACGCCGTTGAATCCGAATAATATCGACATTTAAACCCACAGCGCGAATCAATAATTAATTACCAATATTGATTCTAATTTTCTCGCGTCGATAACCAGAACACCCCTAACTCTTGCCGCCAAAATGCCTGACAACGATCCAATGTCGCACCCGCTCGCAATGCCGCCTTAAATGCAGTCTTCAATGCCTCGGCAGGATCATTCGCCGTGATGTGATCGATCGGCATGACTTCCGGGACGACCACGCCGCGGCTCGTCCAGTACCGCTTTTCGTTCAGCGCGTGCTCCGCGAAATCCTTGGTGATGTACTTCGCGAGATAGGCCGCGAGCTTGTGCCGCAGCCCCTTTTCCTTGAACGGATTCCGCACGTTGACTTGACCGTTGCCGACGCCCACGATGCTTTGCCAGATCGAGCGCAGCACGCGGTAGTTCTGACGGCCCTTGACGGCGACGTGCAGGTGCCATGCACCGCGCTTCTGACGTTCCGGCGTCGCCACGTATTGGAAGCTAGAGAGCTTCGACAGGCGGCGGCGCAGCGCGTCGAAATCACGCTTCAGGCGGGCTTTGTCCTGCATGTTCTCGCGGTACGTCAACGTGATCATTCGATCCGCTCCAATCGCTTTACAGCGGAGCCGCACCTGTTGCTTGGCGCGTTTCGCTGCGTCCATCAGGTTCGATTCGCTGTTCTCCGACTCGCCGCGCTTCGCCTTGGGCATCGCATTCAACGACAGCGCGCCCATGTAGCGATCGAACCGCGTCGCCGTCACTTCGACCTGACCGTCTCCAAAATTCCGGCCACGGATCACCCACTCTCTACGGAACGGCGAGTAATCGCCTATACTTGCGTCGTGCATTGCAATCACCCTTGTAATGCGCTGTTTCACCAAGCCCTGACCGTTGCCGCGTTCAGGGCTTTTCTTTTTTCCGAACTGCCTACTGTCCTTGCTCGGCCTCGCCCTATGCCGGCGTCCGTGTCCCGTATCCGTTAAGTGTCCCTGATACAAGTTTAGGGGCCGCGCTGCGCGCGGCCCGCCCGGCGCGCTCTGCTGCGCTGGGCGAGCCGCCCGCAGCGATAACCCCACCCCTCTACCCGCAACCGCCTATGCCCGCGCCTATCGCGCCGGAACCACATACGCCACAGCGGGCTTTCAGGAGGGAGGGCGTTTCCCTGCCGTGCCTTCGACACCGGCCATCGCGAGTACCCGCTACTCGGTCCGGCTGGCCGCGCTGAGCCGCGCGACAACCGCCACAACTCCGCAACCAAGCCGTCGCCCTACGTCGCTGCGATCCCGGCCGGACACTCCTGACGCTGGACGGTGCCATCGCGCCGCACCGGCTTACAATCTCGCCTACTACAAAAACCGAGGGGCCACAAATGGGCATGTACGACCGAGATTGGTATCGCGAGGAATACAAGGAGAAAGAGAAGCGCGCGCAGCAGGGGCATACGTCACACCGTGCGCCCACTCCAACCGCACCACCGGCACCGCCCCGCCCCAAAGCCACCACCACCACATACGAGCTTTCGCCGCTCAAAATCGCGACAATCGCGCTGACAGCCGGGGTAATCGCGTACTTTCAAGTATCCGGGTTCCTCGACCTCATCGATCCGCCGACCGCGATCAAATCCGTTGCACCTGCAGAACCAACAGAACCTCCGTCCGCTGCTTCGAGCTTGACCGACCATCAAGAAAGCTCGGCAGCCACGCGTAACCGCTACGCGCCGTCACACTCCGATCCTGAATCAGCCCGCCCAGCACCACGACCTCGCCGTCCGCCAGCCGTGTGACGGTCTGCAACTGGCGCGTATTCTTCGTCGGTGACGTATCGACGCCGGTTTTCGTCGCGACGAAATCGGAGATTTCCTCATGCACGCGCAGTTCGATCACGTCACGCATCACGGTTGGCTCAACGTCGAAAATCAACCCGGCGTCCTGATACGTGATCGACTGAACTGGCGTGCCGCTCGACCCTTGGTAGCTCACGCTCGATTGCGTCGGCACTTGCTGCCCGACGTTCAGGCGCACACGCTCACCTGACGCGATCCGCACATGCGGCGAACTGATGACCTTGAACCGCGAATCCGCATTGAGCGCGGATATCGCCGCATCGATACCCGGCCCGGTGAATCGCATTGCGCTCGAGTCGGACGACGTGTCACCGCTCGAGATGCGAAGCTGACCGCCCAAAGCTTTCGCCGCGATGCTCCACGCGGTATTTGTCGAATCGGTGTTGGTCACCTCATACGCCCAGCCGCGCACCACCACCTCACCGGGTGCCGTGTCCAGCTCGGGAACCACCTTGTGCAGCATGGCAACCTCATCACGCGAACCGACAATCACCAGATCGCCGCCGCGTGCCTGCACCCCGCCCGCAAGCTGATGCATGCCCTGCACGCCGTTCGTCGCATCAACCGGCGCAGAACCCGGCACCTGCACCGAACCAGCCGTCTGCACCGGCGTAGTGATAGCCGGGGCAACCGGCAACATCGAGCGCGCACCTATCAACGGTTCGATCATTTCGCGCAGATAGTCAGCCTTGCGATGACGCGGCTTGTATACAAAGACCTCCTGCTCCGCTTTCGGCAACGCAGCGCCCGGCTTCTTCATCACGTAATCGACGCCGTTTTTCGTGGCGACTTGGAAACCGAGCGAATCGAGGAAATCCACCATCACGGCGCGCACGTCGCGATTGTTGTCGTCCAAACGAAACGACACGATGCGATTGTCGGAAAGCACGTCCGGCCCAAGCACATACGGCGTATGCATCGCGTCCTGATAAATCAAATCGACCACCTGCGCGACCGTCACGAACCGCAGATCGAACGCAGCGCCCCGCACATGCCGCAACGGGATCGGCACTGGTGCCGCAAGAAGTGGAGCCGCAGGCGATGCGCTATTCATCATGCTCGCGTCGATCGGTACGGTCGGCAGCGGTGGCACCACGCCAGTAGCAGCCACACAAGCGCCCGACAGCATCAACGCCCCAATCACCACGCCGTACCGCGTCATTTCACACCCCCGGTTTGTTCTATTTTTCCGACCTGCACACCCGTCCAGCCCGCCACCGTCTTGCCGTCGGCCTCACCTGCCAAACTCACGCCCTGCCCACTGAACCCGTTGAGCGGTACGGTGCGCAACCGGCTATCCGGCGCGACCAACACGACATAGTTCACCCCATCGACCGAGTAACGACCGGCAAGCCGCCATTCCGACGACTTAGCCGCCTCAGCGGGACGCGCAGCTGTTGCAGCGTTGCCGGACGCAACAGGCTCGACACGCTTCACCGGCTCCACACCAAACCCGTCTTGGGCCTTGTGATAGACCTTCACGGCCAGCACGACGAACAGCACAGCCCCTATCGGAAGAAGAAACAGCGCCTTGGGAATGACTGCCTGCTTCTTCGTATGGACTTCCGCACTGGTGTAGAGCTTGAACACGTCGCGCGGATACGGCCATTGTGTTTTGACCGCATCTTTCAAACTGCTCGGGTTGTGGCAGTGATCCCACTCATAGAGCATCGCCCGCTTCAAGCCGAACAGGTTACGCACATGCACGTGACGCCCAACCAGATCGCGGACCGTCTTGCTAATCCGCTGCGGATGCTGCGTGATGATGATGAAGTCAACGCCCATATGCCGATGGACGTGCAGTTGCTCAACATCCGGCGTCGGCTTCTGACTCGCCGTCGTCGGCGGATAGATGCGTTGCGCCTCATCGATGACAATCAGGTCGTGCGCCTGCGCATTCACATGCCATTGCCGCAACCACGGCTCGTCAATCTCGACGTGCTCGATAGCCAGATCGCGAATGCCGTCTACAAGTACCCGGCGATCCTTGGCGATCTTCTTGAGCAGCCAAACCGCGTAGAGCGTCTTACCGCTACCCGGCACCCCCGTTATCAGTGTGATCATTTGCTGAACACCATTTTCGTCGTCGACGTGAGCAGGTAGAACGACACGCGAGCCGACAGGCCACCGAGCACGTACGCGATGCCTTCGCCCACACCACCGAGCGCAAGCACGTTCGCGATATCCGAGGGAATTCCGCCTACGCTCGCGGTCATCCACTCGATAACCTGATTCATCGCCACATCGACCCCCGTGACGGTCACAAAACCGATGCCGAGCGCGAGCAATACGCGCGTGAGGATCGGACCGACCAGCGATACCAGCAGACTCGCCCAACTCATGCCATCAACCCCGTGACGAAGATAAGGCCCGCCGCGAGCGCGCTAAGCAGAAGCACCAGCGGCCTCAGCTTCGCCGCCAACTCACAGACCGGGGCGTAATCGAACTTAAGCGGCGCGCCAAACACCTCGACCTCAAAAGGTTGCGGGCAGACACCGTTAGTCAGACCAATCGAAATTGGCGACAACGAAATGCTTTTCGAGTCTCTCTTCACGTCTACATCGTTCGCACTCCCGAGCGGAGCGCAAGCGGATGCATCGGGATATAGTGCGCAGAACTTTTGGTCCGGTTTCGGATTGGGGTTTGCGCCCGGATCGGTTCCGGGATTCGTGCCGGGATTCGTACCCGGATTGGTTCCGGGGTCCGTGCCCGGGTTTGTACCGGGATTCGTACCGGGATTCGTACCGGGATTCGTACCGGGGTTCGTACCGGGGTTCGTACCGGGGTTCGTACCGGGATTCGTGCCGGGGTTCGTACCGGGATTCGTACCGGGATTCGTGCCGGGATTCGTGCCGGGATTCGTGCCGGGATTCGTGCCGGGATTCGTGCCGGGATTCGTGCCGGGATTCGTGCCGGGATTCGGATTCGTAGCCGGGTCGGGCTGAATGATGGGGCTGATAACGACGTGCTCGCCCCGATGTGCGGGAGCGGTGAACAGATCGCCCAACGTCGGCACCTGCTGCGGATTCTCTTTGACCCACGGTTCCACTAACCCGCTGTACACCCGCTCATATGGCAGCCCTTTATAGTCCGGGTCTGCCGCCGCACGCCTCCACGTCTCGTCCACAAGCTGAGCAATCGTTGACGTCGGCAACGGTAGCGACGCAACCTTAGACGGAAGCTTTGGCCAGAGCTTCGATATATCTTCGGCCACTAGTCCCGGCACCAGTTCTTTCCGGTATTGAAACAAGCTGTATTGGTAGGTGTTGACGTAACCAATATAGGGCCCCCTCCTGCCCTCGCTGTCCACACGGCTCTTTGCCCCGGTCTCTGTGGCGTACATCCGGATCGGGTTGCCCGGTATGTTCGATACTGGCGCGAAGAACAGACGCACCGAACTGACGTTATCGTCATCACCAGGGCAGCCAGCAGCCAACCCACAATGTCCGTTGTAGTAGTGCACGTACCAAGTGAACTGGGCAGCCTGATCCAACGTACTTGGAAGGATGTCGTGGTACCCGCGGGTGAGCCAAAAGTTAGCGGTAGTCATGCCAGCCCCCGGCGTAAACGGGTAAGCGTTGCACACCGGGTCCTTCTCTGGGCAGTAGCCATTGCGATAGGTCGGAATACCCGCTTGCGCCGCCCATAGCTCGGGTGCCAACAATTTCTTGTAAGTGGGGTCCACCCCAGCGGCGGGCGGCGGTATAGCCACGTAGCTATCACCAACACTAGCTGGCGCCTCATCAACATCGATCGATATCGACGCTTCGTTCCACTTGATGTTGGCGAAGCCGACTTGCAGGGCCGCGCCGACCGCGATGATGCCCGCACCCGCCAAAATGGTTGCCCAAACTGGCGCGCCTGCGAATGCAAGGACAGCGCCCACCCCTGTGCCGACGACGTTAAGCGCCGTTGACGCCTTCCCCATACCCGCAAGCGTTGCTGCAATGCGCGGGTCGTTCGCCGCAAAACCGCGCTGAATCGCAATACGCGTGACAATCGCCGCCTCAGCGCGATTGATCACGAAACTCTCTACCGGCGCGAGCAGTGCCTGTGCATGCGCCTGCTGATTGCACATCATCGCGAACGCGGCAAACAGCGCCAACCAGACTCCCCGGGTCTTCTTTCGCATACTCACACCATCAAGATCAATGCAGCGCCATAGATCGTCGCGACCGTGACGCCGAACACCATGCAGTACCAAAGCATGACTAGCTCTCCGAAGCAGATTCAAGAAACCGGCGCAGCGAGCGAAAGCCGAACGCGACGGCGAGAACGAGGAACACCGCGCCCCCGACCTCCAAGCCCGCCCCAACCCCGCCCGGGACAGGCGCATCGCCAATCGCTCCGCCGTTGACCAGCGTCAAATGCGCGACCTGCTGCACACCGGCCGCCCCATCCGACAACGTGCAAGGCACCTGAGCATCCGTCGCGGCACCGGACGCCGCGCCACATACCACCACGTCTATCCCTTGCGCTGCGTGAACTCCCAAGGCAACGCTAAGCAGCGCGACACACAGCCACCGTTTCATCCGATCCACCCCATGAAAAAGCCCCCGGCGCGTTGAGGCATACCGGGGGCTCGTCGCGCAGCGCGATTAGCGGCCGATGAAACCCTTGACCACACGATAGCCATACGTCACCGCTGCGAGCGCCAGCACCGCACCGCCGACGAGCGCGACGTTCGGGCCGATGCCCTTGATCGCGTCAACGACCGGCCCCACGTCCATCGTCGGCATTCCCTCGCCTGCTGCAAATGCGCCCGCGCTCGCGACCGCCGTAGCTGCTGCTGCAATCAGTTTCTTCATGTTCTTTCTCTCTCAGGTTCTGGCCCGGGTGTAGTGGGGTCGTTCGGGCGGGCCAGCTTCGAACGACCGATTGCCCGTGACGGGCTATGCGCTTGCGTTCGCCGCCGGTTTCGCGGTCGGTCGGCCGAACGGAACGAGCGAGACGATGCGGGGCTCCAACTTGCCCTCCATCGACTGTTGAAGCGCGAATTCCGCGAGATACTCGCCAGCCGGGGAGTCTTTCAGCGCATTCGGCAGGTTGATCGTGCCGACGAGAATCTGCTTGCCGTCACTGCTCTCCTGCTCCAGCACGCATTGCGCCGTGTGGATTTCCCACGGCTGGTTGGTGCGCTTCGAGATACCACTACGCGCGACCACTTGCAGAATCGTCAACTTTTGCTTTGCCATCGTCGTTCCTTTGTCTAGGACTACTATTCACGTTGAACGGAGTCACTTGGACTCCGCATGCATGCGCGACGAACGCGCTAATCGAAAAAGGTGGACGCTAGGTCAGCCGTCCACAAAACACCGCACTATCCGAGGGTGAGAGGCGGTGCGGTGGGGTTACAGGGGAAACGGGTTTCGAGGCTGGGAGACTTCCACCGGAACCAGCGTGCAGAGGTCTGGCTTGCGGCCTGCCCGACGCAGAGCAGCGCGGGCCTTTTCGCGAGCACCCTCAACACCTCGGGCGCTTACATCGATGACGGCAACGCGGTTGTGACCGCACTGCGTATAGGCATGAACTTGGTATTTCGGCACCACTCACCCCCGCTCTGTATGTTAAAAATCGTCTCATACGACTTGAACAACAACAGGCCATATGAGCTACAACCAATCCGCTTCATATACTGCCGAGCAAGGCATCAGCCAACTACCCGGCAACATCGCGCAAGCTTGGTATCTGCTACCGACGAACACCAAGATCCTGATCACACTTGGGCTGGTCGCCGCGTATCTCGTCATTCGGTCCGCCTACCGGAAGGCAAAACTCCGCAAGCAACGCGACCTCGATCCGATCAAAAAAGCGATCTACAACCCCAAGCAGTTCCGCCGCCCGCGCTGACTCATAAATTGGGGCCAGATTCTTCCGCTCCCCAGAGCCTGATAGACTGCGAACATTCACGGATTTCGTAAATTTACGGTATTCGTAAATTGTATTTACGGGAGCCGTAAATTGTCAAGAGCTATCGTATGAACATTTCTGACTTGATTGAGCAAGCGCGGTCGTCGACCGGTTCGCTAGGCGCGCTAGCGGAAGTTATCGGCAAGCCTCAGAGCCGCATCAGCGAGTGGAAGAAGGGGACGGGCAAACCGTCCGCGACGGACATCATGTTGATGGCCGAGGTGGCCGGTTTGCCGCCGCTGGAAACGCTCGCGGAAGTGGAAAGTCAACTGGACGCGGACCGTGCTTCGGTCTGGCAAAGAGCACTCAGCAGCCTACGCGCGGCCAGCGTCACCGCCGCACTCGCCCTCTTGGTCTGGACGGGTTTGGGGATGGCACCCGACCACGCGCAGGCCTCCATCGCCTATCCAGATAGCTCGCTGCCTTCACACGGCAGGGGTCACTGGTTCGATCCCAGTACCGCCCACCAAAGAATTCAAGGCCCTGCGTTTCACGACGCAGGGCCTTTTCGTTTTGATGCGCCGGATTCAGCACCCACCTGCGCAGACTCGCCTTGACCGGCAGCCATCGCCTCCTCCACGAATCCGCCATCTCGATCAACACGCCCCTTCGTTACCGGCGCGCCGATTTGCGTCTGCAGGCAATCACCGTCGGTCCGGCCAACGCACTGAAGCGCCGCGCGGCTTTCCGACAATAAAGCCACGCTACCAATCGGACGCCAGTGCAGGAACCCTGCCCTCGAGCGTTGCCTGGCCACTGACGCGCGTCGATTCACCAAACACCATTAACGCGTATTGGTCGATGCAAATCAGAAAAATGCGCCATCAACGGCAAAATCGCCCATTTCTTCGCGCATCAAGCCCCGTCGGCTCAATGCCGTCGCCCGGTCCGGCGCACGAACAATGTTCAGACATTTCATTCGAGCCGATAACATTCTTTCAACACGAAAGACAGTAAATTGCCAGTGTAATTTTTGGTAATTGTTATGTAACATTTGTATAAATCCGGATGCATAGAATCCTTACACCAAATAACAGCCAGCCAAATCGGCATCGCATTTAGGCACGACATCATGACTTGCGATGGCGAGAGTTGGCGATAGCGATTGCACACCCATGTCCCCAGAGCAGAACGACTACACACTCTGGCTTACCGGTCTGAGCGGCGCCGGCAAGTCAACCCTCTCGCGCGAAATTGCGGCGCAATTGCGCGCACGCAATATTCCGACATGCATCCTTGACGGCGATGAATTGCGGGCAGGCATTTCTCCAGATCTCGGCTTCTCGCGGGAAGATCGTACCGAGAACTGCCGTCGCACCGCCGAGATCGCCAAGTTGCTCAATAGCCAGGGCTTCATGGTGATCGTCGCCCTGATCTCGCCTTACGAGGCCGACCGGCAGCAGGCACGACAGATCGTGGGGGCGGGTCGGTTTGTCGAGGTCTACCTGAAAACCGATATCGCCACTTGCTCCGCGCGTGATCCGAAGCAGCTTTACGCAAAGGCGATCACCGGCCAGACAACGCAATTCACCGGCATCTCGGATCCCTATGAAGTACCGACCGCGCCTGATCTCGTCGTCGAAACGGGATCGATGGATATTGCATCGTCGGTAGCGCTCGTCATGAATTTCGAACGGCAGCGATTCGCGCACGCGTAATCCCGCCCCTTCGTTACCACGCATCCGAACAACAACGCACTGTGTTCCGTTGATCGTGCCACCTCAGCGGTCGACACGATTGACGGACATCCTCCGTGCTGGGGAACGTCACGACCCGTCGCAAGAAAACCGCTCGGCGGTCCGGCGGCGCGCGTCCGCACGAACACTGGCCGACGTGTCGCACGACTATCCCACCCGCTCCGCCGTCGCATCGAACGCGCGCTTCGCCTTGTCGACGATCTCGTCGACCTCCGCCTCGCGAATCACGAGCGGCGGCGACAGCAGCATCCGGTCGCCGGTCGCGCGCATGATCAGGTTGCCGTTGAAGCAGAAGTCGCGGCAGATCGTGCCGATATCGACGTTCGCACCGAACCGCTCGCGCCGGTTCCGGTCGCGCGCAAGCTGAACGCCCGCGACCAGCCCCGCTCCCGCAATCTCACCGACGATCGGATGGTCGCCCAGCGCATCGCGCAGCCGGCGCTGGAAGTACGGCCCGATATCGCTCTTCACGCGCTCGACGATCCCTTCGTCGCGCAGCAGCTTCAGGTTCGCGACCGCGACGGCCGCGGCAACCGGGTGGCCCGAGTACGTGAGGCCGTGGTTGAATTCGCCGTTGTCGATGATCGGCCGCGCCACGCGCTCGTGAATGCCGACGGCGCCCATCGGCACGTAGCCCGACGTGAGCCCCTTCGCCATCGTGATCAGATCGGGCTCGAAGCCGAAATGCTGGTGTGCGAACCATTCGCCGGTGCGGCCGAAGCCGCCGATCACTTCGTCGGCCACCAGCAGGATGTCGTACTTGCGGCAGATCCGCTGGATTTCCGGCCAGTACGTCGACGGCGGGAAGATCACGCCGCCCGCGCCCTGGAACGGCTCGCCGATGAACGCGGCGACGTTCTCCGCGCCAAGTTCGAGGATCTTCGCTTCGAGCTGCTGCGCGCGGGCCAGGCCGAACGCTTCCGGCGTTTCGCCGGCGGCCGCTTCGCCGAAGAAATACGGCTGGTCGATATGCACGATGTGCTCGACCTTAGACGGCATCTGCTCGTGCATGTAACCCATCCCGCCGAGCGTGCCGCCGGCGATCGTCGAGCCGTGATAGCCGTTCTTGCGCGAGATCACATATTTCTTCCGCGGCTGGCCTTGCACGCGCCAGTACTGGTGCACGAGGCGCAGCACGGTGTCGTTGCCTTCCGAGCCGCTGTTGCAATAGAAGAAGTGGTTGAAGCCGGCGGGCGTGACTTCCGCGAGCATCGCGGAGAGTTCGATCACCGGCGGGTGCGTGGTCTTGAAGAACGTGTTGTAGAACGGCAATTCCTGGATCTGGCGATACGCGGCGTCGGCGAGTTCCTTGCGGCCGTAGCCGACGTTCACGCACCAGAGGCCGGCCATCCCGTCGATCACCTTGTTGCCGTCCGAGTCCCACAGGTAGACGCCGTCGGCCTTCACGATCACACGGCTGCCCGCGCGGTTCAGCGCGCCCATGTCGGAGAACGGGTGAATGTGGTGCGCGGCATCGAGCGCGCGGTATTCGGCGGTCGTGCGCGCCTGCGTCGCGCGGGGCGCTGCGGCCGTGGCGCTCGGCGCAGCCGGCTGGATCCAGGCAGAGTCGTTGCGGTAAGTCATGTTTCCTCCGTGATTCCGTATTCGGTTGTGTGCACGCTCAGACGTGCAGCAGCAGATGGCGGCGTTCCCACGAGCTGATCACGCGGAAGAACGCTTCGTATTCGGTTTCCTTCAGCGCCAGATAGGCCTTCACGAACTTGTCGCCGAGAATGCCGGCCAGCGGCGTGCAGGCCGCCATCAGCGAGATGCCCTCCTCGAGATTGCGCGGCAGCTGGTACGGCAGGTTGTAGCCGTCCGACGCGATCGGCTCTGTCGGTGCGAGCTGCTGGATCAAGCCGAGATAGCCGGCCGCGAGCGTCGCGGCGAGCGCAAGGTAAGGGTTGCAGTCGACGCCCGGGATCCGGTTCTCGATACGGCGCGCCGACGGGTCCGACTGCGGGATGCGGAAACCGACCGTACGATTGTCGTAGCCCCACTGCACGTTGATCGGCGCGGCCATGAAGCGCGACAGTCGGCGATACGAGTTGATGTACGGCGCGAAGATCGGCATCAACGCGGGCGTGTACTTCTGCAGCCCCGCGAGATAGCTGTGGAACATCGGCGATACGGCACCGTCCTCGTCGGAGAACAGGTTGCGCGCCGTGCGCGCGTCGGCCAGGCTCTGGTGGATATGCATCGCCGAGCCCGGCTCGTCCTGCATCGGCTTCGCCATGAAGGTCGCGTACATGTTGTGGCGCAGCGCCGCCTCGCGCACGGTGCGCTTGAACAGGAACACCTGGTCGGCCAGCGACAGTGCGTCGCCGTGCATGAAGTTGATCTCCATCTGCGCGGCGCCGACCTCGTGGATCAGCGTCTCGATATCGAGCCCCTGCATCTCGCAGTATTCGTAGATGTCCTCGAACAGCGAATCGAACTCGTTCACGGCCTCGATCGAATACGACTGCCGGCCGGTCTCCGCACGCCCGGTGCGGCCGACGGGCGGACGCAGCGGCAGGTCGGGATCGGCGTTCATGTCGACGAGATAGAACTCGAGCTCGGGCGCAACGACCGGCTGCCAGCCTTTCGCCTGGTACAGGTCGAGCACGCGGCGCAGCACGTAGCGTGGCGAGATCTCGACCGGCGAGCCGTCGAAGTGCACGCAGTCGTGAATCACCTGCGCGGTGGGATCGACGGCCCACGGAATCAGGCAGATCGTCGACGGATCGGGCACGCACACCATGTCGGGATCGGTCACGCCGGTCAGCGTGCCGTCTTCCGGATAGTCGCCGGTGACGGTCTGCACCATCACGGCCTGCGGCAGGCGCATCGATTCGCCGGATTCGAACTTGTTGCGCGGAATGATCTTGCCGCGCGCAATGCCGGCCATGTCGGGAATGATCGCCTCGACCTCGGTGATGCGGTGCTGTTGCAGGAATTCGCTCAGTTCGGGTTGCATGATCGGCCTCTATCAGTCGACGTCGGATGCGGCCGGCGACGGCATCGCGCCACCGGCTGCATGAATGCGATGCGTCATGCGCGCGCGGCACGCCGCGCCGAATGCCGCGAAGATGTCGCGCGACAGCGGCTGTTCCGCGTAGCGCCATTCGGGATGCCACTGCACGCCGAGCGCGAACGCGCGTGCGCCGCGCACACTGATGGCCTCGACCAGCCCGTCGGGTGCGCTGGCTTCGACGACGAGCCCCGCGCCGAGCTGCGCGATGCCCTGGTCGTGCAGCGAATTGACCGTCGCCTCCTGCGCGCCGCGCGCGACCCGCTGCAGCAGGCCGCCCGGCGCGAACCGCACGACATGCGCGGGACCGTACTGCCGCTCGAGCGGATCGGCTGGCCGCTCGCGGTGATCGTCGAAGCCGGTCGTCGCGTGCAGCCGCTGATGCAGCGTGCCGCCGTAGGCGACGTTCAGCTCCTGCATGCCGCGACAGATCGCGAGCACGGGCACGCCCGCATCGATCGCCGCACGGACCAGCGGCAGCGCGGTCGCGTCGCGCGCGGGATCGTGCAGCGTGTCGGGCGCGCTCGCGGCGCCGCCGTAGTGATGCGGTTCGACGTTCGAATAACTGCCGGTCAACAGCAACCCGTCGATCGCCGCGACGATCGCGTCGGCCGGCTGGCGCGCGCCGAGCGCGGGCAGCACGAATGCGAGTGCGCCGGCGCCGTCGACGAGTGCGGCCAGGTACTTCTCCCCCGCCGCGTGGTTCGGATGCGCACCGCGCAGGATGCGGTCGGCGGTGACGGCTACGATCGGGCGCGCACGCATGGGCGTCTCTCCGGTAATCGCGCGCGATACGTCCGCACGCGGGACGATGAAGGGTCGCGCCGGCGCCGCACGCGCGCACCACGACGCGGCGCATGCCCATGCGCGACCCTGCCGCGCGGACGATGCGGCATCAGGCGGTGCGACCCGGAACGGAAGCGGAAAACGACGCTAGGGCAACAACGATGCGCTGCCGTCGCACTGCACCGCGCTGAAGACGTGCGCGGTCACGAGATTGAAGCGGCGCAGGCCGCGATGGGAAATGGCGAAGCGACGAGGCTCGCGTAAAGGGGCGGCATGCGTGCCGCGATCAGCATGCCGGATCGGCCCGGCCTGAGGCGGCGCGCCCGCCGACGGACTTCGCGTCCGGCGTATCGAAGGGCTGGCGGCTTTCACGATCGTACTCGACTGACTGATGAATGCAGGACACGTGTCGCAACGAAGCGCATGCGGCAATGCCGCGCGGCGGCACGTCGGCGAGGCGTCTCGCGGCGCATTCCGGCGCGGTGCGGCCACGATCGATGGCCCCGCCGCACGTGCGCGCGTGACGATTTCCTGACATTCAGCTTATATCACCTAAAAATGGCGTCAAATTTTCAGGTGCCGATGACGACATCGGTCAGACGAAAGCCACACGAAAAAAACGGCATCGATCCCGTGGATCGATGCCGTGTGGTGCATTGCATCGGTGCGGCAGGCTGCGTGCCGGCGGGCTGCGGCGCACCTGCGCCACCGCGCTGCCGCATCCGTGCGGCCCGTGTTCAACGATGCGCGAGCGCGGTCTCGACGAGCGTCTGCAATAGCGGCACTATCCGCGCCGCGCGCGCTTCGTCATACGTGTAAGGACGCGTCTCTTCCATGTAGGTGATCTGCGACAGCTCGAGTTGCACGGCCTCGACGCCGGTATCGGGCACGCCATAGTGACGCGTGATGTAACCGCCCTTGAAGCGCCCGTTCGCGACAGCCGTATAGCCGCCATGTTCGAGCACGCGTGCGGCCAGCGCCTCCGCCAGGCCCGGTGCGGCACTCGCGCCGCTCGACGTGCCGAAGTTGAAGTCGGGCAGGCGACCGTCGAAGAAGCGCGGCACGTGCGAGCGGATCGAATGCGCTTCCCACACGAGCACGCGGCCATGCTCGCGCTTCAGGCGCGCCACCTCGCTTTGCAGCGCGTCGTGATACGGCAGCCAGTAGCGGTCGCGGCGACGCATGATCTCGTCGTTGCCGGGCAACGCGTTCGCCGGATACAGCGGCACCTTGTCGAACGTATCGACCGGCACGAGCCCCGTCGTGTCCTGCCCCGGGTACAGGTTCTCGTTGTCGGGCGGACGATTCAGGTCGACGACGTAACGCGCGTGCGACGGAACGAGGATCGATGCGCCGAGGTCGGCCGCGAATCCGTACAGCCGTTCGAGATGCCAGTCGCAATCGTCGACGAAACGCGCGTCGGCCGTCATCGTCGCGGCGATGTCGGCGGGGATGTGCGTACCTGCGTGCGGAATCGAGATCAGCAGCGGCAGCGTGCCCTGCTTCAGCGTGAATACAGCCGGTTGTTCAGTCATGTCGCATCACCATTGGAGGTCTGCCGGCGCACGCTTGCGGCGTGCGCCGGTTGCGCGCGTCAGCGCAGCAGTTGCGCCAGCGCGGCGCGGTAGTCGGCATACGCGGCGGCTTCGTCGCGATGACGGCGGCCGCTCACGACGCGCTCGCCGCCCGTGTAGACGTCGAGCACCGGCGTCTCGCCGTGTTCCGCGAACACGATACCCGACAGCCACGACGTGCTGTCGTGTTCGGCGATCGCCGGATGATCGGGATCGAGCACGAGCCAGTCGGCGCGGCACCCTTCGCGCAGCGCACCGACGCGCCGCCCGCTGGCCTGCGCGCCGCCCGCAAGCGAAGCGTCGAACAGGCGATCGGCGACATGCGCCTGCGTATCGCTCGCCAGCACGTTGCGCGCGCGATGCACGAGCCGTTGCCCGTATTCGAGCAGGCGCAGTTCCGAGCGCCAGTCGACCGACGCGTGGCTGTCCGAGCCAACGCCGATCACGCCGCCCTGCGCGAGATAGTCGACGGCCGGGAACACGCCGTCGCCGAGGTTCGCTTCGGTCGTCAGGCACAGGCCCGCGACCGCGCGACGCTTCGCGAGCGCGGCCGTTTCGGCGGCGTCGACGTGCGTCGCGTGCACGAGACACCAGCGCGCATCGACGTCGAAGCGATCGAGCAGCCATTGCACGGGGCGCGCACCGTAGGCGCGCACGCAGTCGTCGACTTCGGCTGTCTGCTCGGCAATATGGATGTGCACGGGCGCATCGTCGGGCAGCCCATTCAGCAGCACGCGCAACCCGTTCTCGGATACTGCGCGCAGCGAGTGCGGTGCAACGCCGTAGCGCAGCCCGCCGTGCTCCGGTGCCACGCGACGCATCGCGTCGAGCAGCTCGAGCAGGCCGTCCGGCGTGTTGATGAAGCGGCGCTGGTCGTCACGCGGCGGCCTGTCGCCGAAGCCGGCGAACTGGTACGACACGGGCAGCATCGTGATGCCGATGCCGGCCGCGCGCGCGGCGTCGATCACGCGCGTGCCGAGTTCCGCGATCTGCGGATAACGCGAGCCGTCCTGCGTGTGATGCACGTAGTGGAATTCGCACACCGACGTGTAGCCGCACTTGAGCATCTCGACATACAGCCAGCGCGCGATTGCAGCGAGTGCGTCGGGCGTGATTTTCAGCGCGAAGCGGTACATCAGGTCGCGCCAGCTCCAGAAGCTGTCGGCCGGATTCGCGCGGTATTCGGTAAGCCCCGCCATCGCGCGCTGGAACGCGTGCGAATGCAGGTTCGGCATGCCGGGCAGCACCGGTCCGGCCGCGCGCGCGACGCCCGCGGGTGCATCGGTGTCGGGCGTCACGCCGGTCAGCGTGCCGGCCGCGTCCCAGCGCAGGAGCACGTTACGGCGCCAGCCATCGGGCAGGTACGCATGGTCTGCAAACAACGTGGTGTCGGTCATGAGGCTATCCATTCATCCGGCGAAACACGGTCGTGCCGCCGCGTACGACCTGCTCGCACAGCGGCCGGCCGATCCAGTAGGCGAGCTCCGCCAGCGAGCCGGCCGACCACACGGCGAAGTCGGCCTGGCGACCGACCTCGAGCGCGCCGTGGCGATCCGCGCGGCCGAGCGCCGCGGCCGCATGGCGCGTGACGCCCTGCAACACCTCGGGCACCGTCATGCGGAACAGCGTGCAGCCCATGTTCAACGTCAGCAGCAGCGATTCGAGCGGCGACGTGCCGGGATTGTGATCGGTCGCGAGCGCGATCGGCACGCCGTGCTTGCGCAGCAGCTCGATCGGCGGCAGTTGCGTCTCGCGGATGAAGTAATACGCGCCGGGCAGCAGCACGGCAACCGTACCCGCCGCCTTCATCGCCTCGATGCCGGCTTCGTCCAGAAATTCGAGGTGGTCGGCGGACAGTGCGCGATAACGCGCGGCAAGCGCCGTGCCGCCCGCGTTCGACAGTTGCTCCGCATGCAGCTTCACGGGCAGCCCGCGCCGCGTTGCGGCCTCGAACACGCGCTCGGTCTGCGCGAGCGAAAAGCCGATGCGCTCGCAGAACACGTCGACCGCGTCGACGAGGCCCTCGTCGGCCAGCGCCGGCAGCATCCGGTCGCACACTTCGTCGATGTACGCATCCGCGCGGCCCGCATATTCGGGCGGCAGCGCGTGCGCGCCGAGGAACGTCGTGTAGACGGTGACCGGAAAGCGTTCGCCGAGCTGGCGTGCGACGCGCAGCATCTTGCGTTCGCTCGCGAGGTCGAGCCCGTAGCCCGACTTGATCTCGATCGCGGTCACGCCTTCGGCGAGCAGCGGCTGCAGGCGTGCCGCGGCCTGCACGAACAGCGTCGTCTCGTCGGCCGCGCGCGTCGCGCGCACCGTCGACACGATCCCGCCGCCCTGCCGCGCGATTTCCTCGTAGCTCACGCCCGCGAGACGCTGCGCGAATTCGTCGGCGCGCGTGCCGCCGTATACGAGGTGCGTATGGCAATCGACGAGGCCCGGCGTCACCCACGCGCCGTGCAGATCCTCGCGCTGCCAGTGGGCATAACCGTGCGGCAAAGCGGACAGCGTGCCGAGCCAGAGGATCGTGCCGGTTTCGTCGACGGCGATCGCCGCGTCGTCGATCGTCTCGTCGGGATGGCCGTGCGGACACAGCCTCAGGTGATGCCAGACAGTCGGTTTCATGCGTTCAGTCTCGTTCGCCGATGGCAAGCGACACGGCGAGCAACGCGCCGCACCCGCTCACGACGACGTCAAACGCACGCCGCGGCCCGTCGAGCCGCAACGTGTCCATTTCTTCCAGTGTGTAGTGCGTGCCGTCGATTTCAACGCCGACCGCACCGGCCGCGCAAAACAGCAGCACGGTATCGGCATGCTCGATGCGATGCGCGCCTGCGCGCCACACGTCGAGCGCGCCGCGCGCGGCCGAACGGCGCGTCATCAGGTTGAAGTCGCGCGTCGCGCCGTCGTGCAGCGTCGCGTCGATCGCCGCCTCGCCCGCAAAATCCGCGCGGGTCAGCGGTGCGTCGAGCACGTGGCGGGCGCCGCCCTCCTCGGCGAGCGTCATGCCCACGCCGGACAGCAGCACCAGCGTGCGGTCGATCCCGTCGAAACGCGAGAACGGCCCGGCCGTGCCGACGTCGGCGACGCTCACGCGCCACGCGAACGCATCGAGCGCGGCGCCCGGCGGGAACGCGCCGATTTCGCGCGTCACGCCACCGCCGTTCTTCCATGGCGACGCGACGAGATCCGCAGCGTGGATCATCGTCACGTTCACCGGCGCCTGGTGGAGCGCCGTCATGCTCAGCGGCCGAGCATCGGCAGCTTCAGGCCGGCTTCGCGGGCCGTCTGCTGCGCGAGTTCGTAGCCGGCATCCGCATGGCGCATCACGCCCGTCGCCGGATCGTTCAGCAGCACGCGGCCAAGACGCTCGTGCGCTTCGGCAGTACCGTCGGCGACGATCACGACACCCGAGTGCTGCGAGAAGCCCATCCCGACGCCGCCGCCATGGTGCAACGACACCCACGATGCGCCGCCTGCAGTGTTCAGCAGTGCGTTCAGGAGCGGCCAGTCGCTGACTGCGTCCGAACCGTCCTTCATCGATTCCGTCTCGCGGTTCGGGCTGGCGACCGAGCCCGTATCGAGGTGGTCGCGGCCGATCACGATCGGCGCCTTCAGTTCGCCGTTCCTGACCATCTCGTTGAACGCCTGGCCGAGGCGATAGCGATCCTTCACGCCGACCCAGCAGATCCGTGCCGGCAGGCCCTGGAACGCAATGCGCTCGCGTGCCATGTCGAGCCAGTTGTGCAGGTGCGGATCGTCGGGGATCAGTTCCTTCACCTTCTGGTCGGTCTTGTAGATGTCTTCCGGATCGCCCGACAGCGCGACCCAGCGGAACGGGCCCTTGCCTTCGCAGAACAGCGGGCGGATGTAGGCCGGCACGAAGCCCGGGAAGTCGAACGCGTTCTCGACACCCATCTCCAGCGCCATCTGGCGGATGTTGTTGCCGTAGTCGAGTGTCGCCGCGCCGCGTTCCTGCAGCGCCAGCATCGCGCGCACCTGGACGGCCATCGACTGCTTCGCGACCTTCACGATGCTCTGCGGATCGACCTTCTGCGCTTCGCGCCATTGCGCGACGCTCCAGCCTTGCGGCAGGTAGCCGTTGATCGGGTCGTGCGCGCTCGTCTGGTCGGTCACGCAGTCCGGCGTGATGCCGCGCGTGACGAGTTCCGCGAATACGTCGGCCGCGTTGCCGAGCAGGCCGACCGACACCGGCTTGCCGGCGCGCTTCGCTTCCTCGATCATGCCGAGCGCCTCGTCGAGCGTCGTCGCCTTCTTGTCGACGTAGCGCGTCTTCAGGCGGAAGTCGATGCGGGTCTCGTCGCATTCGACCGCGATCATCGAGAAGCCGGCCATCGTCGCGGCCAGCGGCTGCGCGCCGCCCATGCCGCCCAGGCCGCCCGTCAGGATCCAGCGGCCCGACGGATCGCCGTTGAAGTGCTGGTTCGCGACCGAGAAGAACGTTTCATAGGTGCCCTGAACGATGCCCTGGCTGCCGATGTAGATCCAGCTGCCGGCCGTCATCTGGCCGTACATCATCAGGCCCTTGCGATCGAGCTCGTGGAAGTGATCCCAGTTCGCCCAGTGCGGCACGAGGTTCGAGTTCGCGAGCAGCACGCGCGGTGCATCCTTGTGCGTGCGGAACACACCGACCGGCTTGCCCGACTGGATCAGCAACGTCTCGTTCTCTTCGAGATCCTTCAGTGACGCGAGGATCTGGTCATAGCATTCCCAGTTGCGCGCCGCGCGGCCGATGCCGCCGTACACGACGAGCGCATGCGGATGCTCGGCGACTTCCGGATCGAGGTTGTTCTGGATCATCCGGTAGGCCGCTTCGGCCAGCCAGGTCTTGCAGACTTTCTCGCTGCCGCGCGGCGCGCGGATCGTGCGCGTGGGATCGAGACGGGGATCGATGTGTTTCGGATGGTTCATGACGACTGCTCCCGAAGGAAAATGACTATCAAATAGGAATCAGAAATGCCCGGTGAAGCGATAACGGCTGCCGGGATGCCACAGATTCGCCACCGAGGCGACGACGCCCTGCGACCAGGTGCGTCGATGTAAAACCAGACACGGCTCGACGTCGTCCATCCGCAGCTGCTCGCGCCGCTCCGGCGCCGGGGCCGCCGCTTCGATCCGGTACTCGACACGCTGCAGCGGAGCCGCGCGCATCAGGTACAGGTTCGGCGTCGTGTTCGTGAAATCCTGCTCGGCGTAATCCGGCGCGACCGCCGGATTCACCCAGCGTTCTTCGAGCTGCACGGGTTCGTCATTCTCGAAGTGCAGCACCTGCGAATGAAACAGCTTCGTGCGCACGGCCACCTGCATCTCGTCGGCGAGCGCCTCGTCGGCGCGGATCGTGTCGAGGCCGAGCACGCTGGCGCGATACGCATGCCCGCGTGCACCGACTTCCTCCGAGATGCTGCGGATCGCCACCAGCGTCGACTCGTACTTCGGCCGCGCGACGTAGGTGCCCGCACCCTTCATGCGCGTGAGCACCTGCTCGGCCGTCAACTCGCGCAGCGCGCGGTTGACGGTCATGCGCGCCACCTTGAATTCGCGCGCCAGCTCGTTCTCGGACGGCACCTGGTCACCCTCCTCCCACTCGCCGGCGTGGATGCGGGCCAGGATGAAATCCTTGATCTCCTGGTAGACCGGTGCGCTCATTGGCTTACTGTTCCGATGCGAACGAGAACGGTGCGACCTTCGCGAACGCGCGCTCGCCGACGAGCTTCGCGACCGCCGCGATGTCCGGCGCGAAGTAGTGGTCGAGTTCGTAGTGCGCCACCTTGCTGCGGATCGTCTCCATCACCGGCGCGAGCTTCGGGCTCGTGTGGTGCGGCGCACGCAGGTCGACGCCTTGTGCGGCGGCCAGCAGTTCGATGGCGAGGATGTGCTTCGTGTTGTCCGCGATGTCGGCGAGCTTGCGCGCGGCGAACGTCGCCATCGACACGTGGTCCTCCTGGTTTGCCGAGGTCGGCAGCGAGTCGACCGACGCCGGGTGCGCGAGTGTCTTGTTTTCCGATGCGAGCGCGGCCGCCGTCACGTGGGCGATCATGAAGCCCGAGTTCACGCCGCCGTCCTTCACGAGGAATGGGGGCAGGCCCGACAGCGTCGCGTCGATCAGCAGCGCGATGCGGCGTTCGGCCAGCGCGCCGATTTCCGCGGCGGCAAGCGCGAGGTTGTCGGCCGCGAATGCGACGGGTTCCGCGTGGAAGTTGCCGCCCGACAGCACTTCGCCGGTATCCGGGAAGATCAGCGGGTTATCCGACACCGCGTTCGCTTCGATCAGCAGCACGTCGGCCGCGTGACGCATCTGGTCCAGGCACGCGCCCATCACCTGCGGCTGGCAGCGCAGGCTGTACGGATCCTGCACCTTGTCGCAGTCGCGGTGCGACTGGTTGATCGGCGAGCCGTCGAGCAGCTCGCGATACGACGCGGCGGCGTCGATCTGGCCTTGATGGCCGCGCAGTTCATGAATGCGGGCGTCGAACGGCTTCACCGAGCCGGCAGCCGCGTCGACCGACAGCGCACCCGCGACGAGCGCGGTGCGGTACAGGTCTTCGATCGCGAACATGTTGTCGAGCGCCAGCGCGGTCGATGCCTGCGTGCCGTTCAGCAGCGCGAGGCCTTCCTTCGCCTGCAGCGTCAGCGGCGCGAGGCCCGCGACGCGCAGACCGTCGAGCGCGCTCGCACGCTCGCCGCGGATGAACACTTCGCCGACGCCCAGCAGCACGGCCGACATGTGCGCGAGCGGCGCGAGGTCGCCCGATGCGCCGACCGAGCCCTTCACCGGGATCAGCGGCAGCACGTCCGCGTTGAACAGCTTGATCAGCGCGTCCATCACTTCGCGACGGATGCCCGAGTGGCCGCGGCCGAGGCTCGACAGCTTCAGTGCCATCAGCAGGCGCACCGACGAGCGCGCCATCGGCTCGCCGACGCCGACCGCGTGCGACAGCACGAGGTTCTTCTGCAGCAGTTCGAGCTGGTCATGCGGGATGTGCGTGCTGGCCAGGCGGCCGAAGCCCGTGTTGATGCCGTAGGCCGGCTCGCCCTTCGCGGCGATGTCGGCGACGGCCTTCGCGCCGGCGTCGATCTTCGCGAAGCTGGCCGGATCGAGCGTCAGCTGCACGGATTCGCGTGCGATCTGGCGCAGTTGCGGGAGGGTGAGGTGGCCGGGGGTCAACGTAATCATGTGAGCAATCCTGTCTAGACAAGTTCGGAATGGATTGAAGTGTAGCTACGCCAACTTGTCTAGACAACCCGTTTTTTATCGATTTCGACTTGGGAGTTTCCCTGATGTCCGGCGCGGCCCGCCGCATCGGTCCGCGTGATCCGGCTCTTAACATTTGTTTCATTTATTTTGTGCCTGGCAACATACGAATCACCATTCGCCACGGAGACCGCCATGTCCTTCCCGTCCCGATTCGCCGCCCGGTTCGGCCGCCCCCTGCTCTTCACCGCGTGCGTACTCGCATGCGGCGCGTCGCTCGCCGCGGAGCCGCTCTCGGGTACGCTCGAGAAGATCCGGCAGGGCAACCTGATCTCGATCGGCCACCGCGAAACGTCGGTGCCGTTCTCCTACGTCGATGCGAACGGCAAGGTCATCGGCTTCTCGCAGGACCTGTGCGACCGCGTGATCGCCGCGGTGAAGGCGCGCACCGGCAAGCCCGACCTGCAGGTGCGCTTCATCCCCGTCACGTCGCAGAACCGCATCCCGCTCGTGCAGAACGGCACCGTCGATCTCGAATGCGGTGTCACCACGAACCTCGCCGCGCGTCACGCGCAGGTCGCGTTCTCGACCACCTTCTTCGTTGCGACGACGCGCTTGCTCACGCGCACGCGCTCGGGCATCCGCGACTTTCCCGACCTCGCCGGCAAGACGGTCGTCACCAACCAGGGCACGACGTCCGAGCGCCTGCTGCGCAAGATGAACGAGGAAAAGAAGATGAACATGCGGATCATCAGCGCGAAGGACTACGGCGAAGGGCGCCTCACGCTCGAATCGGGCCGCGCGGTGGCGTACATGATGGACGACGTGCTGCTCGCGGGCGTGCGCCAGCTCGCCGCGAAGCCGGCCGACTGGCAGATCGTCGGCACGCCGCAATCGTCGGAAGCCTACGGGTTCATGCTGCGCAAGGACGATCCGCAGTTCAAGGCGCTCGTCGACGGCGTGCTGACGCAGTTGATGAAGCACGGCGAGATCGACGCGCTGTACGACAAGTGGTTCACGAAGCCGGTGCCGCCGAAGGGGCTGTCGTTCGACTTCGCGATGAACGACGTGATCAAGGCGCGCTACGCGGCGCCGAACGACGCGCCGCTCGAATGAGCGCCGCGCGCTGATCCCGGCTCACGCACGCGTCCACGCGACGCACGCCGCGTAGCCGGACGCCGCGTCGAGCCACGCCGCCTCAAACGCCGCGACACCGGCGGCGGGCGCGGCCGGGTCGACGATCGTCGTCGCCGGGGTCGCGCCATCGCGCGGCGGCACGACCGCGAACGCGCTCAGCCCGCCGACGATGCCCGTGCCGAGCGCCTTGAGCAGCGCCTCTTTCGCACTCCAGACGCGCATGAATTCGCCGGCGCGCGCGGCCGCCGGCAGGCTGTCGAGATAGGCGGCCTCGGCCGGCGCGCAGACTTCGCGCGTCAGCACGCGCCAGTCGGCCGCGCGATTGCAGCACTCGATATCGACGCCGACGCGGCCCGCGGGTGCCCACGCAAGCAACGCATGATCGCCCGCGTGCGACACGTTGAAATCGAGCGATGCACGGTGCACGCCGTCCAGCGACGGCCGCCCCGAGCCGTCGACGACGATCGCCACCGCCTGCGGCGCGATGCCGAGGGCCGTGCCGAGCACGTCGCGCAGCGCGGCACGGGTCGTGGCGCTGCGCACCGCATCCTCGTGCCGCATGAAGCGCGCGGCCCGCGCCCGCTCGTCATCGCTGAGTGCCGCATACGCGGGCGACGCAAGCGGCACGCGCCAGTCGAAATCGACACGCGCGATCCGCACGCCGGCGCGGGACGCCGCAGGCGGCGCATCAAGTTCGTGCACGCTCCAGGCGCGAGGTGTGTCGGACGGGGAAGCGAGATCGGGCGGGACGGGCATCGACATGCGGCGGCCTGTGAAACGAAACGCCCGATGTTAATCGATCACGCGATGCGGCGAGCCGTTGCGACCCGCCGGCGTCAATGCCGCCGGCACCGTGCGCCGCGCTGACGTTTGTCCTCCCGGCATGCGCCAGCGTGACGCGGCCGCCGTCTGTCACCCGTTCGCGGCAACGCCCGGCACACCGCTGCCGTGCCCACGCCCGCGCGATGCCGGGTGAATCGCATGCACGTTGCCCGGTGCATCGGTCGGCAGCACGCCGTGTTGCAGCCAGTGGAGCGCCAGAGGCCACAGCGTATCGGTGAAGCGGCTGTGGAAAAACGCGAAATGGCCTATCGCATCGGCGCCGATGTCGGCCGGCGCGATCCGCAGATGCGTGACGTCGCTGCCCGTGTAGTAGCCGACCAGCCGCTCGATCGCCTCGACCGTGCCGAACCCGTCGTCGTCGAGGCCGATCGCGAGCATCGGCGCCGACAGCCGTGCGAAGCGGGCGGGCAACGCGGCGCGACTTGCGGCGGGTTCGGCGAGCGGGCCGCTCGTATAGCCCTCCTCGAAGCGCGCCCGCGAGCGCACCCACGACAACGCGACGCCGCGCGGCGTGTCCTCCATCCAGCCGAGCCGCTTCGCGGGCACATAGCCGAACACGGCCGCGAGCGCCGGCATCGCGACATGCCACTTCCACCACATACGCCGCCGCTCGGCCGGCAAGTAATCGCGCCAGTACGCATACTGCGCGCCGACCGTTACCGCATGTCGCACGTGAACGTTCGATGCGGCGAGCCCGAGCGCGAACCCGCCGATGCTGTGCGCGACGACGTCGATCGGCTGGCCCGCAAACGCGTCACGCGCGTATTGCAGCGCGGCTTCGCAATCGAGCCGCCCCCAGTCGAGCCAGTTCGCGCGCAGCTTCGCGAGCCGTGCCGGGCGCGACCCGCCGATGCCGCGATAGTCGTAGGCGAGCACGTCGCGCCCCTGTGCGAACAGCCAGGCTGCAAAACGAAAGTAGTAGTCGCAACGCACCGAAGTCGCGCAATTGATGACCGTCACGGGCCGCGCGACGCTGCCGCCGCGATGACGCCACACATGACCGCGCAATTCGTAGCCGTCGGCCGCGCGCAGCGTCATGGGCTCGGGCGGCAGTGCGTCCGCCGCGCGGGTGTCCTGTGTCGTCTCCTCGCTGCCTTCGTTCGAAATCGTCATCTTGTCTCCTGTCGACCGCAGTTAGCGCTTCAGCGCTTACTCCACCCCCACGGCGGTCGATCGCAGTTAGCGCTTCAGCGCTTACTGCGGTTCCATGGCGTGGCTGGGTGGAGTTGGCGCTTCGGCGCTTACTCCACCCCCACGGCGGTCGACCGCAGTTAGCGCTTTAGCGCTTACTTCGGTCCCATGGCGTGGCTGGGTGGAGTTGGCGCTTCGGCGCTTACTCCACCCCCACGCCTGCCTCCATTGAACTTGACGCGCCCCGCGTTCTCAACCAATCTTGCTGCTCCGTTCGCATGAGTCACGCGCATGTCAACGCCGCTCGTCCGTCTCCCATCGCTCGACCTCGTCCGCGGTTTCGTCGCCGTCGGTCGCCGCATGAGCATCACGCTCGCGGCGCAAGACCTGTGCGTCACGCAATCGGCGGTCAGCCGCCAGGTGCACGCGCTCGAAGCGCATCTCGGCGTCGCGCTGCTGCAGCGCGGCTACCGGAAGATCGCATTCACGCCGGAAGGCGAGCGGCTGTTTCGCGTCGCGGATGCGGCACTGCACGGCCTGCAGGACACCGTCGCGTCGCTCGCCGCCGCGCGCGAGCGCCAGCCCGTCACGATCACCGCGAGCATCGGCGTCACCGCACTGTGGCTGCTGCCGCGGCTCGGGCGGCTGCAGGCGCGCCTGCCCGAGATCGACCTGCGCGTCGCCGCGAACGACAAGGTACTCGATTTGCGCACCGAAGGCATCGACCTCGGGATCCGCTATTGTCCGCGCGACCGCGCGCCGGCCGGCGCACTGCGCCTGTTCGACGAGATCGTCGTGCCGGTCGCGCATCCGGCGCTCGCCGCGCGGCCCGTCACGAACGCAGCCGCGATCGCCGACCACGTGCTGCTCGAATTCGACGGGCCGCCGCAGCCGCAATTGCAGTGGCGCGCGCACCTGCACGCGGCCGGGCTCGGCGACGCGCGCCCGAAAGGCGTGCTGCGCTTCAACCAGTACGACCAGGTGATCCAGGCCGCGATCGCGGGCCAGGGCGTCGCACTCGGCCGGCTCGCGCTCGTCGCGCCGATGCTCGCGGACGGGCGCCTCGCGGTGCTCGGGCCGCACACGCAGGCACTGTCGGATGCGTACGGCTACTGGCTGTTCCAGCACGATCCGGCCCCACGCCGCGAAGTGGCCGACGTCCGCGACTGGATGCTCGCTGAAGCGGCCGAATGCGATGCCGCGATGCGTGCGCACGACACGGCGTCGGCGTAAGCCGGCGCGGTCTTTGCGAACAAGTCCGACCGTTCCCGAGCGCTCCCGCCCCGCGCCGCACGCCCCGCGTCGCATTCCCTGCACGCATGCCAACCTGACCGAATGATTGCTTGAGCGACGACCGGGCCGACAGTCTAATCGGATCGAGCGCGGCCGTTTTGCCGTGCGCCTTCATCCGGAGACACGCATGACCCCGATCGAGCAGGAAGTTCGCCGCCGCTGGCTGCCCGTCCTGGCTGGCGGCCTGATCATGGGCGCCGCGCTCGGCATCCGCCACGTGCAGGGCCTGTTTCTCGCGCCGGTGTCGCTCGACCACGGCTGGTCGCGCGAAGCGTTCGGCCTCGCACTGGCACTGCAGAACCTGGCCTGGGGCATCGCGCAGCCGTTCACGGGGATGGTCGCCGATCGCTTCGGCTCGCTGCGCGTGATCGTCGCCGGGATGCTGCTGTACGCGGCCGGGCTCGTCACGATGGCCCATGCGGCATCGACCGGCGTGTTCACGATCGGCGCGGGGCTCGTGATCGGCATCGCACTGTCGGGCTCGGCGTTCGCGTCGATCTATGGCGCGCTGAGCCGCCTGTTTCCGCCCGACCGTCGAGGCTGGGCGCTTGGCGTCGCCGGCGCGATCGGCGGGCTCGGCCAGCTCTGCATGGTGCCCGTCGCGCAGGAGCTGATCGGCGGCATCGGCTGGCGGCACGCGTTCATCGCGCTGGCGCTCGTCGCGGTGCTGCTCGCGCCGCTTGCCGCGCTGCTGCGCGACCGGCCCGCGCAGGCTGCCGGCGCCACCGCCGGCCCCGACCAGTCGATCGGCGAAGCCGTGCGCGAGGCGTTCGCGCATCGCGGCTTCTGGCTGCTGAACGCGGGCTTCTTCGCGTGCGGCTTTCAGCTCGCGTTCATCGCGACGCATCTTCCCGCCTACCTGCTCGACCACGGCCTGGCGGCACGCCACGCGAGCGTCGCGCTCGCGCTGATCGCGCTGACCAACGTGGCCGGCACCTATGCGTGCGGCCATCTCGGCGGGCTGCTGCGGCGCAAGTACGTGTTGTCGGCGCTGTACCTCGTGCGGGCGCTCACGATGGCGGTGTTCGTCGCCGCGCCGCTGTCGCCCGCGAGCGTCTATGTGTTCGCAGCCTTCATGGGGCTCACGTGGCTCGGCACCGTGCCGCTGACGAACGGCGTGATCTCGCAGGTGTTCGGCGTGCGCTACATCGCGACGCTGTTCGGCTTCGTGTTCTTCGGGCACCAGCTCGGCAGCTTCTTCGGCGTCTGGCTGGGTGCGCTCGTGTACGACGCGGCACACTCGTACATGCCGCTATGGATCGGCTCGATCGCGCTCGGCGTGCTCGCGGCGCTGCTGCACCTGCCGATCGACGACGCGCGCGTCGCGCGTCCGGCATCGGGCAATGCGGCATGGGCATGATCCGCACGGCGCTGGCCGCCGTCGCGCTCGCCTTCGTCGCATGGTGCGGCGCGGCCTATTTCAGTTCTGGCGTCGCGTACGCGCTGCTCGAACACGTCGCGTTCTGCAATTGATGCAGCAACCCAGGGCAGGACGTCAGCGGCGCTTCGGCAACGCGGCCAGCGCATCGAGCGCACGGGCGCGCGCGGCCGCATGCTCGACGAGCGGTTCCGGATAGTCGACGCCGAGCCGCACGCCGGCCGCGTCGAGTTCCAGCGGCGAGGCTTCCCACGGCGCATGGATCGATGCGTTGTCGAGGCCGGCGAGTTCGGGCACCCAGCGCCGTACGTACGCGCCGTCGGGATCGAACTTCCGCCCCTGCGCGACCGGATTGAAGATGCGGAAATACGGCGCGGCGTCGGCGCCGCAACCGGCCACCCACTGCCAGCTCGCCGCGTTGTTCGCGGGATCGGCGTCGACCAGCGTGTCCCAGAACCACGCTTCGCCCGCGCGCCAGTCAATCAGCAGATGCTTGATCAGGAACGACGCAACGACCATCCGCACGCGGTTGTGCATCCAGCCGGTCGTCCACAGTTCGCGCAGGCCCGCATCGACGAGCGGATAGCCGGTCAGCCCGCGCTGCCATGCGTGCAGCGCGGTGGAATCGTCGCGCCACGGCATCGCATCGAACTGCGCGCGGAAATTGTCGGTCGCGAGCGCCGGGAAGTGGTACAGGAGCATGTAGCTGAACTCGCGCCAGCCGAGCTCGCTCAGGAATTTGTCAGCGTCCGCGGCGACCGCCGCGCCGCCTGCACTCGCTGCGCCCTGCACCGCGTGCCACACCTGTCGCGGCGACACGTTGCCAAAGCGCAGGAACGGCGAAAGCCGGCTTGTCGCGGGACGGTCGGGAAGGTCGCGCGCATCCGCATAACCGGCGAGCGATGTCGTCAGGAATGCGTCGAGCCGGGCGTGCGCCCCGGCTTCGTCGGGCGCGAGCCACGCATCACGCAGGCCGCCGGCCCAATCCGGCACCGGCGGGCGCAAAGCAAGCGCGTCCAGCGCCAGCGCGCGGTCACGCACGGCTTTCGGCCACGGATGAAACGCGATCCGCTCGGGCGCCGGCAACGGCGCGGCGACCGTGCGGTCGCGGCGCGCCGCGCGCCAGTACGCGGTGAACACCTGGTACGGCCCGCCGCTGCCCGTCAGCACCTCCCACGGCTCGTTCAGCAGGCTGCCGTTGCTGCTCTCGACCGTGACGCCGCGCGCCTTGAGCGACGCCTTCAGCGCCGCGTCGGCGTCGCGCTGCGGCTGCGCATAGCGGCGGTTCCAGTACACGGCTTCCGCGCCCGTGTCGTGCACGATGCGTTCGATCTCGCGCGGCGCGTCGCCGCGCAACAGCAGCAGGCGTCCGCCATGACGCACCAGCGCCGCGTCGAGCCCGGCCAGCGACCCGTGCAGCCACCAGCGCGCCGCGCCGCCGAGCGCCCGCCCGGCGCCGGCGCCCGTGTCGTCGACGAATACGCACACGAGCGGCCGGCCCGACGCCACCGCGCGCGTCAGCGCGGGCTGGTCGGTCACGCGCAGATCGTCGCGGAACCAGACGATCGCGGGAGCAATGGACGACTTGGCGGGCACGGGCACCTCGATATCGAACGCGGAAAGAGACGCGTATTGTCGCGGCTGCGCTGCGAGGTGTCGATGTTCGACGAGCACGACGCGGTGTTCACACCCGATGCTGCGATCGACTATCGCGCGATGGGCGGCATCGCCGTCCGCTATCCGGAGGTGAAGGCGTGGCTGCGCACCGTGCTGCCGCCGTTTCCGCAATTCCGGCACATGGTCGACAACCTGTCGATCCGACTCGACGGCAATACCGCACGCCGCCGCACGATCTGCTTCAATCCGATGGAGGTCGCGCTGCCGGACGGCGGCACGCAGGTGATGTGTCTCGGGCTTGCGGTACGTCGACCAGTTCGTGCGCACCGCACGGGGTTGGCGCATCGCCGAGCGTGTCGAGGCGCGCTGCTACGGTCGCAACGTGCGGGCCGCGCTCGCGGACGCGACCGGTTGATCCGGCCACGATGCGCACGCCGTGCGATGGCGGCACGGCATGCGCGTCATCGCAGCCGGCCGCTGCGTCAATCGAGCCGGAACGTCGCCTCGAATCGCTCGGCGAACGCGTCGAACTCGGTTTCCGGCAGATGGTTGATACCGCCCGCGCGCTTGCGCCCACCGCCGGTCGGAAAGCCGCGACAGAACTCGTCGGCACCGAGCGGCCGACCGTCCGGCACGCGCACGCTCACGACAAGCCCGCCGTCCGCGCGCGGAGACAGCACCGCGAGCGCCGCATGCGGCGCGTTGCGCATCCGCTCGTTCGCGAGCATGCCGGTCGCGCGCCGCGCCCATGGATGATCAGGCATCCGGACCAGCGTCGCACCGGGCACTTCGCGCAGCGGCGCGAGTGCGCACGCGCGCGCCATGTCGTCGCGGTAGCCGTCGCGCAACGCGGCGAACACGGCCGTCTCGCGCACGAAATCGAGCGGGTCGATGCAAGGCAGCATCGCGTCCGCGAGCGCGGCCGGGTCGAAATGCAGATCGCCGACACACTCGCCGTACGCGTTGTAGTTCAGGTAGAGCCCGAGTTCGGCGAGCGTGTCGCGCTCAGCGTCGCCCAGCCCATGCTCGCGCGCGAGCGCATTGCCGAGCGCCGGCAACTCGTCGCCGAACGCCGCGACGATCGCCCAGCGCACGTGCCGGCCGCCGAGATAACGGTTCACGATCGCGCTCGTGCAGACGTCGGCCGCCGTATCGATATGCGCGTCGAAGCGCGGATCGTCAGGCAGCTCGCCCGCGAAGTGATGGTCGAAATAGCGGACCGTCACGCCATCGCGCAGCAGCCGCGCGCACGCGTCGCGATTCTGGTCGTGCGACACGTCGAGCACGGTGACGATGTCGCCCGCGCGCGCGTCGATCCGCTCGAGCAGTTTGATGTCGCGCTTCACGCCGGTCACGAGCGTGCCGTGCTCGCCCTCCGCGAGCCGCAGTTGCTGAAGCGCGCACAGGCCGTCCGCGTCGCCATTGAACGCGAAGAAATGCCGCGCGTGTTGATTGTCCTGCATGATCCATTGCTCCATCGTCGAGGCATGAAATCGCCGCCGTTCGCGTCGCGCGTCGCCCGTCACCGCGTTCGCGTAGTCCGACGCAAAGAACAGCGCGGCCCGCGCGCCATCGTCGTCGGTCGGCAGTTTCGAGAGCGCGATGTTCGACGCGATCGGCGCGATGATCCGCTCTTCCGTCATGCCGCTCTCGGCGTCTGCCTGCCGGAAATACGTCCGGGTCGGCACGCCCCACATCGCTCCCATGTGGATACTGTTCGCGCGAATGCCGTGCACGCCAAGTTCGCGAGCCAGGTATTTTGCCGCAACCGTGAGCGCGCCCTTCGATACAGCGTAGCCGCCTTCCCCTGCAAACGGCTTGCGGGTCGCCTGCGTGCTGATCATCACGATCGCGCCGCGCTTGTGCCGCTTCATATGCGGCACGACTTCCCGCGTGAGCGCCATCGTACCGAACACGTTGGTGTCGAACACCGCGCGCCAGCCATCCAGGTCGGCCTTCTCCACCGGCTCCGGAAACGTGCCGTGCACGAATGCGCTGTTCACGAGCGCGTCGATCCGGCCGAAGCGTTCGACCGCCTGCGTCGCGAGCTGCCGGCATTGTGCGCGGTCGGTGATGTCGATCTTCAGCTTCAGCACGTCGCAGTCGACGCCGAGCGCGCGGATCCGCGTGTCGGCGTCGTCGAGCCTTTCCATCGTGCGCGCCGCGACGACCACGCCGCGCGGCCTCGCGCACGGCCTCGACGGCGAGCTTCACGCCGAGCCCCGGCCCGATCCCTGATATCACGACGATCTTGTCCTTCAGCAACATGGGTTGTCCTGGTTCTCGTTGGTCCCGCGAGCCCGGCCGTCAGCCGGCCGCCCGCAGGTGCCGTGCGCGATACACGGCGAAGTCGCGCGGGCGGCGATCGGGTATCCCGTGATTGGCGTACGCTCATTCCATGTCATACGTCATCAGATATGAATAAACACTCGACGAGTGCCAAGAAACTCCCATTTTCCAGAGAAACTGCCGGGTAAACCCGTGACGCCTTCCTCGGCGCTCAGGCGTACCATGTCATACGACGACATACTACAAAGACCGCCACCCGGACGCTGACGGGAGCAACCGCCCCGTCCGCCGCCGCCCGACCGGAGACACGCTTGAACCCGCCCTCGCCCGCTTTGCCCGGACCCGATCCGCTCGCGTCCGCCGTCTCGAAAGTGAAGTGGCACGTGCTGCCGCTCGTGCTGATCATGTTCATCGCGAACTACATCGACCGCGTGAACGTCGGCTTCGTCGATCGCCACCTCGAGGCGTCGATCGGCATCGGCGCGGCCGCGTACGGCCTCGGCGCCGGGCTGTTCTTCGTCGGCTACGCGCTGTTCGAGGTGCCGTCGAACCTGCTGATGCAGCGCTACGGCGCACGCGTATGGCTTGCCCGGATCATGGCGACGTGGGGCATCGTCGCGGCCGCGATGGCGTTCGTGTGGAACGACACGTCGTTCTACGCGCTGCGCTTCCTGCTCGGCGCGGCCGAGGCCGGTTTCTTCCCCGGCGTCGTGCTGTACCTGTCGCAATGGCTGCCGCCGCAGGCGCGCGGCAAGGCGATGGCGATCTTCCTCGGCGGCTCCGCGTTCGCGTCGGTGCTGTCCGGGCCCGTCACCGGTGCGCTGTTGTCGATCCGCGGCTTCGGCCTCGAAGGCTGGCAATGGATGTTCCTGATCGAAGGGCTGTTCTCGGTCGCATTGTGCGGCGCGAGCTGGCTGCTGCTGAAATCGCATATCCGCGACGCGACGTGGCTCACGGCCGAAGAACGCACGGCGCTGCAGAACGCGCTCGACGAAGAGCGCGCGACGCGCGACGTCCGCTCGAACGTGCCGGTGCGCGCCACCGCACTGCTGCGCGATCCGCAGATCATGCTGTTCTGCTTCCTGTATTTCTCGATCCAGCTGACGATCTACGCAGCCACGTTCTGGCTGCCGACGATCATCCGCAAGATGGGCGGGCTCACCGATTTCCAGGTCGGCCTGTACAACACGATTCCGTGGATGATCGCGATCGGCGCGATGTACGGCTTCGCGGTGCTGTCGTCGAAGTGGAGGCATCCGCAGCGCTGGCTCGCGGTCGCGCTCGTGCTCGCCGCATGCGGGCTGTTCGCGTCGACGTCGCACGAGCCGGTATGGTCGTTCGCGTCGATCTGCTTCGCCGCGCTCGGCTTCAAGGCCGCGTCGTCGCTGTTCTGGCCGATCCCGCAGGGCTATCTCGACACGCGCGTGGCCGCGGCCGTGATCGCGCTGATCAACTCGGTCGGCAACCTCGGCGGCTTCGTCGCGCCGACGGCTTTCGGCTATCTGAAGCAACATACGGGTTCGATCACGGGCGGCCTGTATGCGCTCGCGATCGCTTCGCTCGTCGCCGCGGTCGCCGCGCTGTTCGCGCGCACCCACCGGCGCAGCGACCCGCCGCGCGGCCTGCCGGCCGACGACTCCTTCACGAACGCTTCGATGCTCCGCCATGCCGAACACTGACCGCCTGACCGTCGTCGTCTCGAATGCCGCCGACGGCGACCTCGCCACGTTCTCCCTCACGACCGACGGCACGCTCGCGCCGCTCGCCCGCTACCCGGCGGCCGACGTCGCAATGCCGATCGCCGTGCAGGCCGACCGTGCGCGGCTGTACGTCGCGACGCGCGGCGAACAGCCGACGATCGTCGCGTTCCGCGTCGTGCCGGCCACCGGCGCGCTCGTGCGCATCGGTGCGACCGCGATCGACGCCAGCCACGCCTATCTGTCGCTCGACCGCAGCGGCCGCTGGCTGCTCGGCGCGTCGTACGGCGGCAATTCGCTGAGCCTCTACGACGCCGCGCGCGTGCGCGACGGCGACGGCACGCCGTTGCAGGTCGCGGGCGGCATCGCGAACGCCCACGCGGTGATCGTGTCGGCGGACAATCGTTTCGCCTATGTCAGCTCACTCGGCTCGGATCGCGTGTTCAGCTTCGCGCTCGTCGAAGACGCGGCCGGCCCGCGCGCACTCGAACACGGCGAAACGCGCGTGCCGGCCGGGTTCGGCCCGCGTCACCTGCAATTTGCGGAAGACGGCCGCAAGCTCGTCGTCGTCAGCGAATTCCAGGCCACGCTCGCGACGTTCGCGCGCGACCCCGACACCGGCCGGCTGGGCGATGCACACGTGAGCGCACGCCATCCGGCCGTCGCCGAACTCGCGCAAGGCCACGCACGGCCGCCCGCGCCCGCCGAGCCGTCCGTCTGGGCCGCCGACCTGCACCTGACGCCCGACGAGCGTTTCGCCTACGTCAGCGAACGCACGTCGAGCCGCCTGCTCTGCTATCGCCGCACCGAAGACGGAACGTTCGAGCCCGCACACGCGGCGACCACCGAGACGCAGCCGCGCGGGTTCGCAATCGCCCCGTCGGGGCGCTGGCTCGTCGCCTGCGGAGAACAGTCGGAATACGTGTCGGTGTATGCGATCGCGCCGGACGACGGTGCGCTGTCGCCGCACGCGCGCGTGCCGGGCGGGCGCGGTGCGAACTGGGTCGCGATCATCTGAAACCGTGACACGCGGAGCATGACTCGGCAGGCCCGCCACGCAGGCGCGCGCTTGCCCGCGTTCAGCGCCGCTCGCTCGGCGCGACGCCCGTCCAGCGCTTGAACGCACGCGTGAAGTTAGCGCGATCCGTATAGCCGACCCGCGCGGCGATCTCGTCGACCGGCAGCCGCGTCCCCTCAAGCAGCCGCAGCGCGTCGCGCAGCCGGATCTCGTCGAGCAGCGCCGAATAAGTCGCGCCGTAGTCGGCGAGCTTGCGCTTGAGCGTACGCGCCGATACGTGCAGTTCGCGCGCGACGTCGTCGACCGATGGATAGCCGCCCTCGCCGCAGATCAGCAGGTTGCGCACGCGCTCGACGATGCTTTCCGCATAGCCGAGCCGCGCGAGTTCGGCCTCGCACTGCTGCACGATCATCTGCGCGGTGTGCGCGTTCGCGGTGCCGATCGGTTCGTCGAGCAGCGCGGCGTCGCAGCGGATGCGGTTCGCGCTCGCGTCGAAATGGCAGCGCGGCAGCCGCCCACGATAACGCTCGAACCACGGCGGTTCGGGCCATTCGAAATGGAGTTCGGCACGCGACTGCAGCGTGCGCCCCGGCACCGGATACAGCAGCGAATTGAACAGGATCGCCGTCTCGACCAGGAAGTTCTCGACCGCGAACTGCCGCAGCCGGCCGAGCGGAAACGCTTCGAACACGTCGATGTCGACGGTCCCGTCGAGCTGCGTGAGCCGCACCGAAAAGAACGGCACGCGCGTCGGCAGATAGCGGATGCCGAGCGAGATCGCCTCGCCGAGCGTCGCGCAGCTCATCAGCCCGAAGCCGATCAGTCCCGCTTTCGTCAGGCTGCTGCGCAGGCCGATCTCGATCGCGATCGACGGGTCGTCCGTCGCGTCGAGCAGGTTGAACACGATCGCCGCCTGCTGCAGCGGCGTGATGCGCGCATCGGGCTGCGCGAGCCGGTCGCGCTCGACGCCCGAGCCGGCAAGAACGCGGCTGCCGTCGATGCCGCGCTCCTCCGCCAGCATCAGCATGAACAGCGCATACGCGGACGACACCGTCGCCTTGTTCAGCTGGCGCGCGGCATCCGGGACGGACAGGACCATGCGGCGGACTCCGGTGCGGTTTCGGCGGATTGTAGCGTCGCTGGCCCGCAATGACACCGGGGTGAGACTCTAGCCGCGCCGGCCGGCCATCGTGGCCCGAAATGACACCGCCATTGGCACCCGCGGCCCTCGCGTGCGGCCCGGTGCACGCCTATGCTTGTCACATCGGCATTGCGCCCCACTCTTTCCGCAGGAATCCCGGTCGATGAGCCAACCCGCACGAACCGCCTTTCGCAACGACGCGGACAAGGTCGCGTATGTCCGCCGCGAGGTCAACGCCGCGAGCGACGCGATCCGCGCACGCTTTCCGCTGCTCGACAACCAGAACCTCGTCGGCGCGACCGTGATGGCCGTCTCGGTGGGCGCGATGCTCGCGATCGCGTGGCTGTATGCGCGCGGCGCGATCGCGTGGTACGTCGCGCTGCCGCTCGCCGCGTTCGTCACGTCGCTGATCCACGAGCTCGAGCACGACCTGATCCACCTGATGTACTTCAAGAAGACGCCGTGGGCCTATCACCTGATGATGGCGCTGTGCTGGCTCACGCGGCCCGGCACGATCAACCCGTGGACGCGGCGGCGCATGCACCTGCATCACCACAAGGTGTCGGGCGGCGAATCGGATCTCGAGGAATTCGGCATCACGAACGGCGAGCGCTGGGGGGTGAAGCGCCTGCTGATGATCGCGGACGGCATGCTTGCCGTCGTGCTGCGGCCGGCCGCGATGCGCCGCAAGGTGAAGCAGTACGTGGCCGCGCAGCCGGTACAGGATCCGTCCGAGCGCCTGCAGTTGCGCGTCGAGCAAGTATCGTCGTACATGCCGGTCGGTCACGTGTATTACGTGCTGTGGCATGCGTTCTTCGTCTATCACGTCGGCCTGTTCGCGCTGCATGCGTTCGGCTACCCGGTGACGGTGCCGGCCGTCGTCGAGCGCGTGATGCGCATCGTCGATTTCCTGGCCGTGGTGTGGCTCGGGCCGAACTTCGTGCGCAGCTTCTGCATCAACTTCGTCAGCTCGAACATGCATTACTTCGGCGACATCGATTCGCGCAACGTGATCCAGCAGACGCAGGTGCTCAACCCGTGGTGGATGCTGCCGTTCCAGCTGTTCTGCTTCAACTTCGGCAGCACGCACGCGATCCATCACTTCGTGGTGCGCGACCCGTTCTACATCCGCCAGCTGACCGCGCGCACCGCGCATGCGGCGCTGCGTGAAGTCGGCGTGCGCTTCAACGACGTCGGCACGTTCGCGCGGGCGAATCGCTGGGGCGGTTATCGACCGGCGCGTGGTCCGCGCCAGGCTCGGGCCGACGCGTAACGCGCCATCTCAACCGCCGATCGGCGGCATCGGCCCTTGCCCGCGGATCCACGACCAGTTCGCGAGCTCGGCCATTTCCTTGTCGCCACGGCTGTCGCCATACGCGAACAACTGTTTCGGCGGCCGGTTGCCCCACCACCCGCGCAGCCGCACCACCTTCTGCGGCCCCCAGCAGTTTTCGCCGTCGAGCCGCCCGGTGAAGGTGCCGCGCTCGAACGCGAGCCGCGTCGCGAGCACCGCATCGAAGCCGGCCGTCTTCGCCCACTTCTCCAGATACAACGACGGCGACGCGCTCACCAGCACGACTTCGTGCCCACGGGCCCGATGCTCGCGGATGCGCTCGAGCATTTCCGGACGCACGAGGCTCGGCAGATAGCTGTCGACGAAGGTGCGCGCCTGCGCATCGAGCGTGTCCTCGCGCACCGGCCCGAACGCGAACGACGCGAACTTCGCCTTCGCGTCGCCGCGCGACATCAGGCCGGCCTTCATCGCGACGATCCACGGCAATGCGCGCAATCCGGCCCACGCGAAGCGCGGCGTGCCGACCGCATAGCGGACGAAATGGCGAAAGCTGTCGGTCGTCGTGATGGTGCCGTCGAAATCGAATGCGGCAACGATGCGGTCAGTCATGGAGAATCGGCGGGAAAGCGATGAGATGCCCGGGAAGATAGCAGACTCGCGCCGGCGCACGTGAAATGACGTGACGCAGCGCGGCCTGCGCAGCGAACGCGCGCGCCGCCACGGCGCACGCGTTCGTACCCTTCGCGCCGTTCCCTCAGCGCTGCGGCCGCGCCGCCAATGCCGCCGGCAGCACGACGTTCATCAGGTGATCGGCGCGCGACAGCAGATCGGTCACGCGCTCGTCGAGCCCGCGCAATTGCGCGGGTTGCATGCGGATCTGCTGCACCGCCTGCCCGACGATGTTGCGGCGGTCGAACAGCGTGCGCTCGACACCCGCATCGTCCGGCGCGCGCACGACATCCGACACCGCGCTCAGCGCCGCGAGCACGACCACGAGGTTTTCTTCCGCGTGGCGAACCTTCGCGGCAAGCTCCTCGGTACGGCGCGGGAAAAAGCCGAGCGACTGCTTGAGCGCCCCGATCGCCGCACGGTAGTCGACGTGGCCCGTCGCCGCGCCGAACCAGCGTTCGAACATGCCGGCCTTGCGTGTCGCCTGCGCGAGCATGCCGGCCATCATGTCGGCCGCGCCGAGTTCATTGAATTCGCGCGTCGTTGCCGCGACGGCTTCGACGAGGTTGCCCGCCGTCTCCAGCGCGCCGTCGCCGATCGTCGCGACCGTCGCGAGCTTGAGCGGCACCAGTTGCCGGATGTGCCGCTCGATGCGCGGCGCGTAGTCGGGATAGAGATTCGGGAAGCTGGCCTGCGCGGCGCGGAAGCACGCTTCGAGCTGCGGATGGTTCGATTCGCCGAACACCGCCCGGCCGACCGCCTCGGCCGGCGCCGTGCGCACGGCTTTATCGGACGCGGGCGTGGGCCCGAAGTCGAGCGCCTGCGGCGCCGGCCGCTCGGGCCCGCGCGCAACCGGCGCCGCGGCCGCGGGCGGCGCGTCGAACGCAAGACGCCCGGGCGTGCGCTCGGGCGTCGTATCGAACTCGAGCCGCTTCGGCTCGTCTGACGGATTCGTCATCGCTGCTTCCTGCCCGGCGCGGCGGTATCCCGCCAGCCGGGCTGCCGCCAGTCAGACCACGCCGCCGTACGCGCGCACGAAGTCGCCCAGGCCGCGGTTGTAGCCGGCGCCGACCGCCTTGAACATGAAGTGGCCGTCGCGACGATAGAAGCTGCCGACCTGCACCGACGTCTCCATCGAGAAGTCCTCCTCGAGCGCGTACTTCGCGATCACCGCGCCCGACACTTCGTCGGCGATCTGGATGTAGCTGTTGCGCACCTGGCCGAAATTCTGGCGACGCGCTTCGGCCTGGTCGATCGTCACGACCACCGAGATTTCCTCGACGTCGGCCGCGAGCTTCGTCACGTCGATGAAGATCACCTCGTCGTCGCCGTCGCCGCTGCCCGTGCGGTTGTCGCCGCTATGCACGACACCCAGGCACTTCGACGCGGGCATCCCGCGCTTCGGGAAATCGTCGCCCGGCTGGATGAAGGTGTCCTTGCGCTCCATCGTGCGCACTTCGCTGTTGTAGAACACGAAGTGCTGATCCGAGATCAGCTTCGGGTTGCTCTGCGCGTCGTACTTGCACAGGAACACCGACACGTCGAGATCGAAGTCCGTACCCGTGTCCGTCGCGTTCGCGTCCCAGCCGAGACCGATGCGGAACTTCTGCGTGCCGGGCGCTTCCTTCGACAGGTTGACGCGACCGCCTTTCGACAAATTGATCATTTGAACCTCTTCTGCTGGAACCGCCGTTGCGCCGGCGGCAATGCCGGGCCGCCCTGCGCGGCCCCTCGTTGATGGTGTTCGACCCGCGCGTCGCGCGTGATCACTCGCCCGCCACGGCCGTCCGGTTTTCCCTGCGTTGCACGACGATCGACGACCACACGGCCGCGGCGATCATCGCCGCGCCGATCAGGCCGGTGACGACCTCGGGCACCTCGAACTTCACGCCAAGGAACATGATCGTTGCGAGCGCACCGATCGCCCAGAAGGCGCCGTGCTCGAGAAAGCGGTACTGCGCGAGCGTGCCCTTCTTCAGCAGCACGAGCGTCATCTCCCGGATGTAGGCCGCGCCGACGCCGAGGCCCAGCGCGATCAGGAAGATGTTGTTCGACAGCGCGAATGCGCCGATCACGCCGTCGAAGCTGAACGACGAATCGAGCACTTCGAGATACATGAAACCCGCGACGCCTTCGCGCACCACGCGCGTGCCCGTCTCCTCGCCACCGATGAGGTCGCCGATGCCGTGCGCGATCACGAAGCTGATCACGCCGAACGCACCCGCGAGCAGGAAGCCCACCTGCTCGACCGCCGGCACGTAGAGCGACGCAATGATGACGATCGCGAGCGTCAGCGCCACTTCCAGCGCCGTGATGCGGCCGAGGTGGCTCATCGGGCCTTCCAGGAAGCCGATCCAGTGCTCGTCCTTCTCGGTGTCGAGCATGAACTTGAAGAACACCATCAGCAGGAATGCGCCGCCGAATGCGGAGACCTGGTGATGCGCGGACGTGAGGATCGCCGCGTACTGCTCCGGCGACTCGATCGCGAGCTTCAGCGCGTCCCACATGCCGATGTGGCCGATCACGGCAACGATCAGCAGCGGGAACACGAGCCGCATGCCGAACACGGCGACCGGCAGGCCGAACACCATGAAGCGGTTGCGCCACTTCTCCGACCAGTTCTTGAGCACCGATGCATTGACGACCGCGTTGTCGAGCGACAGCGAGATTTCCAGCACGGACAGGACCGCGACGATCAGCATGTCCTTCACGCCGCCGAGGAGATAGGCCGCGACGAGTGCGAGCACCGTGAGCGACAACGGGATCTTGAAGTCTTTCAACATGATAGGGGGGGTAATCGAGTTCCGGATAAAAGGCGTGCGGGCCGCGCTTACTTCGCGCGCACCCAGTCGCAGAATTCCTGCGTGATCAGCTGTTCGTAGATCTGTTCATCGCTGATGTCGAGCGATTCGAGATGCAGGAAGCCGACGTTCGGCATCTCGTCCGCGACTTCCGCGAGGAAGCCGAATTCGCTCGGATCGCCGACGCCAACGAGCGACCAGTACAGCGGGTAGTGCTGCGACTCGGCCAGCAGCTGGCGCACGCGCTTGCGATCGTTCTTCGGGTTCTGGCCGTCGGTGACGAACAACACCCACGCGGGCAGATGGCCGTTCACCGGCGCGGAAGCGGCCGGCGCGGGCGTCTCGTCCGCACCGCCGAACAGCCGGCTCAGGAAGCCGCGCTTCTCTTCGCGTTTCGGCGACGGCTCCGGCGCGCGGAAAAAGAAGTCGACGATGTCGTTCATCACCGGCGCGTACTGCGTGCCGCCCCACTTGTCGATCCGCGCGTTGAGCACGTGATCGGAGATGTATGAGCCGTAGTTGTCCGGCGTCGCGGTCGGCAGGCGATCGTAGCCCTCGGTGAAGGTCCACGTGTCGACTTCGCCGTTGTCGTCGAACTTCAGTGCGATACCGAGGATCCGGTCGTGCGTGTCCTGGATCACGCCCGACTGGTACAGCGGCTTCGCGGAGCCGGAGATGTCGAGCGCCGCGCCGACGCGCACGACGGGCGGCTTCAGGATCTGGCGTTTTTCGAGGACGATCGCGACCTTCGCCGCGCGTTTCTCAAGCGTAATCATGCGGAGTTCTCTCGGTTCTTTCAGTTGTGCTTCGGAGCGAATCGGGTGATCAGGTCCTGTTCGAGCTGGCGCAGGCGCGGCGCGTCCTGCTCGCGCTGGCGCTTGCCGTCGGCGATGATCTGCGTGATGTCGTCGAATGCGCCGAACAGCTGCTGCTGCGCGTATTCGAACGTGTCGGTCGAGATCACCGGGCGCTGGCCGAGCTTCGCGACTTCCTGCGCGTTCTGGCGGTTCAGGTCGGCCTGCGCGCGGATCGCCTCGTCGGCCGCGTCGTACGTCGCGTTCGCGAGCGCCGCCGCGCGCTTCGTGCTGAGCTGCTCGAGGTAGAGCGCGAACGCGTTGGTCCACGCGGGGATCAGCACGGTCTTGATCGTCATGAACTTCGACGTCAGCGTGCGTTTCTGGTCCTGCTCCATCCGGATCTGCGGCGCGAGCTGCTTCGACATCAGCATCGCGCGGTCGAGGTCGTCGAGCTTGCTTTCGAGCGCATCGACCTTGCGCTGCACGTCGAGCAGGCGTTGCGCGGCGAACGCGTCGTCCACCGGCTGCTGGCCGGCCGCGAGATGCGCTCGCAGCGTCGCGAGCGCGGCTTCGCCGTGCGCTTTCGACTGCGCCAGTTCCTGGTGCAGCGCGTAGTTGTCGTTGTACATCCGCTCGAGCTCGTCGATGCCGGCCTTCTGGCGCTGCGCATGGTTCTCGAGCTCGACGACGAGCGTGTCCATCCGCTTGCTCACCGACTCGTATTGCGACAGCAACTTCTCCTTGGTCGAACGGAACAGCCGCGTGATCTGCGTGAGCAGCCCGCCCTTGTCGGCGCCGCGCGGGTCGAGCCCCTTCGCGGTCGCGATCAGTTCGTTGAGCTTGTCGCCGAACTGGTCGGCATCCGACGCGCGCACGCTCGCGAGAATCTGCTGGGAGAAGGCCGCGATCCGCGTGCCCTGCGTCGCGCCGAGCTGGTCGATCTCGTCGACGGTGATCAGGCGAACGTTCTCCGCCGGGCGTGCCGCCGGCACGGCAACAGCGGCGGCAGGCATGACGACGGGTGACGAAGACGGGGTGGAGGGACGATCGCTGACCGCATTGGCGTTCTTGTCGTCGAATAGCGGCTTCATGTGGCTACCACGTTTCCTTTTCTACTTTTTGCTGCGTGTTGTCATGCGCGCCAAGCGCGCATCCGCGATTGCTGCCGTGCTCTCTCACGGGCGGCAGACGGACAATAAATGGCTCGAGCGCCTTGCGTCAAGGGAAGGAATTCTTTCAATATCCATTCATTTTGTAATGTGCCGGGCGAGCACAATGGCCGACCGTCGCCGTTCCTGCCGCCATGCACGTTGGTCGTGCAGGATTCGGACACATCAAAACTTACATGGCCGACCAATGCGAAAGAGAAATGAAACCGCCCGTTTCGTCTGGTTTCAGACGGTGCACACGCTCGGGCAACGCACTCGCAAGCGCCGATCGCACATTACCGACCCTGTACGCGATTCATCCCGAGCTGCGGTAACACGAACGGTACCGATCGGTCACGAATCGTGAAATCCCGTCGCCCGTCGATGTCGACGAGCTGTCGCGCTGAAATGACGGTCGTCGGCCCACGTCATGTCGTCCAGATAGCGCGACGCGTACATCGAGCCGACCGTGTGCCGTGCGAGTTGCTTCAACGGGTCCTTCGATACGAGCGTGAACGTGATGGCATTCTCGAACGGGTAGTCGTAGGCGATGACTAGCGGATAGGCGGCCGGCGACTCGAACCGGCGAAGCAGCACATAGCCGGAAACAGTGAGGCCGCAACGCTCGCCGTTCACGAGCACATGAGTGCGCAATGTCACGAACAAGTCGTACTGGTCGTCGACGACCGGCGGATACTTGACGCAGGGCGATCCGCGCTCGGTGTGGCTGTCGATGACGACGGATTTTTGACGATCACGGAAGGGAGTGGCGGGCTGTCACCAGAGTTTGCTATACTCTCGGTCTTCCGGAGAGATGGATGAGTGGTTTAAGTCGCACGCCTGGAAAGCGTGTATAGGTTAATCGCCTATCGGGGGTTCGAATCCCCCTCTCTCCGCCAAAATGCAAGAAGCCCCTTGATTTCCTGATAAATCAAGGGGCTTTTCGTTTTGAGGCGTCGCCCCCACCTTCACCCGCCACCCCGCGTCACGGATGCCGAATGTAATCCACCAACGCCCGCGTATACTCATCCGGCCGCCGATCACACAAACTCACCGCAATCGCCACCGCAAACCCCGCCGGCACCCCGAACACGCCTGAGCTGATCGGCTCGATCCCGAACCACGTGCGCCCCGCGAACCCCGTCAGTTGCGTGAAGAACGGATAGGTCGACACGATGTAGTACACGCACACCGCGAGCCCCGTCACCATCCCGGCGATCGCACCGCGCGTCGTCGTGCGCTTCCAGAACACGCCGAGCACGAGCACCGGAAAGAAGCTCGATGCCGCCAGCGAAAACGCCGCGCCGACGAGAAACAAGATCTTCCCCGTATTGAGCGACGCGACATACGAAGCGAACAGCGCGACGCCGAGCAGCAGCACCTTCGAGATCGTCACGCGCCGCTGGCTCGACGCGTCGGGCGCGACCATGCAGTAATAGACGTCGTGCGACAGCGCGTTCGCGATCGTCAGCAACAACCCGTCCGCGGTCGACAGCGCCGCGGCAAGCGCACCGGCCGCGATCAGTCCCGACACCACATACGGCAGCCCGGCGATCTCCGGCGCGGCCAGCACGACCATGTCCGGCTGCATCTGGATTTCCGACCAGTGCACGATGCCGTCGCGAATCACCTCGACGACGCTGATCAGGTCGGGTTCGAAGTGATGCCATTGCGTGACCCACGCCGGTAATTCGGCGAATGGCCGCCCGACGAGATTCGCGAGGATCTCGTACTTGATCAGTACCGCGAGCACCGGCACGCTCAGGTAGAACAGCGCGATGAAGAACAGCGTCCAGCCGACCGAGCGCCGTGCCGATGCAACCGACGTGGTCGTGTTGTAGCGCGTCAGGATGTGCGGCAGGCTCGCCGTGCCGAGCGAAAGGCACAGCAGCAGCGCAAGGAAATTCCGCTCGCGCGGCTTGCGTTCGTCATCGCTCGCGGCGGGAAATGGTTCGTGCATCGGCACGGGCGGCTCGGCACGGGCCAGCAGATCGTCGCGCGCCTGCGTCCACGCGACGCGCGCCGCCGCCAGATCGCGCGGGAAGTCGGCCAGTTCGCGCTCGCGCTGGCTGATCTCGCGCAGCGGCCCGTTGTGGCGCCGCAGGTCGGCAAGCTGGTCGACGAGATGCCGGCGTGCGTCCGCATAGGATGCCGGCAGCCGGTCGAGCCGCGTCTGGATATCCTCGGCTTGCCTGCGATACGCGTCACGCACCTGCTGCTCGTCGAACGCATCGCGCACCTGCGCCTCGCGCGCCGCGACGCGCTCCATCAGCTTGCCGTAGCTGAACTGCGGCACGGGGCCGAGCCCGTTCTTCATCGCGATCAGCGACACCGGAATCAGGATCGCGCTGATCAGGATGATGTACTGCGCAACCTGCGTCCACGTGACCGCGCGCATCCCGCCGAGAAACGAGCACACGAGAATACCCGCGAGCCCGCAGAAGATCCCGATCGCGAAATCGACGCCGATGAAGCGCGTCGCGATCAGGCCGATCCCCTGGATCTGCGCGACCAGGTACACGAACGAACACAGGATCGCCGCGCCGGCCGCCAGCGCGCGCACGGCCGTGCTCGAAAAGCGCGTCCCGAGAAAATCGGGAATCGTGTAGCGCGCGAGCTTGCGCACATAAGGCGCGAGCAGGAACGCGACGAGGCAGAACCCGCCCGTCCAGCCCATCACGTAGGCAAGCGCGTCATAGCCGGTCGCGTAGAGCGAGCCGGCCAGGCCGATGAACGACGCGGCCGACAGCCAGTCGGCCGCCGTCGCCATCCCGTTGAATGCGGACGGCACGCGCCGCCCGGCCACGTAGTACTCGACGAGATCGGACGTGCGCGACAGCAGCCCGATCACCGCATACACGGCGATCGGCACGAACAGGAACACGTAACCGATCCAGACGCCGGAGCCGGTGGCACGCTCGATCCGCCACATCAGCAGCACGAAGCCGAGAAACCCCAGCGTGTAGAGCGCGTATGCGCGGATCAGTCGATGTGTCAGCATGAATCAGCGCCCGCCGTTCGCATGGCCGGCGCGCGCCGCATGATCGTCGTACGCACGGCGCAGCGTGCGATCCGCGCGTTGCATCAGCCCGATATAAACGACGATCAGCACGAGGTACACGAGAATCGCGCCCTGCGCGCCGACGTAGAACGGCAGGCTGAACCCGGCGAAGCGAACCTCGGCGAGCGCGGGCCCGTAGAACGGCACGATGAACGACACCGCAAAGCCGATCGCCATCAGCACCGCGATCAGCGCGACGTTGAAGCGCCAGTAGCGTGCGTGGGCACGCGCGAGCGGCTCGGGAACGGGCGGTGGCGCGGCAGGCGCGGGACGGGTCGGAACGGTCATGCCGTTATGTAACAAAAAGCCCCTGCGCGGGCAATCGGGATTGCCGCGCAGGGGCTCGTGCGCGTGATGCGCAACCGGTACGCTCAGCGCACCTCGGCGAGCTGCTCGAGGATGGCCGGGTTCTCGAGCGTGGACGTATCCTGCGTGATCGCCTCGCCCTTCGCGAGCGAACGCAGCAGGCGCCGCATGATCTTGCCCGAGCGCGTCTTCGGCAGGTTGTCGCCGAAGCGGATGTCCTTCGGCTTCGCGATCGGCCCGATCTGCTTGCCGACCCAGTCGCGCAGCGTCTTCGCCAGCGCCGCGGCTTCCTCGCCCTCCGGACGCGAACGCTTCAGCACGACGAACGCAACCACCGCCTCGCCCGTCGTATCGTCCGGACGGCCGACCACGGCCGCCTCGGCCACGAGTTCGTGCGACACCAGCGCCGATTCGATTTCCATCGTGCCGAGCCGGTGGCCCGACACGTTCAGCACGTCGTCGATCCGGCCCATGATCGTGAAGTAGCCGGTGTCCTTGTCGCGCACGGTGCCGTCGCCGGCCAGATACAGACGTCCGCCGAGTTCCTCGGGGTAATAGCTCTTCCTGAAGCGCTCCGGGTCGCCCCAGATCGTGCGGATCATCGCGGGCCACGGGCGCTTGACGACGAGGATGCCGCCCTGCCCGTTCGGCACGTCCTGGCCGGTTTCATCGACCACCGCGGCCATGATGCCCGGCAGCGGCAGCGTGCACGAACCGGGCACGGTCGGCGTCGCGCCCGGCAGCGGCGTGATCATGTGGCCGCCCGTCTCGGTCTGCCACCACGTGTCGACGATCGGGCAGCGCTCCTGGCCGACGTGCTTGTGATACCACATCCACGCTTCCGGATTGATCGGCTCGCCGACGGTGCCGATGATGCGCAGGCTCGACAGGTCGTAGCTCTTCGGATGCACCTTGTCGTCGGCCTCGGCCGCCTTGATCAGCGAGCGGATCGCGGTCGGCGCGGTGTAGAACACGGTGACCTTGTGGTCGCCGATCATCTTCCAGAAGCGGCCGGCGTCCGGGTAGGTCGGCACGCCCTCGAACACGACCTGCGTGCCGCCGCAGGCGAGCGGGCCGTACGTGATGTACGTGTGGCCCGTGACCCAGCCGATGTCGGCCGTACACCAGAACACGTCGCTGGGCTTCCAGTCGAAGGTCCACTTCATCGTCTGCGCGGCCCACAGCAGGTAGCCGCCCGTGCTGTGCTGCACGCCCTTCGGCTTGCCGGTCGAGCCCGACGTATACAGGATGAACAGCGGATGCTCGGCGCCGACCCATTCCGGCTCGCACCGGTCGGATTCGCCGGCCGTCAGTTCATGCATCCACAGGTCGCGCTCGGCGTGCCAGTCGATCTTGCCGCCGGTGCGGCGATAGACGATCACGCTCTTCACGGCCTCGCAGCCGCCCAGCGCGATCGCTTCATCCGCGATGCTCTTCAGCGGCAGCGTCTTGCCGCCGCGCGCCTGCTCGTCGGCCGTGACGAGCGCCGTCGCGCCGACGTCGACGAGCCGCTCGTTCAACGATTTCGCGGAGAAGCCGCCGAACACGACCGAGTGCGTGGCGCCGATGCGCGCGCAGGCCTGCATCGCGACGATGCCCTCGATCGACATCGGGATATAGATGACGACGCGGTCGCCCTTGCCGATCCCGCGCTTCTTCAGTGCGTTCGCGAAACGCGACACGCGCGCGAGGAGATCCGCATAGGTGACGCGCGTGACGGTGCCGTCGTCGGCTTCGAAGATCACCGCGACGCGCTCGCCGTTGCCGGCTTCTACGTGGCGGTCGAGGCAGTTGTACGACGCGTTCAGCTCGCCGTCGTCGAACCACTTGTAGAACGGCGCGTTGGACTCGTCGAGCACTTTCGTGAACGGCTTGTGCCACGCAAGACCCTCGCGCGCGAGACGCGCCCAGAATCCTTCGTAATCGTTCTCGGCCTCGGCGGCGAGCGCACGATAGGCCTGCATGCCGGAAATGGTCGCCGCCTGTTCGAGCGCCGCGGGCGGCGCAAACTGACGGGTTTCGTGAAGAACCGATTCAATCGCAGACATCGACTACCCCTTGGTGAACATGAATCCTCTGCATGGCGGCGCGATCGTGCGCGCCGCGCGTCTTGGCCGGCGCAAGCGCGCCGCTGTCTCCTACCCACCACCCGCGCACGGCCCGAAGGCTGCTGCGCGATGCTGCGCCGCACCACGTCGCGCGATGGCGACCGGGCGACCCGACAGTGTCCACAATAAGCGTTCGAACTTACCCGTCACTTACGCGGCACGGCCGTTTCGCCCGCCGGGCGGCGCCGCTTGTGGCTTTACGCTGCAACGAGCGCGACCCTACAATCCTAACTGAACTCGCCTTCCGGATTCCAGCTTGAATCGCTACGCTTTCTTTCTCGTGCTGTCGATGCTGTTCGTCGGCAGCAATGTCGGTATCGGCAAATCGATCGTCGTCTTCGTTCCCGTCGCCATCCTCGCCACGCTGCGCTTCGTGATCGCGATCGCCGTGCTGTGGCCGCTGTTCAGCCCGGTGAAGATGCGCACGGTCAAGCGCGGCGAATGGCTGAACCTGTTCCTGCAGGCGTTCTTCGGCACCTTCATGTTCACGCTGCTGATGCTGAACGGCGTGCAGCGCACGAGCGCAGTCGCCGCAGGCGTGATCACCAGCACGATCCCGGCGATCGTCGCACTGTTCGCGTGGTTGATCCTGCGCGAAAAACCGAACGGCCGGGCACTCGTGTCGATTGCACTCGCGATCGCCGGCGTCGTGACGATCAACCTCGCGAACGGCAGCGCGGCCGGGCACGGCGCGTCGTCGCTGACCGGCAACCTGCTGATCCTCGGCGCGGTGTGCTGCGAATCGATCTACGTGATCCTGTCGCGCCGCCTCACGCAGACGCTCGCACCGATCGACATCTGCGCATACACGCACCTGTTCGGCCTGTGCCTGATGCTGCCGCTCGGCGCGACGGCGATGTGGCATTTCGATTACGCGAGCGTGCCGGCCGGCACCTGGGCGCTCGTTGTCTGGTATGGCCTGTCGGCCAGCATCTTCTCGTTCTGGCTGTGGATGAAAGGCATCCGGCACGTGCCGGGCAGCCTCGCCGGCGTGTTCAGCGCGGTGCTGCCGGTCGCGGCCGCCGCGTATGGCATCGCGTTCCTCGGCGAGCGCCCGACGCTCGCCCACGGCATCGCGCTCGCGTGCGTCGTCACCGGCATCGTGCTTGCCAGCCTGCGCGTGAAACGCGTGCCGGCCGCCGCCTCCTGATCCGTCCCTGGAAGAGCCGGCGCGTCGCTGCAGTCGCGCTGGCCGACGCGTTACAATAGCGCGCCGTTTCAAGATTACCCCGATACCTGCGCACCGCGCCCGACTTTCCACCATGTCTGCCCCGCATTCGCCCGGCCGCCCCGCGCGTCGCCCGCTTCGCCCGCTTCCCGCGCTGATTTTCATGAGCCGCTGGCTCCAGGTTCCGCTCTACCTCGGCCTGATCGTTGCGCAGGCCGTCTACGTGTTCCTGTTCCTGAAGGAAGTCTGGCACCTGCTGTCGCACGCGACCAGCCTCGACGAAATCAGCGTGATGCTCGCGGTGCTCGGCCTGATCGACGTGGTGATGATCTCGAACCTGCTGATCATGGTGATCGTCGGCGGTTACGAAACGTTCGTGTCGCGCCTCGGCATCGAGGGCCACCCCGACGAGCCCGAATGGCTCGACCACGTGAACGCGGGCGTGCTGAAGGTCAAGCTGTCGATGGCGCTGATCAGCATTTCATCGATCCACCTGCTGAAGACGTTCATCAACCCCGACCAGCACACGATGCACGCGATCATGTGGCAGGTGATCATCCACGTGTCGTTCCTGGTGTCGGCGCTCGTGATGGCGTGGGTCGACCGCCTGACGACGCACACGCACCCGGCCCATTTCCACGAGCCGCACGCCCGCGACGCGCACGCGCCTGCAGCGAACGAGCCCCGCAAGCCGGCCGACGCAGCCGTCAACGCATAAACGCATTCCCCACAGTCCCCACAGAGTCTCAGCCATGACCGTCATCAAACAGGAAGACCTGATCCAGAGCATCGCGGATTCGCTGCAGTACATCAGCTACTACCATCCGCTCGACTACATCCAGGCCCTCGGCCGCGCGTACGAGCTGGAAGAAAGCCCGGCCGCGAAGGATGCGATCGCGCAGATCCTCACGAACAGCCGCATGTGCGCGGAAGGCCGTCGCCCGATCTGCCAGGACACCGGCATCGTCACGATCTTCGTGAAGGTCGGCATGGACGTGCGCTGGGACGGCGCGACGATGGGCCTCACCGACATGATCAACGAAGGCGTGCGCCGCGGTTACACGCACCCGGACAACGTGCTGCGCGCGTCGATCGTCAATCCGCCGGAAGGTGCCCGCAAGAACACGAAGGACAACACGCCGGCCGTGATCCACTACGAGATCGTGCCGGGCGACAAGGTCGACGTGCAGGTCGCGGCGAAGGGCGGCGGCTCGGAGAACAAGTCGAAGTTCGTGATGCTGAACCCGTCCGACTCGATCGTCGACTGGGTGCTGAAGACGGTCCCGACGATGGGCGCGGGCTGGTGCCCGCCCGGCATGCTCGGGATCGGCATCGGCGGCACGGCCGAAAAGGCGATGCTGATGGCGAAGGAATCGCTGATGGAGCCGATCGACATCCAGGAAATCATCGCGCGCGGCCCGAAGGACTGGGTCGAAGAACTGCGCGTCGAACTGCACGAGAAGGTCAACGCGCTCGGCATCGGCGCACAGGGCCTCGGCGGCCTGGCAACCGTGCTCGACGTGAAGATCATGGCCGCACCGACGCACGCGGCATCGAAGCCGGTCGCGCTGATCCCGAACTGCGCGGCCACGCGCCATGCGCACTTCGTGCTCGACGGCTCGGGCCCGGCCAAGCTTGAAGCGCCGTCGCTCGACGCATGGCCGAAGGTCAACTGGGAACCGAATACCGAAACCAGCAAGCGTGTCGACCTGAACACGCTGACGCCGGAAGAAGTCGCGAGCTGGACGCCGGGCCAGACGCTGCTGCTGTCGGGCAAGATGCTCACCGGCCGCGACGCCGCGCACAAGCGCATCGCCGACATGCTCGCGAAGGGCGAGAAGCTGCCGGTCGACTTCACCAACCGCGTGATCTACTACGTCGGCCCGGTCGATCCGGTCCGCGACGAAGTGGTCGGCCCGGCAGGCCCGACGACGGCCACGCGCATGGACAAGTTCACCGAGACGATGCTCGCGCAAACCGGCCTGATCTCGATGGTCGGCAAGGCCGAGCGCGGCCCGGTCGCGATCGACGCGATCAAGAAGCACAAGGCGGCCTACCTGATGGCCGTCGGCGGTGCGGCTTACCTCGTGTCGAAGGCGATCCGCGGCGCGAAGGTGCTCGCATTCGAAGACCTCGGCATGGAAGCGATCTACGAGTTCGACGTGCAGGACATGCCGGTGACGGTGGCCGTCGATTCGTCGGGCACGTCGGTGCACCAGACCGGTCCGAAGGAGTGGCAGGCGAAGATCGGCAAGATCCCGGTCGCAGCCGCTTAAGCGCGATCGAACGATAGGCCGGACGGAAGTCCGGCCTTTTTACTTCTCATTCTCATTATTGTGTGTGGCCGGTTATTCGAGGCTGATTCTCATTACACGCAAAAGGCAGGCCCGGCAAGGCTTTGAGGCTTGGCTTTTCTCGTTCGAGCGATTATCTTTCGGTTTCTGAAGCCCCACTGAACAAGGAACAAGCCATGCAAGGCGACAAGAAAGTCATCGAATATCTGAACGCCCAGTTGAAGAATGAACTCACGGCGATCAACCAGTACTTCCTGCATGCGCGCATGTACAAGCACTGGGGCCTCGAGAAGCTCGGCAAGCACGAGTACGACGAGTCGATCGGCGAAATGAAGCACGCCGACTGGCTGATCGAGCGCGTCTTCATGCTCGACGGCCTGCCGAACCTGCAGGACCTGCACAAGCTGCTCATCGGCGAGGAAACCGAAGAGATCCTGAAGTGCGACCTGAAGCTCGAGCTGATCTCGCAGTCCACCTGCAAGGAAGCGATCGCCTACTGCGAATCGGTTCGCGACTACGTGTCGCGCGAGATCTTCGAAAAGATCCTCGACGACACCGAAGAGCACATCGACTGGCTGGAAACGCAGATCGACCTGATCGGCAAGGTCGGCCTGCAGAACTACCAGCAAACGATGATGGGTTCGCCGGAGTAAGCTCGCTCCACGCTTCCCGTTATCGCCCCCGGCCCGTTCATGTCGACCCCTTCCGTTATGACTGCGACGGCCACGACCGTCGCCCCCATCGGCATCTTCGATTCAGGGCTGGGTGGCCTGTCGGTGCTGCGCGCCGTGCGCGCGCAGTTGCCCGACGAATCGTTCATCTACGTCGCCGATTCGCACCATGCGCCATATGGCCCACGCGATGAGGCGTTCATTACGGAACGCACGCTGGCAATCGGCGAGTGGCTGGCCCGCGAAGGGGCGAAAGCGCTCGTCATCGCCTGCAACACGGCGACCGCTCGCGCGATCGCCGCGACCCGCGAACACCTGTCGATGCCACTCGTCGGCGTCGAGCCGGGCATCAAGCCGGCCGCTGCCCTGTCCGCGAGCGGCGTCGCGGGCGTCCTCGCCACGCAGTCGACGCTGAACAGCCCGCGCTTCCAGGCGCTGCTCGACCGCTATGGCGCCGGCCGCCGATTCATTTGCCAGCCCGGCCACGGGCTCGTCGAAGCCATCGAGCGCGGCGACACGAATTCCCCGGCCTTGCGCGCGTTGCTCGACAGCTACCTGCAACCGATGCTCGACGACGGCGCCGACACGCTGGTACTCGGCTGCACGCACTACCCGTTCTTCACGGAAACGATTCGTGACCTTGTGGGCGACCGCCTGACGCTCGTCGACACCAGCGACGCGATCGCGCGCCAGCTCATGCGGGTGCTCGACGACCGCAACCTGCGCGCACCGGCCGGCACGCGCGCGGCCCCGCCCCGCTTCTGCTCGACCGGTGACGGCCGCCAGTTGCAGGTCCTCGCATCGACGCTGCTCGGCCTCGCTGCGCCGGTCGAATCCGTCACCATTTCCTCGCCCAACGCGCGCGCCTGCGCGACTGCCTGACACGGGCCGGCACGCCCGCTTCCGCCTGCCGTTCCACCCCCCCGGCGTTTCAAGGGTCCGATGACCTTAAAAAAAGCCCGCCCCAGGCTTGTCAACACCCGCAAATTTAATGATAATAATTCGCATTACCGTTAGCTATCGCAACTCATCATGATCGTCTGCGTGTGCAAGTCTGTTTCCGATCGCAAGATTCGCGCGTCCCTCGCGGAGGGCATGAACTCTTTCGATGAACTCCAGTTCGAGCTTGGCGTGGCCACGTGCTGCGGCAAGTGCGAGGAGTCCGTACGCGACCTCATGGCCGAACAAGGCGTCTGCGCGAGCCAGTGCGGTGTCGAGCATCACGCTCACCCGATCCCGGTCACGTTCTACGAACGCAAGGCCGCCTGACCGGCGCCGAGTATGCGCATGCGGCCCAGGCCGCATTTTTTGTTTTGACCGTCAGCAAGCCACCGTCTGCGCGAGCCAGCGGCTTACCTGCCAAGGAGCCTGTCATGGAATTGCTGATCGGATTTGTGACCACCGTTTGCATCTCGCTGCTGATCTTCCGCAAGTGATGCCGATTCACCCGCCGCGCCCCGGGTGCGACATCGTTCTTTCAAGCTAACATGCAGGCTTCGCATCTCGCTCCTGCCGGCGCCGTGCCGGCTGCACCACGTATGAACCCCCGAGTGATCGTCGTCGCGGTCGGTGTGCTTGCCGCACATGCGATCATGCTGACGGCCGCCTGGCTCCATCGCAACGCGCCGCCGCCACCGAAGGAGATCGAGGTTCAGTCGATCACCGCGCAGCTCATTCAGCCTGCGCCCCCTGCCCAGCCGGTCGCGGTCCAGTCGGCCGCGCAGCAGCCTGCGCCGCCCAAGCCCACGCCGCGCGTGAAGCCGAAGGTCGAGCCGAAACCGGTGCAGAAAGCGGTCCCGACGCCTCAGCCGGTCTCGCAGGCTCCGTCACCGACGCCCGCGCCGGCAGTGGCCGATCCAACACCGGCTCCCGCAACACCTGCGCCTGCTGCACCGGCTGCAGCACCCGGCCCGGCGCGCGAGACGATGCAGGTCAGCGCGCCGAAGAACGTGTCGGCGCTCACCTGCAATTTCGTGAAGCCGACCTATCCGCCGATGTCGCGCCGTCGCGGCGAAACGGGCACGGCCTATGTTCACTTCATCATCGGCGTGACGGGCAAGATCGAAAGCGTCCAGTTGCAGAAGAGCAGCGGCTACCCGCGTCTCGACGAAGCGGCGCTCGATGCGACGCGCGCCAGTACCTGTCCGCCGTATATCGAGAACGGCCAGGCGATCCGCGCCGCCCATACGCTGCCCTTCAACTTCACGCTTGACGACTAACCCGTCATATTCGGTAGATTCAAAGGAAACAAGAAAATGCAAAGCTACGGTATCGCGCACGTCTGGGCGCAAGGTGATTTCGTCACGCGCGCCATTGCGATCACGCTGCTCGTGATGTCGGTCCTGTCGTGGATCGTGATCGTCATCAAGGGCTGGAACGTGATCCGCCTGAACCGCCTGACGAAGAATGCCGAACAGGCATTCTGGCATTCGGACGACTTCGACGACGGTATCAGGAAGCTCGGGCTCGCCGCATCGACGCCGAACGACAACCCGTTCCTCGCGCTCGCGCTGTCGGGCAAGGAAGCCGCCGATCACCACCACCAGACGCAACCGCACCTGCACGACCGCATGGACGTGTCGGACTGGGTCACGCGCTGCCTCAAGGACACGATGGACGAAGGCATCTCGCGCATGCAGAGCGGCCTCGCGATCCTCGCGTCGATCGGTAGCACGGCGCCGTTCGTCGGCCTGTTCGGTACGGTCTGGGGGATCTACCACGCACTGCTCGCGATCGGCGCGTCCGGCCAGACGTCGATCGACCAGGTCGCGGGCCCGGTCGGCGAATCGCTGATCATGACCGCCTTCGGCCTGTTCGTCGCGATCCCGGCCGTGCTTGGCTACAACGCACTCACCCGTGCGAACAAGGGCGTCGTCAGCAAGCTGCGTCGCTTCGCGCACGGCCTGCACGCGTATTTTGTGACCGGCGCGAGCCTTGCCTCGTCGTCGACGCGCGACGGCCTGCGTCTCGCGACGCGCGCCAGTTGAGGCGGGGTGAACCATGGCAATGAACACCGGTTTCAGCGACGATGACGACGATGCAGTGATGAGCGAGATCAACATGACGCCGCTCGTCGATGTCATGCTCGTACTCCTGATCATTTTCCTCGTGACGATCCCGGCGATGCAGCATGCGGTGAAGATCGACCTGCCGCACGCCAGCAGCCAGCCCGTCGACGAAAAGCCGCAGACGGTCGACGTCGCGATCCAGGGTGACGGCACGATCCTGTGGGACGACCACACGGTCACGCGCGAACAATTGCAGGAACGCATCGCGGAAGCGGCAAAACGCACGCCGCAACCGGAGTTGCACCTGCGTGCAGACCGCAAGGTCGCGTACGAACACGTCGCGGAAGTGATGTCGGATGCACAGGCAGGCGGCCTGACGAAGCTCGGCTTTGTGACGGAGCCGACCGCGAAAGCGAAGTAACGCACGCGCTATCCGACGGCACCGGCCGCGCCTTGCCGGCCGCACCTTGCCGGCCACGCCTCGCCGGCCACGCACAAAGTAAAAGGCCTTCATCGCCAGATGAAGGCCTTTTTTCATGCGCACGCGGGCGCCTTCGGGCGGCGGGCTCTTTGGCGGTATCGGTTGCGCCTCGAGCAACGCAAATGCGACTCTGCCGTGGTCTGCACGGACTGCGCGTTCTGCCCTATCTGGCTCGCAACATATGCGGCCACCTGATTTCGCTCAGAACTTCCTTCACGAAATGGGATTCCAATATAGGCCCGCACGCACGCGCATTCAAGGTTCCGGCGATTGAAACTTGCGATTGCAGGCGACGCTTCAATGACAAAACAAATTTGCCTCGCCGTGCGCGTCGTGTTCAGGTCGCCGAAGCATCGGCCGCCGCTTCCTTCTTCGCTCGTTCCGGGCACCCCGGTTCCTTGTAGGCGCCGTGATCGAGCTTCTCGACCAGATAGTCGACGAACGCACGCACCGCGGGCGGCATCCCCTGCCGCGACACGAACACCGCATACAGTTGCGGCACCGGCAGCGTCCAGCCCGGCATCACCGGCGACAGTTGCCCCGCACGCAGCGCGTTGCCGTACATCATCTCCGGCAATGCCGCGATGCCGAGGCCATCGAGCACGGCTTCACGGATCGTCATCAGGTCGGCCGTCACGAGCCGCGGGTCGTGCTCGTGCACGTGGCGCGTACCGTCCGGCGCGATCAGGTTGAACACGTGCCGCCCGTCGACGCTCGGCGTGTCGAGTGTCTCGAATCCGCTCAGGTCGTCCGGTGCCAGCGGCGGCGCATTCTGGCTCAGCAGGCTCGGCGCGCCGACCAGCATCTGCTCGGTACGCCACAGCGGCCGCACGACGATATTCGCGTTCTGCGGCGATTCCGAGCGCACGCGCAGCGCGACGTCGATCGAATCATCGAACAGGTCGATCACGCGATTCGTCACGCGGACGTGCACCTTCACCTCGGGATAGCGACGCAGGAATTCGGGCAGGATGCGCGACAGCATCGTCTGCGACAGCGTCACGGGCACGCTGACGCGCACCGAACCGCGCGGCGACGAGCGCAACTGCTGGACAGCGTTCATCGCCGCCTGTGCTTCGGCCAGCATCGCCTGGCAATGCTGGTAGAACAGTTCCCCCGCTTCAGTCAGCGCGAGCTTGCGTGTGGAGCGCTGCAGCAGGCGCACGCCGAGCGCCGCCTCGAGTTCGGTCAGGCGCCGCGACAGGCGCGATTTCGAGATGCCCAGCACGCGCTCCGCGGCCGAGAAACCGCCATGTTCGACGACCTGCGAAAAGTACATGAGGTCGTTCAGGTTGTGTGCATCGATATTCATCTCATCGTTCCATTTTCAGAACAATCCATTGCGAGCCGTCGCAAATCGAACGGTAAAACGCCCAATATAATAGCCCTATGTTTCAAAAATAACGCTATTCCGATCATCTCGAGGGTATCCGCATGACGACCGCTCGCTCGCTTGACCGCACGTACCCCGCGCTTCGGACGACCGAAGGCGGCGGCTTCGTGGTTCATCGCCCGTTCCCGACCCGGCTGCTGATGGATTTCGATCCGTTCCTGCTGCTCGACGAAATGGGCCCCGTCGACTACGCGCCCGGCGAAGCCAAGGGCGCCCCCGACCATCCGCATCGCGGCTTCGAGACCGTGACCTACGCACTCGACGGGCGCTTCCGCCATCGCGACTCGTCCGGCCATGCCGGCACGCTCGGCCCGGGCGACGTGCAATGGATGACGGCGGGCGCCGGCGTCGTGCACAGCGAGATGCCGGATCCTGAATTCGCGCAGGCGGGCGGCCGCTCCCACGGCTTCCAGCTGTGGGTCAACCTGCCACGCCGCGACAAGCTGATCGCGCCGCGCTACCAGGAGATCCCTGCCGACCGCATCCCGACCGCAACGTCACCGGACGGCCGCGCACGGGTACGCGTGATCGCCGGCGAAGCGTTCGGCGTACGCGCCACGATCGAAACGCGCACGCCGATCCTCTACCAGCATTTCACGCTACAGCCCGGTGCAACGGTCACCCAGACCGTCCCCGCAGGCTATCGTGTGTTTGCCTATCCGATCGACGGAACGGGCCTCTACGGGCCCGCCAGACAGGCTGTCGACGCGCGACTCATGGTCGTGTACTGCGACGATGGCGACACCGTCACGTTCGCCGCCGGCGACACGCCGCTCGACCTGCTGCTGATCGGCGGCGTACCGCTCAACGAGCCGATCGTCCGCTACGGCCCTTTCGTGATGAATACCGAGGAAGAGATCCGGCAGGCGGTCGCCGACTACCAGACCGGTCGCATGGGCCGCATCGAAGCCTGACACATGGACGGGCGCGCAGGCGCCGCAAAACCGCCCGTTTTGCGTCACAATTGATTTCTCGAACCACGTGGCCGCCTGCCACCAGAAGGAACCCGTCCCCTTGAACTTCGAACATCTGATCCAGATCAATTCCGACGATCCGGCCGTGCCGCCCCTCACCCGCGAACAGCTCTGGGAAGGTCTCGTGCTGCGCGCAGAACAGCCGCAACTGTTCGTGCTCGGCCTCGACAGCTGCGTCGTCCACGAACGGACGGACACGACGCTCGAACGTGAACTGCACTACGGTCACGCGACCGTGCGCGACCACGTCACGTTCACGCCGAACCAGCAGGTCCGCTACGACATCCGCGCCGCCGACGGCGAGATTGGCGGCTCGCTGACGATGACGATCGAGGAGCGTGACGACCACGAGCTGTTCCTGCGTTTCGAATACCGCACGACGCTGGTCGTCACGGACGACAGCGAAGACGCTCGTCAGACGCACGGGATCGTCAAGGAAGCGTACCGCACATCGGATATCGACACGGTCCGCCTGATCCGCGAGTACGCGCAGGGCCGCAAGGACCCCGATCCGCTGCACTGAACCCGATGGCGGCCTGCAGGTCGCCTCTTTGATTCAAGCTATCAGATTCGCCATCTTGATCGATAAAGAGTTTTTGTAAATGGGAATAGTTATCATTTAGAATTCATTCCATCGTATCGACAGTCACCGATCAACCGAATGACCGACACCATGCGCCCGACCACGCTGACCTTGCGCCGCACGACCGGCACCGCAGGCAGCAGCCGTCACAAGACGGCAGCGGTCACCACGCCGGCGAAACCCGTCGGCAACCGCGATGCAGGCACGCGGGTCGTCAGCAGCGATACGCTGCTGCAAGGCCAAAGCCACGTCAGCATCGCGCATAACGGAGAGACCTATCAGTTGCGCGCCACACGGCTGGGCAAACTGATCCTGACGAAGTAACGACAGAGTATTGTGGGGACCACCTCCCTGAGAGGTGTTGGGCAGTAGCCAGCGTAACGGCTTGCACGCGAGATCTAGACCCCTTCGTGCAAACACACTCAAGCAGCCGTTGCAGCAAGCCAAGCCACTTTTTTGGTTCTCGCACAAGGAAGAAAAAAAGCGACACGTCCTTCGACGTGTCGCTTTTTTGTTTGGGCGGCCAATGCGTGAAGCATGCCGCCCAGGTTCGTTACCGCATCGATGCCTGACCGCCGAAGCGGCACGCGATCCGCTTAGAAACCCCAGAACATCAACCACCATGCGCTGTCGATGACGGCAAGCCCGACGGCGAACCACGCGAACGCCGCAAGCCGGCGCGGCCAGGCCGCATAGCGCCCCGTCACGTTCCACGCGAGCCACGCACTCCATGCGTTGGCGCCGACCAGGATCGCGATGCGCACATCGGCCGCCCAGCCGAGCGGCACATGCTCGGCACGCAGCAGCGACAGTGTCGTGGCCGACAGGCCAAGAAATACGCCCGCACCCGCGATCGGGATCAACGCCTGCGCAAGATGATGCAGCCGTACGCGATCGAAGCGACCGAGCATCAGCGTGGCGCCGGCCAGCAGCATCAGCAGCGCCGTGCCGTACACGAGCCCCGTGCCGACGATATAGCTGACGACCAGCCCCCCGTCGAGCCAGGAAAACACGTCGTTGCGATCCGGGTAGTGGGTGAGCAGGAACCACGGCGCATTGGTCTCGAGCGGCCACGTGATGTCATGGTCGATCAGCCAGCCCGCGAGCCATTGCTTGATCTGCACGAACCAGGGGCTGACGGTCCAGTGGAACGCACCGATCGCGACGCCGAGCAGGCCGTACAGGATCAGCGCGGTGTCCCACGGGTTCGCCTGCTGCGCCCCGAGGTTCACGACTTCGTCGGACGGCGAGCGCAACGACAGCGAGATCGCATCGCGATGCCCGCTGCAGCGGCCGCACATGTGGCAGTCCGCCGCGCCCTTCATGTTACGCAACGGCACGAGCGGCGCGCAGTTGATCGGAATCACGCGATGGCCATGCTCGCCGTTCTTGTACGAACGGCGCCATGCATCCTCGTCGACCTTGTAGCGCATCGGCGCGAGCCGCGCGAGCAACCCGAACACGCCGTTGACCGGGCACAGGTACTTGCACCACACGCGCTTCTCGCGGCCGTACAGCACGCCGATCACGATCGCGCCGACGGTCGAGCCGCCGAGCACGAACAGCACCGCGAGCGGGTACTGGTACACGCTCACCATCTGCCCGTAGATCGTCGTGAGCCCGAACGCGACAAACGGCCAGCCGCCCCACCGTATCCAGCGCGGAATCGGGCCGCCGCGGCCGAACTTGCTGGCGAATTCGGTGAGCGCGCCTTCCGGGCACAGCACGCCGCACCAGACGCGGCCGAGCATCACCATCGACAGCAGCACGAACGGCCACCAGATGCCCCAGAACGTGAACTGCGCGATCAGCGTGAGGTTGCTCCACAGGTGTGCGGAGTCGTCCGGCAGCGGCAACACCGCCGGCACGATGATCAGGAACGCATAGACGGCGACGACGGCCCACTGGATGCCGCGGATCAGCGGGCCGTGCCGCTGCATCCACTGGCCGGCCTGCGCGAGCCAGCCCTGCTTGCCTGCGGCGACAACGCTCATGCCGCGCGACCTGCCGCGACGGCCGGACGACGGCTCGCGCGCTTCATCAGCAGCCACACCACCGCCCAGTACACGGCATAGGCAACCAGGTTGGTCAGTGCCGGGTGTGCACGATAGCCGGTCAGCGTTGCGACGAGCGAGCCGAACGTGCCCGAATCATCGAGGATCGCGGATGTGTCCCACACCTGCGAAATGCCGAGCGGCAGGATTTCCTTGTCGATCAACTTGTCGACGCCGGTCTGGAACAGGCCCGCGCCGAGGAACAGCAGCATCACTTCGGTGACGCGGAAGAAATGCCGCCACGAGAAGTACTTGCCGCCGAGCTGCAGCAGATAGAACGTGAAGAATGCAAGACCTAGGCCGATCAAGACCGCGAGCATCTGGCTGCCGTCGACGTGGCCCGACTGGCCAAAACCGAGACCGTACAGGAAGATCACCGTCTCGCTGCCTTCGCGCGCGATCGCAAGCGCGACCAGCACCGCGACGCCCCACCAGTTCGAATCGCGTGTGCTCTGCTGCAGCGATTGCTCCATGTCGCGCTTCAGCGTGCGGCCGTGCCGGCGCATCCACAGCACCATCTGCACGATCAGCACGCATGCGATCAGCACCATGGCGGTCTGGAAGTAGTCCTGCGCGTCGCCGGACAGCACTTCGGTGAAACCGACCAGTGCGGCACCGAGGCCGACGGCCATCAGCAGGCCGACACCGACGCCGATCCAGAGGAAAGGCAGGCCGCGGCGCGCGTCGTCGTCACCGTTTTTCAGCCATGCATAGAGAATGCCGACGACGAGCAGCGCTTCGACGCTCTCCCGCCAGACGATGAACAAGATCTGACCCATCGATACCTCCTGACGCGCAGTACATCGGGCAGGTATGCCCGCGCGCAGATAAAACGCATTACTTCGCGACGATCACGCCCTGCGCCTGCTGGTGGAAATCGTCGAAAAACTTGTATTCGCCCGGTGACAACGGTGCGACGACCACGAACGAATCGGCGCCCGGCGCGAGCACCTTCTCCTTGCGCAGTTGCACGCTCTCGAATTCGGCGGCGCCCTTGCCGGTGTTCTTGATCTCGATCTTGAAACGCTGGCCGGCCGGCACTTCGATGCGGGCGGGATTCAGCTTGCCGTCCGCCATCTCGAGCTTGAACGTCGGCAGATCGGCAGCGTACGCTGCGCCGGCAAGCCACAACGCAGCAGCTGCGGCAACGATTTTCTGGGGAATTTTCATTCTGGGTTCTCTACGCCGACGGCACGCCGTCCGTGGTGCCACCGATCAGTAACCGCCCTTCTTGCCGATACCGGCGAACGGGAAGTCGTACTCGAGGGTAATGGGCTTGAACCATGCGCCCACGCCCGTTTCCTTGTCGATGTGACGGCCGAACGCCATATGGCCCGTCTGCATCGGCGGCTTGACGACCATCGTCAGGTGGTACTTGCCCGGGCCGTTCAGCTTCACGTTGTCGCCGTAGTGCGGGCCGTCGCTCGCGACCATGCCCATCAGGTCGCCTTCCGCCTTCCACTTCGTGTCGCCCTGCTTCGTCAGCTTGTACGTGACCTGCAGGTACGGCATCCAGTCGCCTTCCGCGAAACCCGTCGGGTTGTTCTTGACCGCATGGATATCGGCCTCGAGGTGGATGTCGGAATCCGACGCCTTGCGCATCATCCCTTCCGGATCCATCGTGATCGGCTGCAGGTACACCGCGCCGATTTCCATGCCGCCCTGGATCTGCTGCTTGCCGATCGGATATTCGGCAGCCGAGGCCGACATCGCGGCAAGCGCCGCCGCTACCGCAACCGTCGTGCGGATGAACGAAGAACCCAACATGGACACTCCTTGTTATTTGATCTGGAACCATGTGGACCGACGCCAGGCCGGCCCACTGAAAACACTAACGCGACGAAGAACGTTAATGCGAACAATTCTCAATAATGGCGAAGTTTAGCACCGAACCTGTTTCGGAACAAACTGGGAGCCGTGTAAACCCCTGATCCGACAAGGCATACAGGCTCGCTACCGCAGGGTCTGGGTGACGTTTGGCAAGATTTACCGGCCGCCGTTGACGTGATCGCCGACGTTCGCACCGAACACGCGCTCACGCAGCAGCGCAAGTTGGTCGCGGGTCGCGGCGGCCTTCTCGAACTCGAGGTTCTTCGCGTAGTCGGCCATCTGCTTCTCGAGGCGCTTGATTTCCTTGGCGAGTTGCTTTTCCGACATGTCCTCGAATTTCGCGCGCTGCTGCGCTTCCTTCAGCTCGGCGCGTGCCTCGTCCGCGTTGTAGACGCCGTCGATGATGTCCTTGATGCGCTTCACGACACCGCGCGGCGTGATGCCCATCTTTTCGTTGTGCGCGATCTGCTTCGCACGGCGCCGCTCGGTCTCGCCGATCGCACGCTTCATCGACTCGGTCATGTTGTCCGCGTAGAGGATCGCCTTGCCGTTCACGTTCCGCGCCGCGCGGCCGATCGTCTGGATCAGCGAGCGCTCCGCGCGCAGGAAGCCTTCCTTGTCCGCATCGAGGATCGCGACGAGCGACACCTCGGGAATGTCGAGCCCTTCCCGCAGCAGGTTGATCCCGACCAACACGTCGAACGTGCCGAGCCGCAGGTCGCGGATGATCTCGACGCGCTCGACCGTGTCGATGTCGCTGTGCAGGTAACGCACCTTGACCCCGTGATCGGCGAGAAACTCGGTGAGCTGCTCGGCCATGCGCTTCGTCAGCACGGTGATCAGCACGCGCTCCTCGGCCTTCACGCGCGCGTTGATCTCGGCCAGCACGTCGTCGACCTGCGAGCTCGCCGGCCGCACTTCGATTTCCGGATCGACGAGGCCCGTCGGCCGCACGACCTGCTCCGCGATCTGCCCGGTCACGCGCTTCTCGTAGTCTGCCGGCGTGGCCGACACGAACACGACCTGGCGCATCTTGCGTTCGAACTCCGGAAACTTGAGCGGCCGGTTGTCCAGCGCCGACGGTAACCGGAACCCGTAGTTGACGAGGTTTTCCTTGCGCGCGCGATCGCCGTTGTACATGCCGTTCAACTGGCCGATCAGCACGTGCGATTCGTCGAGCAGCATCAGCGCATCGGGCGGCAGGTAGTCGACGAGGGTCGGCGGCGGATCGCCGGGCGCCGCGCCCGAGAAATGCCGCGAGTAGTTCTCGATGCCCTTGCAGAAGCCGAGCTCCTGCAGCATCTCGAGGTCGAAGCGCGTGCGCTGCTCGAGACGCTGCGCCTCGACGAGCTTGCCGTCGCGGTGGAAGAACTCGAGGCGTTCGCGCAATTCGTCCTTGATCGTCTCGACCGCGCGCATCACGGTGTCACGCGGCGTCACGTAGTGCGACGACGGATACACGGTAAAGCGCGGGATCTTCTGCCGCACGCGCCCCGTCAGCGGGTCGAACAGCTGCAGCGTCTCCACCTCGTCGTCGAACAGTTCGACGCGCACGGCCAGCTCCGCGTGTTCGGCCGGGAAGATGTCGATCGTGTCGCCCCGCACGCGGAACGTGCCGCGCTGGAAATCCTGCTCGTTGCGCGTGTACTGCATCGCGATCAGCCGCGCGATCACGTCACGCTGGCCGAGCTTGTCTCCGGCGCGCAGGGTCAGGATCATCTGGTGGTATTCGGACGGGTTGCCGATACCGTAGATCGCCGACACCGTCGCGACGATCACGACGTCGCGGCGCTCCATCAGGCTCTTCGTCGCCGACAGCCGCATCTGCTCGATGTGCTCGTTGATCGACGAGTCCTTTTCGATAAACAGGTCGCGCTGCGGCACGTACGCTTCAGGCTGGTAATAGTCGTAGTACGAGACGAAATACTCGACCGCGTTGCGCGGGAAGAACTCGCGAAATTCCGAGTAGAGCTGCGCGGCGAGCGTCTTGTTCGGCGCGAACACGATCGCCGGGCGGCCGAGCCGCGCGATCGTGTTCGCCATCGTGAAGGTCTTGCCCGAGCCCGTCACGCCGAGCAGCGTCTGGAACGAGAGACCGTCCTCGACCCCTTCGACGAGCGTCTCGATGGCGGTCGGCTGATCGCCTGCGGGCGGATACGGTTGATAGAGCTGGAATGGCGACCCTTCGAAGGTCACGAATTTCGATTCGTCGAGCGCGTCGCCGGTTTCGGCTTTATGTTCGGACATGGAATGCGGCCGGAGCGAGGGCAAAGAAAGCATTCTAGCGCTTCGCGGCCTCGCGAACTGCTGTCGGCTCCTGACGTGCGGCCGCCGCCCGGCATCTCGATTTGCCGCCGAATTTCGCCGCCGATTCGTCGCCCCCGCCTGCACGAATTCGCTACAATGTCAGGCTGCTGCGCTTTCCGGCGTCGTGCCTGCCTGCGCGCGGTCCGCCGCGCGCGCCCCGCCCGTTGAAAGCCTGACCCTCTTTTCACTACTGCCGAATCATCATGTCGCTCTTCTCCGCTGTCCAGCTTGCTCCCCGCGACCCGATCCTGGGCCTGAACGAAGCCTTCAACGCCGATGCGCGTCCGACCAAGGTCAACCTCGGCGTCGGTGTGTACACGAACGAAGAAGGCAAGATTCCGCTGCTGCGCGCGGTTCGCGAAGCGGAGAAGGTGCGTGTCGAGGCCGGCCTGCCGCGCGGCTACCTGCCGATCGACGGCATCGCCGCCTACGATGCGGCCGTGCAGAAACTGCTGCTCGGCAACGACTCGCCGCTGATCGCGGCAGGTCGAGTGGTCACGGCCCAGGCACTGGGCGGCACGGGCGCGCTGAAGATCGGCGCCGACTTCCTGCGTACCGTGAACCCGAACGTGAAGGTCGCGATCAGCGATCCGAGCTGGGAAAACCATCGCGCGCTGTTCGAAGCGGCCGGTTTCGAAGTCGTTGCGTACCCGTATTACGACGCTGCCACCAACGGCGTGAACTTCGAAGGCATGCTGTCGGCACTGAACGGCTACGCGGCAGGTACGGTCGTCGTGCTGCACGCGTGCTGCCACAACCCGACCGGCGTGGACCTGACCGACGCGCAATGGCAGCAGATCGTCGACGTCGTGAAGGCGCGCAACCTCGTGCCGTTCCTCGACATGGCCTACCAGGGCTTCGGCGAGAACATCGAGGCCGATGCTGCTGCCGTGCGCCTGTTTGCCGCGGCCGACCTGAACGCATTCGTGTCGTCGTCGTTCTCGAAGTCGTTCTCGCTGTACGGCGAGCGCGTCGGCGCACTGTCGATCATTACGTCGAGCAAGGAAGAGGCAACGCGCGTGCTGTCGCAACTGAAGCGCGTGATCCGCACGAACTACTCGAACCCGCCGACCCATGGCGGCGCCGTGGTCGCAGCGGTGCTCGCATCGCCGGAACTGCACGCTTCGTGGGTGCAGGAACTCGGTGAAATGCGCGATCGCATCCGCGCGATGCGCAACGGTCTCGTCGAGCGCCTGAAGGCAAGCGGCGTCGATCGCGACTTCGGCTTCATCAACGCACAGCGCGGGATGTTCTCGTATTCGGGCCTGACCTCGGCGCAAGTCGATCGCCTGCGCGACGAGTTCGGCATCTATGCGGTCGGCACGGGCCGGATCTGCGTCGCAGCACTGAACACGCGTAACCTCGACGCAGTCGCCAATGCGATCGCAGCCGTCCTGAAGTAACGCGGCTTGAGCAGGCGGCAGCCGTCATCGGCCCCGCCCTGCCAAAATGAAAACGCACTCTACGGAGTGCGTTTTTTTATGCCATTCGCCGGCGGGCAGCTACCCCGCCCGCCCCCGCATCACTGCATGAACCAGCCGTGGCTGACGATGAACGACTGGCCCGTGAGCGCGGCGCTCGGGAAGGCCGACAGGAACAGCACCGTCTGCGCGACGTCCT